>CADBQY010000104.1 GCA_902796885.1 uncultured Planctomycetota bacterium
AGCGCCCGGCTCGTTGGCCGGGCTTAGTCCGGAGCCTGTGCGATGTTTCGCGACTACAGAACAGCCCTCGGCGCGTATACTCCCCGGCCCCTCGCCTAGCTGCTGCGACCGCCCGTAGGGCCGGGAGCCTTTATCGCCTACCCGGGCTCCGGGCCGGGTCCGGGCCGGGCCCGTACAGGGCTTCGGCTTCTTCGGGGGTGAGGACGAGCACGCACTCGTCCTCGCCGTCGCCGGCGCCGGGACGCGCGGCGGGCGGGGTCTGGCCGAGAACGGCCTTGCCGAGCCAGATGAGCATCTGCCGATCGCCGCCGAAAGCCAGTTCGAGCTGCTTCTCGCGGATCATCGCCAGTTCGCCGTCCGAATAGCGGAGCTCGTTCGGCGCGGCGGGCGCTTTCGGCGCGGCTTTCTTCACGGCGGTCTTTTTCGCGGCCGCCGACGTCTTCTTTACGACCGATTTCGCGGCGGTCTTTTGCTTTCCCGCCGCCGTCTTCTTCGCCGCGGCGTTTTTCTTCACGCCCGCCTTTTTCGGTTCCGGTTTTTTCGGTTCGGACTTCTTCACCGTCGTTTCCTCCTAGAAGAAATAGCGGTACCCGTACCCGGCGGCGCAATTCCCGGCGGGACACGCGCGGGCCGGCGCGGCGGGCGCGTTTTCGGCGGGCGCGGATTCCTTGGCGGGCGCGTCTTCGTTTTCGCCGTCGTCCGCCGCCGCTTCGGCGTCCGCCCGCGCGGCGCGGGTCGAGAAGGCGTCGGCGGCGCGGTCGAGCAGATCGGCCAGCGCGGCGGCGTCGGCGGGATCGGCGGCGTCGAGTTCGTCGAGGAGCCGGTCCGAAAGTTCGGCGAGGAACGGGCACCATCGCGCGCGGTCGAGTTCGGGGGTGAGCCGGGCGGTCAGTTCGGCCATGGCGTCTTCGGCGCCGCGCAGATCGCCGGCGCGGAGCAGACCGGCGACGCCGCGCATCGCGTCGGCGGCGGCCGACGCGCCGCGTCGGTCGCGCGGCAGGTTCGCGGCGATCCACGCCTCGAGCGGACGGCGGCTCTTCCGACGGAACCGGTCGAACGGGCGCGCGCGGTCGTCCCCGCCGAACGGGAGGGTTTCGGACCACTCGATCAGCCGCTGAAACCGACGGACCTGGCGCGCCGTGAACGTGCCGGCCGACCAGACGCCGCGCGCGGTCAGGACGATCAGGAGCCAGACCGCGCCGTCGGCGAGAAACCGCTTCCAGCCGGAAAAGACGCGGCGGGCGGACGCGCCGGCGGCGTCGGCGTTCGCGTCGGCGGCGGTGTTGGCGGCGTTAAACTGAACTTTGAAATTGGATTCTTCTTTCATCGGATGACTTTCGTTTGGTACGGGTGCGGATTGGTGTGAAACGAATATGCGTGTGAAAAGGAAACGCGGCCGCTCGCGGCGTTTATTCCAGAGGCGGGTCGGCCGGCAGACCGAGCAGATTGAAGTCGTACGGCTCTTCGAGAACGCCGCGGCGAAAGACGGCGGTCTGGCGGCCGTCGGCGCCGAACGGCGCGGGCGCGGTCCCCGCCTCGTTCAGAAAGAGGTTTTCGGAGACTTCCTGCGCGTCGGCGCGCGAAAGGGCGTCGGCGTAGGAGCCGAACGCGAGGTTTCCCGCGTCGTCGGTCCACTGCCAGAGACGTTCGATTCCGCGCCGGGCGAGCCGATGTACGCCGGCGTTCATATAGTTCCGCGCGAACGAGAGCGGGTCGGCCAGGAGGCGGACGGAGCATTTCAGGTAGCGCCACACGCCCGAAACGACCGTGTCGGCGCCGTCGGCGACGGCGGGGTAGGAATACGGCTCGTCGCACGCTTCGAACGAAAACGACTCGAACATGAGCGTCAGGGCCGGGAACGCGATTCCCGCGAAAAGGACGGGCGACGCGTTGCAGTGGCCCGGCCAGAGCCAGGAGCAGTCGAGCGCGCGGGCGTAGTCGGCGGCGGTCGCGCGCATATTGTAAAAGAACGAGAAGCGGGTCAGAACGCGCGTGCCGTCGGCCTGAATGGGGACGCCCGCCGTATTGACCAGCGGCGCGGGGGCGAGCGAGGCGGCCGCGCCGCCGCCGAAAAGGGGGTCGCCCGCGGTCGGGTAGAAAAGGCGCGGCGCCGTGCGGAGCGCGACGGGCGCCGCGCGGAACCGGTAGCAGGGGAGCTCCCACGGCGGGACGGCGGGATCGGCGGCGTGTTTCAGAAGCGACATTTTTAGCTCGGCGCGTACCAGGACCGTGTCGGCGCGGAGCGTTTCGGCGCCGGTGATCGACGAGGGAACGAGCCCGGTCAGCCGCCGCACGTCGACCGAATCGATTTGAAACCAGCACCAGACGCCGTCGACGTCGATCAGATGGACGCGCCCCTTTTTCGGGAGCGACATGACCAGCGGCACGAACTCGGCGGGCGCGATCTGATAGACTTTTTCCATCGTGATCGAACGTTCGTCGGCCAGCCGAGCCGAGTCGAATTTCGGAAATCCCGGCAAAAGATGTTCCGCGTCTTCAAAGTTGGTTTGCCAGAGAGCTGACATCAAAAGAACCTCCATAACCGGTCCGCGATCCGCGAGCCGCGGCGGGCGATATATCCCGTCGAAGTTCTTAACCGGGCCGACGGCGCCCGCTCGATGGCGGGCGCACGAGCCGCCCTGGGCGTTGTTCCGGTCCGCGATCCGCGGCGGGGTGCGAAGCCGCACGGGCGATATGTTCCCGTCGAAGTTTCGGCTAGCCGGAAGCGCCGCCTCGTAGGGCGGCTTAGTTCGGGGCCTGCGCGGTGTTCGCGGCTACAGAACGTCGCCGAGCTCGTCTACTCCCGAGCCGCGCGTTTCACGCCCCGTCCGTTCGGGCTTCGGGACCGCTGCCGGCGGCGGGGAAGAATTTGGCGGCGCGGCGGAGGACGGTCTTTCGGGCCATTTCGAGGTAGTCTGAGGCCCAGATTTCGCTGAACTGGCCCGACCGGTCGCGCACGGCGTCGATTTCGCTTTTGAGCATGACGTCGTAGACCGGCCGGCCGTCGGCGATCGAGACGCAGTAGGAGCAGAGGAACGTCTCTTCGCAGCGGCGCACTTCGATATTCGGCAGATGGACGATCCGTTCGTCGCTACCGGCGACCCATTTGAACTTATCCCCTTTAAAGACGTTATACGCCTTCACGAAGATGCCGGCGCGGGCGGCCAGCTCGATCATTCCCCGGTATCCGAGCAGAAAGACGGCGCGGTCGCCGGACGCGGCGAAGTAGGCGCGGCCGGGTTCCGGGTAGATTCCCAGGGCGAGGCAGTCGAACAGGGCGGCGGCGAAACTCCGCAGGGTGCACCGGCGGAGCGGCGCGTTCCGGGGATCGTCG
>CADBQY010000105.1 GCA_902796885.1 uncultured Planctomycetota bacterium
GACGATCGAAGCCAACGCCACCAGAATCCACGGCCAGGGACGGACGGCGTAATGGCAGAAGTTGAAAAAGAGGGTCGCGCCGATCGCATGCGACTCGTTCTTGGCGGCGAACATCCGCTGAGCGCCGAACGACCCGCCCCCCGGTTCCGCCCCCGGATACCAGACGCTCCACCATTGCACCACGAGCGGGATCACCAGAAGGGCAATCACCGCGTCGGTGTCGGTGAAGTTCGGCAGAACCGAGGTCATCTTCACCACTTCCTCGTGCGCCAACAGCCCCGAAAGACCGCCGACTTCGGGGAGTCCGAGCAGATAGACCGCCGCGCCGATCGCCCCTCCCATCGCGATGATGAAGAGGATGAAGTCGGCCCAGATCACCGCCGAAAGACCGCCGACCGCCGAAAAGAGGACCGTCACGCCGCACGAAAAGACGACCGCCGTCGCCGGATCGATTCCGAGCATCGTGTTTAAGATTTTAATGATCGCCAGGATCACGTTCGCCATCACCACGGTGTTAACGATCAGCCCCAGATAGACGGTGCGGAATCCCCGTAGGAACGACGCCGATTTCCCGCCGTAACGGACCTCGTAAAACTCGATATCGGTCATCACGCCGAGACGCCGCCAGAGTTTGGCGTAAATGAAAACCGTCGTCATGCCCGTCAAAAGAAACGCCCACCAGCTCCAGTTCGCCGAGACCCCCTTGGTGCGCACAAGCTCCGTCACGAAGTTCGGGGTGTCGGCGGCGAAGGTGGTCGCCACCAGCGAAAAGCCGAGAAGCCACCACGACATCGACTGTCCGCTGAGGAAATACTCCTTGGTGTTCTTCCCCGATTTTTTCATCGTCCAAAAACCGACGAAAAAAAGCGCGGCGAAATAGACCGCCAGAACCAGTTTGTCCCAGCCGGCCAAATCGCCCAGCGCGCTCAGATTCGACGCGATATTGCCGCAAACATTTCGCAGAACGTCCATCGAAGAAAACTCCTTTACGAGAGGTCGAAATAATATCCCGTGTCAAAATGAACCCCCCGTTCATCTTGCGGTGAACGGGGGGCGAAAAACGTGAAAACGACTATTCGGCCGGCGGTTCTTCCGGCTCGGCGGCGGACTCGACCGCCCCGCCGCTCGGCTCGGCGGCGGGGGTTTCCGGCGCCGCAGGGTCCGGTTCGGGGGGAAGGAACTTCTGAATGTCGTCGCTGGCGCGTTCTTCGTCCGAAAGTTCGTCGAGCATCTTTCCGACGAAGAAGAGCTGTTTTTTATCGCCGACCGTTTTGACGTCGACGTAGATGACGTCTTTGTCGGCGAACTCCCCTTTGAGGATCTCTTCGGCCAGCGGGTCTTCAAGGTTGCTCTCGATCGCGCGGCGAAGCGGACGCGCGCCGTAGTCGACGTTGCTCCCCCGTTTGACGATCAGCTTCTTCGCCGCGTCGGACAGCAGAAGACAGAGCCGCTTCTCGACCAGACGCTGACGGAGCTTCTTCAGTTCCAGATCGACGACGTCTTCGAGATCCTTCTCGTTCAGATGACGGAAAACGATGATGTCGTTGAACCGGTTGATGAACTCCGGCCGGAAAACGCGTTCGATATGCTCGTTGACGCGCTCTTTCATGCTCTGGTACGAAGCGTCGTCTTCGGGCCGCTGGAATCCGAACGCCGATTCGTTCTTGATCGCTTCGGCTCCGGCGTTCGTCGTCAGGATCAGGATCGTGTTGCGGAAATCGACGTTCCGGCCGAAACTGTCGGTCAGACGGCCCTCTTCCAGAACCTGCAGGAGGATGTTGAAGATGTCCGGATGCGCCTTTTCGATCTCGTCGAGAAGGACGACCGAATAGGGGCGGCGGCGGATCTTCTCGGTCAGCTGTCCTCCTTCGTCGTGCCCGACGTATCCCGGAGGGGCGCCGACCAGACGGCTGACCGTGTGCTTTTCCATAAACTCGCTCATGTCGATCGTCACCAGCGCGTCTTCGTCGCCGAACATGAACTCGGCGAGCGCTTTGGCCAGGAGCGTCTTCCCGACCCCCGTCGGCCCGGCGAAGATGAACGAACCGATCGGACGGCGCGGGTCTTGAATCCCGCTTCGGCTTCGGCGAACGGCTTTCGAAATCGCTTCGATCGCCTCGTTCTGGCTGATCACGCGCTTATGGAGTTCCTTTTCCATGTCCATAAGGCGTTTCGAGTCTTCGGTCGAAAGACGCGTCAGGGGGACGCCGGTCATCTTCGAGACGACCTCGGCGATCACCTGGTCGTCGACCAGACCGACCTTCTCGTTCTGACGGGTTTCCCACTCTTTCTGGAGACCTTCTTTCCGCAGTTTCAGCTGTTCGAACTTGTCGCGGAGTTTCGCGGCGGTCTCAAAATCTTGTTTGCTGACCGCGTTCTGTTTCTCTTTGTCAAGCTGCGCAAGCTGGTCGTCCAAATCTTTCAGATCGGGCGGACGGGTCAGCGATTTAAGGTGTACGCGCGAACCGGCCTCGTCGATGACATCGATCGCCTTGTCGGGGAGCGCCCGGCCGGTGATGTACCTTTCGGAAAGGTCGGTCGCCGCGCGGAGCGCCGAATCGAGAATATTCACGTGGTGGTGGTCTTCGTACCGTTCGCGGATCCCGCGCAGAATCTGGAACGTCTCTTCGGCGGTCGGCTGATTGACCATCACGATCTGGAACCGCCGTTCGAGCGCGCTGTCCTTTTCGATGAACTTACGGTATTCGTCGAGGGTCGTCGCGCCGCTGATCTGAATTTCGCCGCGCGAGAGGGACGGCTTCAGGACGTTCGCCGCGTCGATCGCCCCTTCGGCCCCGCCGGCGCCGACCAGGGTGTGGAGCTCGTCGATGAAGAGGATCGTGTTTTCGGTGCGGCGGACCTCGTTCATCAGCGCCTTGATCCGTTCTTCGAACTGACCGCGGTACTTCGTGCCGGCGACCATCATCGCCAGATCGAGAACGACGATCCGTTTGTTCAGAAGAAGATCGGGAACGTTCCCTTCGACGACGCGCTGGGCGAACCCTTCGACGACCGCCGTCTTGCCGACCCCCGCCTCGCCCAGAAGGACCGGATTGTTCTTGGTGCGGCGGCAGAGAATCTGCATCGTCCGCTCGATTTCGTCGTTTCGGCCGATCACCGGGTCGAGTTTTTTCTGACGCGCCAGCTCGGTCAGGTCGCGGCCGAAACTGTCGAGCGCCGGGGTTTTCGATTTGCTCGCGCCGCGCATCGGCGATTCCATCCCGAGTCCTTTCGGACCGGCTGATTCGCCGCCGGGACGGGAATCGGGATCCGCGCCGTCGTCGCCCCCTTCGTTTTTGAGGTGGTTCATCACCGCGGCGCGGACGTCGCCGAGTTTGATCCCGATGTTCATCAGCACCTGCGCGGCCACCCCTTCCTGTTCGCGGAGAAGCCCCAGAAGGAGATGTTCCGTCCCGACCATGTGCGAGCCGAGCGTACGCGCCTCGTCCATGGCGTATTCGATCACCTTTTTGGCTCGCGGCGTCTGCGGCAGACGCCCCATCATCACGATGTCCGGTCCGTGCCGAACCATCTTTTCGATTTCGATGCGGATCTTGCGCAGATCGCCCCCCATATCGCGGAGGATCGTCGCGGCCGCGCCGCTCCCTTCCTTAATAAGGCCGAGCAGGATATGTTCCGTTCCGACATATTCGTGGTTAAACCGCTGCGCTTCCTGGTTCGCCAACTGCATCACCTTCCGCGCACGTTCGGTAAATCGTTCGTAAGCCATATAATCCTTTCTTTTCGGCGAAAAAAGCCTGGCCCTATTCTATATTGGGTTCCCGTTTTCGTCCAGTCCATAAGACCGATTGACGGGAGAAAAAAATTTTTTTATATACTTAGGCGGCCCTCGAGAGAGCCTCGAGTTTCCCTATTTTTACAGGAACACCCCAAACGCCCCCCACATGACGCCGGAGCGAAACAAACCGCGATGACCATCTTTCCGACTCTCTTTCCGCGCCGAGGCGGCGTTTCCGTCCTCCTCGCGATTCTTCTCCTTTCAAGTCTTTACGGATGCGGCGGGGAAAAATCCCCGAACGTCGCGGAAAATTCTCCCCCCTCCGCCGAAACGCCGAGCGGCACCCCGGCTCCCCTGTCCCTTTCCGCCGACGACCTCTCGGATCTGGGAGGGGCGACCGAACGCTTCTCGGACCTCTTCAACGACTCCGAGCCGGAATCGGACGCCCCGCAGGACGCCCCGCGCGATCTTGAAAACGTCGATCCGCAGGCGCGGGAAGAATACACCCGTCTCCCCGACATCCTCTTTACCCCGCAGATCGTCGAGCATCAGGAGGACGGCGCCGAACGATACCTCCTCCGGTACCGCTTCGCGCCGGAAAGCGACCAGAAGTGGAACGTCTCGCACCGGGTCTGGAAAAAAGTCCTGATGTCGGGGCTCGAAACCGAAATCGAAACGGTCTCGCGGATCGTCCGCCGCTGGCACGTCGAACCGCACGCCGCCGACCTCCCCGAAGACGTCGAGACGGTCACCTACACCATCGACGAGATGATCCTCGATCAGCAGGAGACGGGAAAAGACCCGATCCGATACGACAGCCGCGTCGACGACGAAGTCCCGGCCGAGATCTCGGTCTTCGGAACCGAAAAGGCGGTCGGGCGGGAACTCTCCCGATTCAAGATCGACCGGCTCGGAATGATGACCGACAAGGAAAAAATGATGCGGGAGTACGGGGGGAACGCGAAAGACTCGCGCGTTCTCTTCCCCTTCCCCGACGAGGCGGTCGCCGTCGGCGAGACGTGGACCCTCCCCTACACGATTTTTTTGCAGAACCGCGACAAGACCGTCAAGACGATCAACGCCGTCATCAAATTCACCCTGACCGGCGTTTCGGGCGACCTGGCGGTGATCGAAGTGCGGACGGTGCCGACTTCGCTCATCGGCGACCCGTACCTGGAAGGGCAGCTGGCCGAACGCCTCTTTACCGGCACGTGCCGGTTCGATATGGCGGGCGGCAGGGCGGTCAAGACCGAAATCGAATTCGCCCGATCGGTTCCCGAAGCGTACGGAACGGCGACCTTCCTCGACTACCGGTGCAAAATCACCGAAGAGGCGGTTCCCTAATCCGCCGCCCGCCCGAAAATCACGCCCCGCGGCCGTGCGGCCGGAAATTCGCCTTTGTGGTATACTGATCTTCAGAACCGTGGCGTAATGGATTTGCGTTCGCCTGTCGAAAGGTATGAGGAAGCGGCAATGGCAAAAGAAAAAGATTCCGAACTGATGATCGTTTCAGCGGAGCTTGTCCGCAACAAGATCTACGTTATCCGAGGACAAAGGGTCATGCTCGATTCCGATCTCGCCCAAATCTACGGATACGAAACTCGGCATTTCAACGAACAGGTCAAAAGAAACCGGGATCGATTTGAGGGTGAGGATTTTATATTCCGGCTGTCATCGTCAGAACTGGCAAACTTGAAGTCGCAATTTGCGACATCAAGTTCCGGTTGGGGAGGCAGAAGAAATCTCCCCTAAGCCTTCACCGAACAGGGCATCTATATGCTCATGACGGTGCTGAAAGGAGTCTGGCAATCCATCAAAGCAGGGAGCTGGTTCGTCTGTTTCGCCGGATGAAGGATTACATTCTCGACACTCAGGGAACGATCGGACAGGCGGAACTTACAAAACTGGCGATCCAAACAAACGAGAACACCCGAAGCATTCGAAGACTGGAAGCGTCTGTTGACGGTCTTCGCAGCTTTATGACCAATTTCTACGACGAACACCTGGGAAGAGAGCTGCTGCTGATGGACGGCCAGGTTACCGAGGCGGCCGCGGCGTACGAAGCCATCTACTCATCGGCAAAGAAAACGATATACGTTATCGACAACTACATCGGGATAAAAACCCTGTTGCCGCTCAAGGGGATCGGCAAAAACGTGGCGGTTACCATTTTCAGCGACAACATCGGAACGACGTTAAGAAAAAGCGAACGGGAGGAATTTCAGAAAGAATATCCGCAAATCCGCTTATCGTTTCAAAAAACCTGCAGCAAAGTCCACGACAGATTCATCGTCTTGGACTACGAGACCAAGACGGCGAAGGGTTTTTATTGCGGATGTTCCGGCAAGGACGCCGGAAAAAAAGTGACGATGATCGCGAAGATGGCGGACGTTCAGATCGTCTCTCCGCTGATGAAAAGTTTAATGGGAAATCCCAAGCTTATTCTGAGATAGCCAAGGACCTCGGCATCAAACGGAACCGCCCGCGGGATATCCGAAACACCGGTCTGTCCCGTTTGCGGTTCGTTTTTGGTCTGCAGCCCCAAACGGCAGTTTGCAAGGAGAGAAAAATCGCCCCGCCGCCGCGATGTTCGCGATTTCGGAACCGTCGTCCCACTCGGAAAATCACGTCGCGCCCTTTCGCCGGAAGCCGCCGCTCCCGGCGCGGGACGCGCGGGCGCTAATCTTCGATTCCCGCCTTCGAGTAATCGAACGGCACGAACCCGGCTTTGATCGCCGGCGATTCCGGCCGGAGACGGTAATCCCCGGCGTCCGGATCGACGAAGAGCGGATCGGCGCAGACGCCCCCCTCGTCGAATCCGAGCGCCTTCATCTGATCGTACGTCTTATCCCCGTCGTCGCCGAACAACGCCGGGCCGCCGGTGCAGAACCACGTGTTGCCGCGCACCTGTTTTTCGACCTCTTCGAACTTGTGCCCGAACGCCCTCCCTTCGGACCAGACGACGATGTTGTTCTCGAAGGTGAACGACCGGTGCGGCTCGACGCGGGAGGCGACCACCTGATACGGGACGCTGTCGACGAATATATTGTTTCGGATCAGGTTCCCCCGGCCGTAATGCTGATGAAACGAGCCGTCGGTCGTGTTGTAGACCAGGTTGTTCTCCATCAGGACCCCTTCCGACCCTTCGTCGGTGTAGAGCCCCCAGCCGCCGTAGGAGTTCGACTTCACGTCGTAGATCACGTTGTTGCAGACCCGCGTGCCGTGGAGGGTGCCGAGCGTATAGACGGCCCCCATGTCGGCGAGGGCCCCCTGGCCGATGTTGTGAATCTTATTGAACTCCACGCGGTTGCGAAACGCGTTGCCGCCGCTGTATCCCCAGGTCCAGCCGACCGAAACGCCGGTGTAGTAGAAGTCTTCGATCTCGTTGTGCGCCACTTCGTTGTCGTGCGTGTTGTTCCCCAGCTGGACACCGACCGCCGCGGGATGGCACCGTCCCCCTTGGCGAATGCGGTTGTTCCGGATCACGTTATAGTTCGCCATCCCGGGAGAATTTTCCTCATCTCCGCCGGAACCGACGATCGTGATCCCCCCGCCCCCCAGATCGAACAGGTCGCACCGCTCGACGCGGAACCGATTCACGTTCGACAGACGGATCGCGTACTCGCCGATATGAGAAATTCGGCACCCCCGAAACGCGACGCGACGGGCCAGCGTCCCGCCGACCGTCCCGTCGAGGAAATTCGCCGCCTGCGCCGGGTCGAACTGCGACGGGCCGGGCCGGTCGAGCGGACCGGTCACCGCCGGATCGAGTTCGGCGTTGGCCATCAGAGACGGGCGGCGGGGGGAATCGAAATAGGAGATCGCCAGATTTTCAAACTCGAGGTTCTCCACCCATTCGGTCCGCGGCCGGTCGGCCCCCTCCTCTTTCACCGATTTCCCCTCAAAGCGGATCGCGCGGATCAGCCCCGGACGCGGAACGACAAACCGCGCGCTTTCGAGCGTCTCGCCCGGCAGAGGGCGATAGAGAACCTTGCGATTCGTCCCGTCGTAAAACCATTCGCCCGGCGCGTCGAACGCGCTTCGCACATTGAAAATTTCGGCCAGCGAGTCGGACTGCCACTTGTTATGGTGCGGCTGAGGGGTTCCTTTCAGGAAAAGTTCGCTCTTTTCGGCGTCAAAACCGAGAATGATCCGGGTCGAGGTGTCCCAATGCTGATGAACGACCACCTGCGCGAAACGGAGTTCTTCGGCGGGAGTCTCTTTCATGAAGTCGAGCGCGCCCTCTTTGAGCGTGAGGAATTGGTTCGTATTTTTCGGATAGATTTTCTTCTCGCGGTCAATTGGATTTTCGTCGCGGCCGTCGACCACTTCCAGAAAACCGCCGTTCGGCTGGCGCGCCCGCTCGGCGCGCCGATCGCCGACGAAGAGCTGTTCGAAGTAGAGGGGGTCGCCGCCGTCACCCGCGGGGAGATCCGCCGCCCAAACGCCGTCCCCCTCGTCGCGCCAGCCGACAATCTCGATTCCGCCGGAAATCACCGGGAAGGGAAACCGGGCGTCGGACGACGGTTCTCCCACGTAGCGGATCGGAGCTCCCTCGGCGCCGCTGTCGCGCGGTTCGAAGACGATCGGCTCGGCGATCGGATAGATCCCCGGAACGAGACGAACCGTCCACCGCGCCGAAATACCCGCGTCCTTGTCGGCGCGGATCCGATCGCGCGCGCCGTCGATCGTGGCCAGGGGGGATTCGGCCGACCCGGCCGCGGCGTCGTTCCCGTCGGGGGAGACGTAATAGTCAATCGAAGGGAGTTCTTCCCCGCGCAAAGAGAGCGTCCAGACGCCGACTCCCAGCAGGAAAACCGCCCAAAATATTCTCGTTCTTTTCATCTGAATCCTCGCAACTTCTGCCGGTTCGGCCCCCCGTTCGGCACCGATAACCGAGGCACAATCGTCCGACGCGACTTCGCGGTCTGGACAAATTCACAATTTCTTATATTATCTAGCTAAGGGTTATAGGACAATTCCTTTGAAAAATCAATCACCCGGAACTCCCTATGGCGAAAAAAGTTTCGATCGTCTCACTCGGATGCCCCAAAAACCTGGTCGACAGCGAATCGATCCTCGGCTGTCTCATCGCCCAAGGGTGGGAATTTGACCCGAGCGTCGAAGGGGCCGACCTGGTCGTCTTAAACACGTGCGGTTTCATCGAGAGCGCAAGGCGGGAGGCGACCGAAACGCTCGAATCCCTGCTGAAGCTCAAGCGCCGGAAGAAGATCGGGGCGATCGCGGTCTGCGGCTGTCTGATCCGCGCGCTCGGAAACGAACTCCCGCGCCGCTACCCGGAAGTCGACGCCTGGTACGGCCCGTTCGACGAATCCCGTCTTTCCGAAACGTTCCCTCTCGGGCCGCTCGTTCCGCCAAAGCCCGAACGAGCCGAACCCGCCCGCAAACCGGTCCCGTTCCGCGACACCGTCCGGCGCCGCTACACATTCCGCGACGAGAACCGTCTTCTGCTCACCCTGCCGCACACGGCGTATCTTAAAATCGCCGAAGGGTGCGACCGTTTCTGCTCCTACTGCGCCATTCCGGCGATCCGGGGCCGCTTCACGAGCAAACCGCTCGAAGCCGTTTTGAGCGAAGCGGAAATTCTCGCCCGATCGGGGGTCAAAGAGCTCGTTCTGATCGCGCAGGAGACGACCTTCTGGGGGAACGACCTCTACGGCGAACCCCGTCTGGCGAAACTCCTGGCCGAACTGAAAGGGATGAACGCGTTCCCCTGGATCCGACTCCTCTACACCTATCCCCTCTTTTTCGGCGACGAACTTCTCGAGCTGTTCGGCGGCGGGGACGGCGACGCGTCGGCCGTTCTTCCCTACGTCGATCTGCCGCTTCAGCATTGCAACGACGCGATTCTCAAACGGATGAACCGGCGGGTCGGCAAATCCGAAACCGAAGACCTTCTGGCGCGTCTGCGCGAGACAATCCCCGGTCTGACGCTCCGCACCACCTTCATCACCGGCTTCCCCGGCGAGACCGACGCCGCGTTCGAAGAGCTCCTTGAGTTCGCCGAAAAATGGCGGTTCGAACGCGCGGGGGTCTTTGCCTACTCGGCGGAAGCGGGAACCCGCGCCGCCGAACTCGAAGGCCAGATTCCCGACGAGGTCAAAGAGGAGCGCCGCGCGCGCCTTTACGAAGTGCTGACGCGCGTCTCCGCCGAGCAGGCGCGCGCCAAAGTCGGTAAGTCATACAAAGTTCTTGTCGACACGCCGGTCGTCGACGACAGCGGCGAAGTTGAAGATTTCTACGTCGGCCGAACGGCGGCCGACGCGCCCGATATTGACCCAGTGGTCTATCTCACCGGTTCGGGCCTGACTCCGGGCGAGTTCTGCCGAGCCGAAATCGTTGACACCCAACAGCAGGATCTCATAGCGGCCGTATTATGAAAATCGATTCGTTCCGTGTTTTCTGTGACGTAGCGCTTCATCAGTCCTTTTCGCGAGGCGCCGAAATCAATCAGATCAGCCAGTCGGCGGCCACGCAGACCGTTCAGCGGCTTGAAGAAAAGATCGGCGTACCGCTGATCGATCGCGCGAAACGCCCGTTCTGCCTCACCCCCGAAGGGAAGCTCTGCTACGAATCGTTCCGCCAGATCGTCGAGTCGTACGACTCGGTTCTTCACCGCGTCCGAACGATGCACAACCGCGACGAGGAACAGATCAAGGTCGCCGCGATCTATTCGGTCGGGCTCCACGAGATGAGCCGGTTCATGAAACGGTTCATGATGAGCTACCCGAAGGTCAAGATCAAGCTCGACTACCTTCCGCCTCAGAAGATTCAGGAATCGGTGCTCGACTCGGAAGTCGACCTGGGAATCACCTCTTATCCGGTCGCTTCGCTCGACATCGACGTGATTCCGCTGCGCGCCGAAGAGATGGCGGTCGTCCTCCCGGCGGAACATCCCCTCGCGAAACGGACATCCTTGAAGATGGAAGACCTCAACGGTTCCGACTTTATCGCGTTCGGCCGCGACTTGGTCATCCGGCGCGAGACCGACCAGTGCATGCGAATGCGGGATGTCCGCGTCAACGTCGTGATGGAATTCGATAACGTCGAAACGATCAAAGAGGCGGTCGAAATCGGCCTGGGAGTCAGCATCATCCCGTATCCGACCGTCTCGGCCGACGCCGGACGCGGCAAGATCGCGGTCGTCCCTCTCATTTCGCCGCGAATGACCCGTCCGATCGGAATCATCTACCGTCATCACAAGGTCTTTTCGGACGCGGCGGTCAAGTTCATCGAAATGCTGACCGGCACCCCGTTCCAGCCCGCGGAACAGAAATAGGACGCGTCCCGTCGAGACGGCGGTCCGGTTCGGCCCCGCGAAAAAGGGGATTGAAGGCGCGGGCAAAATGTTGTAGGATAGGCGTATTCAACCATGCCCGTTATCAGCAAAGGAGTGTTATGCAGACGAACCGTTTCGCAACGCGTTTACAGGTTATTTTCGCGGCGTTTGTTCTGGCGTTTGCCGCGGTGTCGGCGCGCGCCGACGTTTCGACCTTAGCGCCGCTGGTCAATAAGGACACGCCGGCGGTCGTTCGGATCAGCTGTCAGAAAGTCGACCTGAACGCCCTGGTCAAGGTCGTGATGAAAATCGCCAACAAAACGATCGATGCGACCATCAAAGACCCCAAGATGGCCAAGCAGGCCAAGGCGTCCCTTCCCCTGATGATCGCCGGATACATGTCGGGGGTCAATTCCCTCTGCGAGTCCTACAAAGAGGCCGGTCTCGACGACATCTACTTCGTCGTCACTCCCGGGAACGAAACGGCGATGGGCTTTTTCGCCGTCCCCCTGGGAACCATTCCCGAAGATAAGGTGGAAGGGCTCAAAAAGGGACTCCTTTCGCTCCGGTCGCTCAACCTGCCCCTCCCCTTTTGCTTCGAACGGCACGGCTACCTGTTCGCTCCGGTCACTCAGAGTCCCGAAGCCGAAAACGAAACCGTGCAGGAGGAAATCCGCCGGCAATTCGACCGTCTCCGGTCCGACCCGCGGCCCGATATTGAGGCGGCGCTGGCCGAATTCCCCGACGCCGCCGTTTCGCTGGTCGTCACGGGGAACGGTAAATCCTCGCAGAAGCTCGCCGAATCGGTCGGTGCCCTGCGCGAAAACACCGATCCTCGCGGCGACGCCGCCTCGGACGACGTCTCCGGAAAGATGCTCCGGCTCGGTCAGGCGGCGCAATACGGCGCGATGGTTTTCGACCAGACCGACGTTTCGATCAAACTCCGGATTCGATTCGAGCCGGGATTCGACCCGACGCCGACGGTAGGCGACCTGCGCGCCAAACTCCTGAGCGACATTCAAAAAGACGAAGACCCCGAAAAGGGAAAAGTGCGCCAAGCCCTTCTCGACGCGCTGATGCCGGCTTCCGGACCCGAACGGCTCGACTGGAAGATCGACGAGGCGTATATCCAAGAGAATATGCCGCTCATTCGGGAAACCGTCTCGCTCATCCGGGGGCCTGAAAAAGAGACTCTCCCTGCCGAGCCGGCTTCCGACGCCAAATAATCGTTCATCCGCCCGCGCGCCGGGCCCAACCCGTAGATGAGGATATTCCATGAAAATCGCGTTTTGTAATGAAGTTTTCGGCAACTGGCCTCTTGAAAAGCAGTTCGAAGCGGTCGCTTCGGCCGGCTACGACGGGATCGAACTGGCCCCGTTCACACTCGACGAGGCGTTCGCCGGCGGCGCCGAGGCGAACGCCGACGTCAAACGGATCTCTCCCGAACGCCGCCGTCTGATCCGCCGTCTGGCCGAACAGAACAACCTCGAGGTGAGCGGTCTTCACTGGCTCCTGGCCAAGACGACCGGTCTGCACCTGACCAGCGCCGACGCCGACCAGCGTGCCCGCACCGCCGAATGCTTCA
>CADBQY010000106.1 GCA_902796885.1 uncultured Planctomycetota bacterium
ACAGGTGTCTATCAGCGAACGCAAAAAGGAAATCAACGCCCGCCGCAAGCGTCGGGAAACCCTCCGCAAAATGAAGAGCGAACTCCCCAAGGCCGACGCCGCCAAGAAGGCCGTCTGGGCCGCGAAGCTTCGCAAGATGACCCCGGGCGCCGAAATGCTCATCAAAGAGTGGGGTCTCGAATAAGTTCCGGGTCTCCCCGCACCGAGATAACGCAAAAGAGCGGACCGTTCCCTCTTTTGCGTTTTTTTATTCCCGAAAAGAAATAACGGCTATCGCGCGGAAAGCATCGCATGTTCGTCGGCGTACCGGGGGTTAAACCCCAGAACCGCGTTCATGAGGTCGGTTGATCCTTCGGGCAGGGGACGGCGGTGCCAGGCGCGGTCGGTCGGCACGAGCGCCGGGTCGAACGGCCAAGGATCGAACGGTTCGTAGCCCAGCACGCGGGCGATCTTTTCGGAATTGAGCGAGCAGTTGCTCACCCGCGGCGGAACGGGACACGCTTCCCCCTTCATCAGTCCGTAGAGCAGGTCGCCGCGGTAACCGCCGACGCGGTTGATAATCTGAGCCATTTGGTAAAGAGAGACCTGCCGCCTTCCCCCCGCGTGAAGAAGCCCGGCGTACGAGTTGGCCAAAAACGCGCGGCAGACCCGGCTGAGACAGTCGCAGTAGGTGGGAGTGCGAACCTCGTCGTAATAGAGAGTGGCCGGTCGGTTCTTCTTAAACCGCGCCGCGATCCAGTCGATCGCTCCGGCGTGTCCGTTAAAACTGAGCCCCATCGGCATCGAAATGCGCAGGGTCACCGCGAACGGGTCTTCGTCCCGGAGCCGCTCTTCCCCTTGAACCATCGTCTCGCCGTAGACGTTGACCGGCGTCGGCGGCTCCTCTTCGCGCCAATCTCCTCCCGGCCGACCGCCGTAAACCATATCGACCGAAAGATGAACCAGCCGGACGGCATGGCGGCGGGTCAGGCGGGCGAGGTTGCGCACCACCTCGAC
This sequence comes from uncultured Planctomycetota bacterium, assembly GCA_902796885.1. Lineage (GTDB taxonomy): Bacteria > Planctomycetota > Planctomycetia > Pirellulales > Thermoguttaceae > RUG695. The sequence goes on from CADBQY010000106.1 coordinate 997, forward strand.
GTTGAGAGTCCAGGCGATCTTCGGTTCAAGCTGACACGCTTTCAGCGCGCAGTTCCCGGCGCAGTCGAGAACCGAGGCGAACCGGAACCTTTCAAACAATTTTTCAAGCGCGCGAAAATTCTCGACCGGCAGATAGAAGACATCCGGCGCGGTAAACCCGACGGCGTCGGGCGGAAGAATTCCAAAAACGCGCCCCGGAAAGCGGGACTGAAAATACGCCAGCGCGTTATACCCGGCGACTCCGGTGATTCCGGTGACCAAAAGAGGAAGAGGAGGGTCGCCAAGCGGGGGAATGTCGTCCCGCTCGGTTTGGTTTGTATAGCGTTTTAAAACCGCGGCGTAATCGGGATGATTTTTCATTCGCGCGAAAGAGTCAGCCCGCGAAGCGCCCCGAGCCAGACGACAAGATCGTTCTGCGAGACTTCGGCCCAGCCGGAGATCTTGTGATTGAGGATCGCCTCTTTCAACTCCTCAATCGGACGGGCCAGGTCGTCGGGAAGCGAGGGAAACCCCGCCATCGCGCGGAGAATCTCGTCGGTCGGCGCGACGGGAGACGTCCAGGGCTCGTCGGAACCTTTCGCGCCGAGGAGCGCCGCGTTTTCGGGTTTTTCATCCTCTTGGACCGCATCCCTTTCCGGGCTTGAATCGGCGCCCTTCTCCTTTTCGTCTTTCTCTTCGGAAAGAGCGATCGGAAGAGTGTCGAGAAATTCGGCGTCCGAATCGTTCCGGGGATTCACGTCCTCGTCCGGTTCGGCGGCGATGATATCCGATTCTTTCGGCTTCTTGTCGGCCGGGGCGCCGTACTCTTCCCAGCGGGCAATCCGCATCTGGGCGACCGAAAGTCCTTCGGCGGAGGCTTTTTCAAGCCAGCGGGGAGCGTCGTCCCAATCGAGCGCTGCCTGGAAATGACTCCAATAGAGCGGCTTGTACGCCTCGCCGCGATAGGGGGCGTCGTCGGCGCCGAACTTTTCGTACACTCGGCGGAGGCGGCCGACGTGCTGACTCGAGATTCCGCCGATCCGCTGCGCGATCGCCTCGTCGGAATAGACGCTCCGGGGGAGCCCCGCTTCGACGAGCCGGGTTCGCCACGAGTGGATCACCTTCCCCTTTTCCCAGTTCGTCTGACTGATCAGGCGATTCCAAAACCCGATGAACTCGACAGCGATCTCGTTGATCAGGGGAGCTTTTTCGGGAGGGATCGGGTCGGCGGGGTCGGCGGCGGAAAATACGGGATCGGAAGGGGAGAGAGAATCTTCCCAGGGGGCGGATTCGGCGGTATGTTCGGACACAAAAAACCTCCCGGTAACGGACGGAAAGAAAGAATGAAACCAAGGGCGATTATATCACACAAAGGATATCTTTCAATCCGCGCGGCGGCGCTGCCCCTCTTTCTCGCACCGATCGTTTCGGGTAGAATGAAGTTTTCCGCGTATCTTGCGGAGTTTTTCTAAATTGACAACTTCGAGACGATGAACCGCGATGTTCTTCTGCTGATCGGCCAGACCGATCGACCCGAATTTCAGCCGCTCGCCGCACGCCTGACCGCACTGGGGGAAGAGTTCGGCGTCGAGTGCCTCGCGCACGCCGACTTAGAGGAAGCGGAACAAGCGGGGGGAGAAGAGGCGCGGCTGGTTCTCCTGCTCGAAAGCCGACCCGGGGAGTTTCCCCCGAAAGGAGTCGCGAGGTTTCGCCGGCTCGTCCCCGGGACTCCGCTGGTTCTGATCGCCGGTTCCCTCTGTCAGGGTGAGGGAAGAACGGGGCGGCTTCCGGCCGGTGTGATCCGATTTTACCTCTACGAAGTCGAAACCGCTCTCCTGCCGGAACTTTTAAAATTTTTCAGACATACGCCGAACCGTCTTGCGCTCCCCGCCACCGCGACCGAAGAGGATTTCTGGCGGGACGCTTCGTTCGAATCGGCGGACGTCGAAACGATTCCCCTTTGCCGAACCGTGCCGAAACGGGCGGCGGTCGTCGCGGCCGACCCGGCGATGCGTCGGCTTCTGGCCGATTCGGAATCACTCGGCGGCCCCGCCGCCGAGCTCGCCTCCTTGGACGAACTGTTTTGTCTCGCCGCGGAACCGAGTCGGGTTCTCATCGATCTGACGCATCCGGTAAAAGAATTTCTCCCCCGTTTCAAGGAGGTCGCCGCGCGCTTTTCGAAAAGCGATTTTTTGATTTACGCCTTCGCGCCGACCCCGGAAGAGATCGCGCTTCTCGGCGCGGCGGCGGAAGGCGTCGCCGTTCTCCCCAAACCGTTCCTTCGCCTGGCGCATCCGTGCGCCGGAACGTACTGAAAAAGCGCCGTCTCCCGAAAAGAGAGACGGCGCGAAGGCGTCCCGCCGGTCCGATCAGGAAAGCCCCGAAAGTCTTCGGTAATCCTGTTCCCCCGAATCCCCTTCTTTGCCGTTTTCCGGCTCGGTTTGGCGAATCCGCTCGGCCATCTCCTGAATCGCCTTGTCCCGCTGGGCGAGGGAAACTTTCAGCGCGTCAACCCGCGTTTCCTGGAACTGAACCAGCGCTTTTAAGTCGATCACCGCCGTCTTGTGCATTTGAAACAGCTTGACCCCGATAAACCAGAAGGAGAGAAAAACGATCGCGGCGATCGAGGCGCGCAGGAGCGAGCCTTCGTAATGACGGCTCCATCCCAGGAAGAAAATCGCGACGCCCGCGATCAAACCGGAGATCGCCAGAATCAGAACCTTTCGCTGAACCCCTCCCAGGAGCATACCGATATTCTGCGAGAGAATCTCTTCGACAAACGCCCGCTGCATCTCGTGGGTGGCGTCGATACCGCGATGGCGCGCATGGCGCCGCGAACGGCGGGCCGACGAACGGCCGCTTCTGTGTGATCCGGAAGAATGGTGGTGGTGATGGTGGCGGGAACTCTCTTCTGGCATTTTCTCAAACGGTTTGCTTTACGCAAATGGGCGCCTTCCGACGGGCGCGCTGTCAACTTGAAATACTCGACCGCGCCGAGCGCTTTTCTTTCGGGGGGGGGGACTGTTGAAGAGATCTCCCCGCCGCCAGTGCGGCGGGGAGAACGAAAACGGCAAAACTCAGGCGTTGGCCTGGTTCTTCACCGCGGTGTCGAACTGACCGTCGAAGGCGATCTTGCTCGGCGAAAAATTGATCTTCTTCACGAACTCGAACGCTTCGGTCGCGCCGAAGATGCGGTCCATTCCGGAATCTTCCCATTCGACCGAAAGAGGCCCCTGATAGTCGATATGGTTGAGCGCGCGGATGATTTCTTCAAAATTCACATCGCCGTGTCCGAGTGAACGGAAATCCCAGCCGCGGCGTGCATCGCCGAAGTTGATGTGACTGCAAAGGACGCCGTTAACGCCGTCGAGCTGCACGCCGGCGTCTTTCATATGGACGTGGAAAATGCGGTCCGGGAAGGCATAGATGAACTTCTCGGGCTTCATTCCCTGCCAGATCAGATGGCTCGGATCGAAGTTGAACCCGAACGCCGGGTGATTGTCGAGCGCGTCCAGCGCCATCTGCGCCGAATGAATATCGAAGGCGATTTCCGTCGGATGGACTTCCAAGGCGAATTTTACGCCTTCTTCCTGGAAGACGTCGAGGATCGGAGTCCACCGTTCTTTCAGGAGTTTGAAACCGTCGTCGATCCACTTCTGCGGAACCGGCGGGAAGGAGTAGAGGTAGGGCCAGATCGACGAGCCGGTGAACCCGGTGACAATTTCGACGCCGAATTTTTTGGCGGCGCGGGCGGTATCTTTCATCTCTTCGGCGGCACGTCGCCAGACTCCTTCCGGATCGCCGTCTCCCCAGACGTACTCGGGGACAATCGCCTTGTGGCGGTCGTCAATCTGGTCGAGCACGACCTGGCCAAGACAGTGATTGCTGATCGCCCAACAGTCGAGATTGTACTTTTTGAGCTGGGCTCGTTTCTTTTCGCAATAATCGGGTTCGGTCATCGCCCGCCGGACATCGAAATGGTCGCCGCCGCAGGCCAGCTCCAACCCTTCGTAACCGATTCCGGACATCAACTCGAAAAGCTTTTCCGCACTCAGGTCTCCCCACTGACCAGTAATCAAAGTGATAGGACGCGCCATAAAAATGCTCCTTGAACGTTAGAGTAATCGTTATTCGGCAAACCGCCTCTCGCAAACCGAGAGCCGGACCGAGTGACATAATCCTTCCGCGCCGCCCGTACCCGCCTTGCCGGAGCGAAGCCGAATAAGGGCCGTAATTTTCAATTCGGAAAAACCGAATCGAATCATTAACGCCGGAGAAGATTTCTCTATTTTAACGATTTCCCCTGAAAAATCAAACTGAAACAGATTTTTTTCTTCTCCCTCCCTTGATCTTTTTCCATCGGCGTTGTATATTGGTAGTAATTAGTAGTTTTTGACTAATTTTTTGCAAACCAGCAAAATAAAGGACAAGGATTGTTTATGGCTAATCGCGACAGCGCAAATTTCATTTCCGACGAGATGGAATTGGAAGAAGAATACGGAATGTACGACGAAGAGGACGAAGAAGAGGAGGATTCCGTCTCTTCGTCGGAAAAGGGCGGCGGGGAAACATCTACCGAGGGGGCCGTCCCCCCGCAAGAGACGGACCCAGACTTTGTGCCGTTCACACACCTGCACGTCCATTCCCATTACTCCCTCTTGGACGGGGCGGGGAAAATCGAAGGCCTGATCAAACGGGCCAAAGAACTCGGCATGACCGCCCTGGCGCTGACCGACCACGGAAACATGTACGGCGCACTCGAGTTCTACAACAAATGCGAGGCGCAAGGGATCAAACCGATTCCCGGCTACGAGGCGTACGTCGCCCCGAACAGCCGCGGTGAAAAGAGCGGTTCGATGAAAGATTCGAATTGCCATCTGACCCTCCTGGCCATGAACGAGACGGGATTCAACAACCTGCTGGTTCTTTCATCGCGGGCGTTCAAAGAGGGATTCTACTACAAGCCGCGGATCGACCGCGAACTGATCAAGGAGTACAACGAGGGGCTCATCTGCCTTTCGGGATGCCTGGCGGGGGAACTCCCCCGGACCCTCTACCGCGGAAACCTCTCCCCCGAGTCGTACGCTAAAGCCAAAGAAACCGCGAAGTGGTACAAGAGCGTCTTTGGCGACCGCTATTACATCGAACTTCAGAACCACGGGATCGAGGAACAGAAGATGGTCTTGGGTCCGCTGGCGCAGATCGCCCGCGAACTCGATATCCCGACCGTCGCGACGAACGACGTTCACTACATCCTCCGCGAAGACTACGAAGCGCAGGACATCCTGTTGTGTATCAACACAAAATCGTACCGCACCGACATCAATCGGATGCGGATGGAGGGGGACCAGTTCTATATGCGGAGCGGCCGCGAAATGGTGCAAGCGCTTCCCGAATACGAGGACGCCGTCCGCCGGTCGTGCGAGATCGCCGACCGATGCAACGTCAAGCTTGACCTGGGTCACCGGTATTTTCCGGAATTCACCCCTCCCGACGGGCTGTCGGCCGACGACTACCTGCGCAAACTTTGCCTGGAAGGACTTAAGCGCCGCTACGCCGACAACCCGAAACGGTGCCAAGACGGCGTCCTTTCGGACGAGGTCCTCGCGCGCCTGGAACGGGAGCTCTCGGTCATCAAAAAGCTCGGGTTCGCCAACTACTTTCTGATCGTCTGGGATTTTGTGCGGGTCGCCGAAGAGCGGGGAATACACCGCACCGCGCGCGGAAGCGGCGTCGGGGCGCTTGTCTGCTACGCGCTGAACCTTTCGCACGTCTGCCCGCTGGAATACGACCTCCTCTTCGAACGGTTCCTCGACGAAAACCGTCTCGAAGCGCCCGATATCGATATCGACTTCGATCAGGAACGCCGCGGCGAAATTCTCGAGTATGTCCGCGAGCGTTACGGCGAAGAAAACGTCGCGCAGTTGGGGGTCTTCGGCACGATGGCCGCTCGAAGCGTGATCAAAGACGTCGGCCGCGCCTTGGGAATGCCGCTCGAAAGGAGCGTGCTGCTGGCATCTCTGGTTCCGGATGCGCCGAAGACCAAACTGACCGAAGCGTTTAAGAACCCCGATTTCCAGAAAGCCTACGACGAGGATCCTGAAGTGCGCGAGGTGGTCGATTTCTCGCTCCGTCTCGAAGGATTGGCGCGTTCGGCCGGGGTTCATGCCTGCGGCGTGGTGATCTCGAAACGCCCGGTGACCGACTTCGTGCCGATCCAGGTGGTGAAAGGCGTCGACGTCACCCAATGGCAGGGGGCGGAAGTCGAAAAGGCGGGACTCCTCAAAATGGATTTCCTCGGTCTGCGAAACCTGACGATCCTGGCCAACGCCATCAAACTGGTCGAAGAGACGACCGGAAAGAATATTAACCCGTACCGTTTCCCGCTCGACGACCCCGACACCTACGCGCTCCTTTGCCGCGGCGAAACCAAGGGAGTTTTTCAGCTCGAATCGGAAGGGATGCGCCAGCTTCTGGCCCGGATGAAACCCGACTCGTTCCGCGATATCATCGCCACGCTCGCCCTCTACCGTCCCGGCCCGCTGGGAGGCGGAATGGTCGACGAGTACATCAACGTCAAACACGGACGGAAAGCCCCGGCCTACGAGCACCCGGTGATGGAAGAGGTTCTCAAAGAGACGAACGGCGTGATGGTCTACCAAGAACAGATCATGCGGATCTTTAACCGCTTGGGAAAGATTCCACTTTCCGGGTCGTACACCGTGATCAAGGCGATCAGCAAAAAGAAGGAAGAGAAAATCCGCTCGTCCCGCGAAGAGTTCGTGAAGGGGGCGATGGAAAACGGTCTTACCGAAGAGTCCGCCCGCAAGATCTTCGCCCTGATCGAAAACTTCGCGCAATACGGGTTCAACAAGTCCCACTCGACCGCCTACGCGCTGGTCGCCTATATGACAGCGTACCTCAAAGCGCATTATCCGGCGGAATTTATGGCGGCCCTTTTAAACGGCGATATTTCAAAACGAAACTTTCGTAAAAAAGATTCGACGGTCGAGCATCTGCAAGACTGTAAACGGATGGGAATCGAGGTGGTTCACCCCGACATCAACCGTTCGTTCCGCGATTACCTCGTTCGCGACGGAAAAATAATGTTCGGGCTCTGCGCGATCAACGGCTGCGGCGACGCGGCGATCGAGGCGATCGTCGCCGAACGCGAGGCACACGGGCCCTATAAGAGCCTCTTCGATCTGTATGAACGCGTCGATCCGCACGTGGTCAATAAAAAATGCATCGAATCGCTGATCAAGGCGGGATGCTTCGACGCGCTCGGAGGAAATCGCCCGCAGCTGTTGGCGGTCATGGACAAGGCGGGAAAAGCCGGCCAGACCGCCGCCGACGACCGCCGACGCGGTCAGGGAAACCTGTTCGACGGTTTCGGCGACGATTCCGCCCCGACCCAGGAAGAAGAGATCGCACAGGCGACCGTCGGACTTCCCGATATTCCAGACTGGGAAACGAAAGAAAAAGGGAAAAACGAAAAAGAGGTTCTCGGCTTCTATCTGACCGCCACGCCGCTTGCGAAATACGAGGAGGCGCTCCGAACCCTCTCGACCGTTTCGTCCGTCGACGACGCGGCACACAAATTGCGCGACCGGACCCGGGTGATCCTGGGAGGGGTTGTCAGCGGAATCTCGACCCGGCAGACGAAAAAGGTCAGAGAGGGAAAACCGAGCATCTACGCCAATTTCGATCTCGAAGACGCCGAGGGGTCGATCAAAGCGATCATCTGGCCCGAGGCGTATCAGGCGGCGCGGGATCTCCTCGTCGAGGACGAAGTTCTTTTCGCGGTCGGAAGAATCGACCGATCCCGTTGCGGACGGGAGGAGGACGCCGGAACGTTGATCGTCGATCAAATTCTATCCCCTCAACAGGCTGAAGAGGAGCTGGTTTCCGGAATCCGAATCACGCTCTACGAAGACGATCAGACCGACCAGGTCGGCATGTTACACGAGATTCTCAAAACATACCGTTCCACCTCGGGACGCGGATGGGATCTCGAGATCGCGATCCGATTCCTGGACGGAAAGGTCGGCTTGATCCGCTGCCCGTCGTTTCGGATCAATTTCCGGTCGGAACTCCGCGATCGGATCTGCCAATGGCTCGGTCCCAAGGCCCTGCGGCTGATCCCCGCTCAACAGAAATAACGGGGCCGCGGGCCGCAACGGACCGTCGTTTCCGTCCGGATAAAGACGGGAACGACGGCGCGCCGGTCGGAGGGCGATTAGGCGTCGGGGGGAAGGTTTTTCAAGAAAGTGTAGGTCATCGCCTCGGCGATGTCTTCAAAGTCGTACTCGTCGTCCGTGACCGCGAGAATATCGCAGTACTGCCAGTAAATCACGTAGGATCGCTCCTCGGTTTCGAGGCTGAGGACGATGGCGGTATTGACCAGATCCAGATAAAAAAAGTTCATTTCGTAACCGGTCAGAAAATGATCGGCGATGATCCGATGGGTCGGCGTGTCTTCGAGCTGGCTGTACTCGCGGCGCATCGAATGAAGGACTTCTTTGGCGGCGGCGTCCGGGTCGGTTCCCGCCGGAAAGATCGAAATCATCCAAAAATAGCCGTCCGGATTGTTCACCGTGATCGCCTTCGAGTCGCTCGTCCAGGGAGCCTCCTGCACGAACCAGTTTTTCGGATAGGCAAAACGAACGGCGTCCCCTTCGCTGACGTATTCTTTAAATTCGGCTTCTTCTTCGAGACGCGCCAGCTCGTTGACATCGCCGAGAATCTCAAAGAGCTTTCTCTTTCGATGAAGTTCGGCACGGCCGGATTCCGAACTCGGAGTACGTTCGGTCTTGCCGGACGGTTTGTCGTTTCTTGTAGGATCCATCGGTTTTGTCCCCGGAATTTCGGTAGATGAAACAATCGCTCCCCGCGCGGCGCGCGTCGAGGAATCTCCCGCACTCTTTTTAGCCGACTTCCGCGGGATTGTCAACAGTTTCTCTTGACACTCGCCCGCCGATGCGTGATAATGTCCGCGATTGTGCCGGGGCGAAACCGCTTTCTTTCAAGCCGTCGGCGCCGGGCGCCCGGCGCCCGCCATGCGACGTTCCCCTTCCCCATTCAAGGAGATAACCCCCATGTCGATTTCACAATTCAGCCTCGTCGATCCTCAGCATCGCGAGATCGAGCCGTTTCGGTTCGAAGAAACGTTCCGAAAATCGGGGCGGGATATCCCCGTCCGGTTTTCCAAACGGCGTCTTTCCGGCGGTCTCTCCGACGGGGTCGACGTTCTGGAAGTCGACAACGGTCTCCTTTCGTTCACCGTTCTCCTCTCAAAAGGGATGGGTGTCTGGCGCGGAAAGTGCGGCGGGCTCGATCTGAAATGGGATTCTCCGGTTCGCGGACCGGTTCACCCGCGTCATGTTCCGGTCTTTCATCCGAGCGGACTGGGATGGCTCGAAGGGTTCGACGAGTGGATCGCCCGTTGCGGTCTCCACAGTAACGGCGCGCCCGAATTCACCCCGGCCGGCGTCGTCAAATACCCTCTCCACGGCCGGATCGCCAATATGCCCGCCCGCGAGGCAAGCGCCGCCTTCGATTCCGAATCGGGAGGGATCACCGTCTCGGGGATCGTCGACGAAGCCGCGCTCTTTTCGAGTAAACTCGCGCTGAATGTCTCCTACGCGACTTCAGCCGGATCGACCCGCCTGCACGTTCGCGACGAGGTCGTCAACCTGGGAAGCGTACCCGCCGAATTCGAGCTTCTCTATCACATCAACAACGGGTTTCCGCTCATGACTCCCGGCGCGGAGTTTTTCATTCCTTTCGAAAAGATGACCCCGCGCGAAGCGAACGCGAAAGCGAACCTCGATCGCTGGAACGTCTGCCTGCCGGAAGCGCCCGATTCTCCCGAAAACTGTTACCTCTTCGACCTGGCGGCCGACTCACTGGGCCGGACGCGCGTCATGATTCTGAGCGCGGCGAAAGACCGAGGGATCTCCCTCTCGTTCAATAAGAACGAGTTTCCCCATTTTCTGATCTGGAAACTGATGCGGCCGAACGGCGACACCTACGTCACCGGAATCGAACCGTGCGTCAATTTCCCGAATACCCGCTCCTTCGAAAAAGAACACGGCCGAGTCGTGACGCTCGAGCCGGGCGCGTCCCGCGTCTTTAACTTCGATATCGACGTTCTCCTCACCGCCGAGCAGATCGCCGCCGCCCGAGAGGATATCGCCGCGCTCCAGACCGGCGCCGCGGGCGTGATCGAAGCGGACCCGATCAAGGAGTGGTGCGAATGAAGGGATTCGTCGACGACAATCTGGTCTTCCACCTCGACATACCGGTTCTCGACACCGATGCCGACGTGTTTGAACACGCAAATAACACAAGATATATTCACTGGATGCAGACGATCGCGATCGCCCATTCCGAGTTTTACGGCTGGGACGACAAGCGCTACATTGCGCACGGCGGGGGATGGTTCGTCCGCCGCCACGTCGTCGACTATATCCACCCGATCTTTCCGGGCGAAATTCTCCACGGCGAAACGTGGGTCGAAGAGATGAAAAACGTCTCGTGTCTGCGGAAATACCGGTTTACCCGGAAATCGGACGGTCTGCTCGTCTCAAACGCCGAAACGCGCTGGGCGTTCGTCAATTTCAATACGGGTCGGCCGATGCGGATTCCCGAAGAGATCTCGAGTATTTTCGTCCCGCATACACCGTCGGACCGACAATAGAAACTCTTCCGCACAAACCGCGGCCGCGCCGAAACGGCGGCGGGCACAATCGCCCGCCGCGGTCAGATCAACCGCTGAAGCGTGTCTAAAAAGATGTTCAGCATCACCCGCTCGTGACTGGCGAAGAGCGCCGCGCGAAGGTTCCCCTCCGGATGCCGCGTGTTGATCTTCGACAGAAACGAAACAAGCACCTGCTCTTTGATCATCGCGTGCTGAATCCGGCGCATATTCTGGTCGGAACCGATCCCGAGCGAGACGATCGGCGCCATGTTCTCCTGTACCGCGAACCCCATCTTTTTCAGTTCCGACTTGAAATAGTAAACGTTGTTCCAGAGCTTGTGCCGGATGTCGTCCCGATAGAAGGAGAGCTGAAGCCCCTTGAGCGTCGCCGCCGCCAGCGGCGTGGGAGGATAAAGCGAAAACTGAAATCGGGGAAGGTCCTGAATCCGGTCGACGAACGAGGTGCTCCCCGGGATCAGCGCGCCGAATCCGCCGATCGCCCGGCCGAGCGAACTGATCAGATAGGTGGTGATCGGAAGCGGTTTTTTCAACTCTTCGGCCGACGCGTCTCTCCGAAGAAAAATAAAATCGTCGATCGGGTCCGCGGCGGACTCTCCGCCGGTCTCGCCGTGACGGAATTCTTCGGTTCCGTCCTCGTCCGTCTCGTTCCAAGGTTCTTCCGAGCCGTAGAGATTTTCCCGCGGAAACTCGTCCGGCGCAAACGCGTCGTTGTACGAAAAACCGTCCGCCCCGTAGGTCGGATCGCTCTGATGGTCTTGCGGCGTGTGGTTGACCCGGCTCATATCGTATCCGAAGTACTCAAGCGAGCCGCGCCCCTTCCCTCCCAGAACGCCGAATCCGTCGGCGTCGTCGACGAGAAGCGCCGCGCCGGGATACGCCGAAAGGATCTCGTAATATTCGGGAATCGGCGCGATCTCGCCGGTCACGTTGAACAGACCGTCGGTAATCACCAGCGGTCGCTTGTAGCGCTTCTTCGTCTTGCGGACCAAAACGCGCTTTAGGTCGTCCGGATCGCGATGCTTGAACGAAACCAACCGCGCCGCCGAGCGCGTGAGCGCGCGCCGAATCACCGCGACCGACGCGTCGCAACAGTGTTCGTCGACCAGAACCAGGTCGTAGGAATCGATGACCGATTCCAAAAGCGATCCCAAGGCGTCGGCTTCGCTCCCGCAATAAAGAGCTCGCGGCGTCTCGAAAATTTCCGCGGCCTGACGCTGGACTTCGAGAATCGGCACCGGCGTGTAGCGGCGGCGAAACGAGCCGGACGACGTGCCGTAATGGAGAACCGCCTCGCACGTCGACGCCAGGACTTCCGGATGCGCCTGCAGGCCGAGATACCCCTCGCCCGAAAAGTAGTAGTACTCTTCGCCGCCGATCGAAACGGTCGCGTCGGGCGGGCCGTCGAACGCAAAAAGTTCCTCGATCAGCGACTTTTCCCGTTTGAGGAGAGGGTCGCCAAGCTGCGGCTGGAGTTTCTGAGCGTTTTTTTCGTTGATCGACGAGAAAATCCGTTCGGGGGATCCGCCGGACGGTTGTTTGTCAAAATAAAGCATTCCGTTGCCTTGTACCGAAATCCGTTGCCTTGTTCAGTAAAAAGGTCCTTAAGACGCGGCGGGCGGGAAGCGAATCCATTCGCCGCCCTTGCCGCCGGAAGACGGGGGATAGTAGAGTTTTTTTCCGGAGGGAGCAAGAGCAACTCCGCCGCGAAACCGGCGGAAACCGCGTTGTGATATACGCGTTAAAGCGTCGCGAGAACCCCCTTGACCCTTGTTTTTCGGGAAAAGAGACACCCGTCCCCAAAAACGGCATTTATGCCGAAAAAAGTCGTCCCTTGGCGGCGACGGCGTTTTTTAACGGCGGCGCGGAACGGAAAGAAGGCGCGGGTTCTATTATATTAGGGTCAACCCTTCCTTCTTCGCGGGAATATGGTAGAATAGAGTGACGATTTTTTCTTTCCGGAACCCGGCCCGCCCAAATTCGGCCGGTTTTGCGGTCTTCCCCCCGCCGCACGCCGGGAAGGGTTCTTAAAACGAGGGTTTCGCACCCGGCTTAGAAAGCAGATCTCTCGATGTCGCTGTTGGTCATCGGTTCCGCCGCCTTCGATTCGATTCAAACCCCGAGCGGGTCCCGCGAAAAGGTCATCGGGGGGAGCGGAGTCTACGCCGCCTTCGCCGCCTCTTTCTTCACGCCGGCGCGGCTGGTCAGCGTCGTCGGGGAAGATTGGCCGGACGATTATACCGCTCGACTGCAAAAGAGAAATATTGACCTCGAAGGGCTGGAAATCCGATCCGGCGCGCAAACTCTCGCCTGGACGGGAAAATATTTTGAAAACCTCAACGATCGCGAAACCCTCGATATCCGACTCAACGTGATGGGAGAAGAATACTCTCCTCTCGTCCCCGAGTCGTACCGTGAAAGCGATTTCGTTCTTCTGGCCAACGGATCGCCGGTCAGCCACCTCGACCTGCTGGCCAAGATGACGGCAAAACCCCGGTTGACCGTCGCCGATACGATGGATTTTTACATTCAGAACTGCCCGGACCCTCTGCGCGAACTCCTCCCGCAAATCGACGGCCTGATCCTGAACGATTCGGAAGCGCGCCTTCTGACCGGCGAAAAGAACACGATCACCGCCGCGCGCCGGATTCTCGAAATGGGGCCGACGTTCGTCATCGTCAAAAAAGGGGAAAACGGCGCGTTCTACCTTTCCCGGCGGGCGATCCGCCTTATTCCGGCCTATCCGTCCGAAAAGGTCGTCGATCCGACCGGAGCGGGCGACTCGTTTGCCGGAGCGCTCCTGGGGGCTTTGGCCGCGTCGGGCCGAAGCGACCCCGAATCGATTATCGCGGCGATGGCCCGCGCGACGGTCGTCGCCGGCTATACGGTCGAAGGATTCTCCCTCGAACGGTTGGAAACCCTTACCGAAGGTGAAATCGAATCCCGACTCGCCGCGTTCCGAACAATGATCACATTTTAACGTTTAAAGAGAGTAACATTACTTTGAAAAGAGAATCAGACGAAACAAAAAAATCCGGACGATCCCCTCAGAAAAGGGGACCGCACAATCGACGCGTCGGCCCCCGTTTCGAATGGGGTGAAGTTGACAACGTCTCGCAGGAAGACATGCTCGTTCCGGCGAAAAAGAAAAAAGGAAACCGCCGCAGGCATGACCGCGTCGAGTCGACCCTGACCGTCGGCTCCGAAGAAACCGATCCTTACGCGATCAGACCGAACGACCCGCATACGGCCGACGACCCGGCGATTCCCAGTTACGGTAAAATGATCGAAGACGAAGACGACGAGTTCAGTATCTTCCTCCGCAACGCCGAACGGGCCGATCAGCGGGAAAAGGAACGCGAACTCGCCCGAAAAGAACAAAACGAGAGTCCGAAATCGAAAAAAACCGTTCCGGCAAAAAGTTCCGGCCCCGTCGAAAAAGGGTCGGCGAAAAGTAGCGCCGCGGCTCAAACAAACAAACCGGCCCGAGAACGTCCCGTGGCGAAAGAGCGCACTCCCCTCAGAGAAGCCGCCGCCGGCGATCGCGCCGCGTTTGCCGAGGTCGACAATCTGCGTGCCGGGATCGACGGTCTTCGAAAGATCGGTCTGACGCAGATGAAGAACTGCGGACTGACCGAAGAGACCGAGAAGACGTTCCTCTCGTGCCTGTCGCTGATGGGAAACCTTCTCGACGTCATCGGGCGGTTGGTCAGCATCCCGCGTGAAGCCGATTCCGCCCAAAAGACGTGCCGCAAAAAGAAACTGTCCAACACCGAAAAACCGGCCGATTCCGGAGAAATCGCGCCGAAATCACGCGTTCCCCGAAAGGAAGAACCTCGCTCGATTGAGGGGATCGACGACGATCTCCCGACCGAACCGGCGGTCTCCGACGCGGCGCCGCACGAAAGAGCGTCTCTGAAGAAAGAGAAAACGAAGAAATCACGCCCTCGCCCCGCAAAGGAACCTCCCCGCCCTTTTGAGGAGGCCGCTCCGGCGGAGCGCAAAACTTCGGACGGATTCTCCGAACTGAAAAAGAACTGGAGTCTCGACGGCGCCCCTCTTTCCGACGCGATGCTCGAAACACTCGCCGAGGTTCACTACGAGAAACCGACCCCGATCCAAGCGGGGACGATCCCGTTAATCCTCGCGGGAAAAGACCTGATGGGCCAGTCGCGGACCGGAAGCGGTAAAACCGCCGCTTTTATGATCCCGATCGTCGAAAAAATCGATCCGCGCGCGGCGGCGGGCGACGGCGGCCCCGAAGCGGTGCCGCCGGGAGACGACCCGGTCGCGCTGATCGTCGTGCCGACGCGGGAACTGGCGGTTCAGATTCGCGACGAAACAGCAAAACTCGCGCATAACCGCGATATCGCGGTCGTGGCCTGCTACGGCGGTAAGCCGATCGCCGACCAGATCAAAAAGATGCGCGGCGGAGTCGATATTGTGATCGGCACCCCCGGACGGATTCTCGATTTGGCAAAACGAAGCGCTTTACGCCTTTCGTCCCTCAAATGGGTCGTCCTCGACGAGGCGGACCGGATGCTCGACATTGGGTTTCGGCCCGACATCGAGCGTATTCTCCGGCTCACCCCGCGCGATCGCCAGACGCTCCTTTTCAGCGCGACGCTGGCCGACGAGGTCGTCCGCCTGGCGCAGCGTTATATGACCGAGCCGGAAACGTGCGATTTTAGCGAAAATGAAATCGCCGCCGACACAATCGAACAGTTCTACATTACCGTCGATCGCGACCGCAAGTTCGAGGCGCTCGTCCGCCTTCTGCGCCGCGAAGATCCGCAGCAGGCGATCGTCTTCTGCCGAACGAAACGGGGAGTCGATCGGCTCGGCAACGGCCTGATTCGCGAGTTCAGAGACTGGACGGTCTCGGCAATCCACGGTGATTTGACGCAATCGAACCGCGACCACATCATGCGTTCGTTCCGCGCCGGAAAGATCAAAATCCTGGTCGCGACCGACGTGGTCGGCCGGGGGATCGACGTCAGCGGAATCTCGCATATCATCAACTACGACATTCCCGAGTTCTGCGACGACTACGTTCACCGCGTCGGACGCACCGGACGGATGGGACGCGAAGGAGTCGCCTACACCCTCGTGACCTCCGAAGAGGGGAACGAACTGACGCGGATCGAAATGCGAATTAACCGCCTCCTCCAGCGGACCGAGCTCGAAGGGTTCGAGGCGTTCACCCGACCCGACGAGGCCGAAAAGGCGGAGCCGAAAGAACCGAAACCGGTCTACGGGAAACCGCTGCGCCGCGTACGGCGCGCCCTCTAGCCGCAACAAGCGGTCGGCGACGTCGGGAAAGAGACGTTATCGCCGCAACACACACTCCATAACGAGAGAAGGACTTTAACCACCGATGCCGGAAGATAAAACCAAAGAAGCGCGTTATGACGAGGCGATCGCCCTGCGCGAGGCGGGCGATCTCAAAGGCGCCGTCTCGATCCTCGAACGGCTGACGGCCGAGTTCCCCGACTACGCCCTGGCCCATCTGGGACTGGCGGTTTTCTACTGGCGCTTGGATCGGCTCGACGACTCGATTCGGGAGGCCGCTCGGGCGTGCGAGCTCGAAACCGACGACCCGTTCTACTACACCGCGCTCTCGTCGCTGGCTATCAAGGCCGGGCATCGCAAGACGGCCGAAGAGGCGCTGGCCAAGGCGCAGGAGGCCCGTTTTCAGGCCTTTATGAAAAAATACCGTGAGGAAAACCCCGAAACCGAAAAGGAACCGGATGCCAAGCCGGACACCGGAGAAAGTGAAGGCGCGTCATGACGGAAAGCCGAAAAGGGCGAATTTTAATCGCCGACGACAACCCGGTCAACCAGGAGCTTCTCGAAGCGTATCTGGCCGACGGGAACTATGAGATCGAGTTCGCCTCGGACGGTCTTGAGACGCTCGCCAAGGTTTCGACGTTCCGTCCCGACGTCATTCTTCTCGACATCATGATGCCGAAGCTGAGCGGATTCGAGGTCTGCGAAGAACTGAAAAAATCAGCCGGGACGCAGAACGTGATGATCCTGATGGTCACCGCGCTCAGCGATCTGGGGGACATCGAACGCGCGGTCGCCGCCGGATGCGACGACTACCTGAGCAAACCGGTTCATAAACTCGAACTTCGCAAGCGCGTCGAAAATATGATCAAACTTCGGAACGTCTCGGACGAACTCGAACGTCTCCGCCGTTACATCGACTCGATCGAAGACGCCTCGGCTCCGCCCGCCGATGAACAAAACGCCTCTAAAAAGGAAGCCTGACGTGCCGCAAGAGAGCCTGACCCCGTCCCCCGACCGCCAGCGGATTGTCATTACAGGGATCGGTCTGACCGCCCCGAACGGGAACAATCTTTCCGAGTTCCGCCGCGCTCTGCTAAACGGCGAAAGCGGCGTCGAGCCGTATGAGATCCGTTATTTCGGCAAGACCCTGGCCGGGGTCTGTCATTTCGACAATTTGAAATACGCCACGCGCCGCGAGCTGCGCCGCGGCACCCGTGCCGGAAGCATCGCCGTCTACTGCGCCCACGAGGCGGTCGCCGATTCCCGGGTCGACTGGGACGCGCTCCCTAAAGACCGCGTCGGCGTCTATCTGGGGATCACCGAACACGGAAACGTCGAAACCGAAAACGAGATCTACCAGATAAAACAATACGACTACGACTGCGCCTACTGGTCGCACCACCACAACCCGCGCACCGTGGCGAACAACCCGGCGGGAGAAGTCACCCTCAGCATGAAAATCACCGGCCCGCACTACACGCTGGGCGCGGCGTGCGCCGCGGGGAACGCCGGACTGATCCAGGGCGTTCAGCAGCTTCGCCTGGGCGAGATCGATTTCGCGCTGGCCGGCGGCGTCTCGGAAAGTATCCACACGTTCGGGATCTTCGCCGCTTTCGCCGCCGAGGGGGCTTTGGCGCGGCACGAAGACCCGGCAAAAGCCTCGCGTCCGTTCGACGCCGCCCGAAACGGAATCGTCGTCTCCGAAGGGGGCGCCGTCTACACGCTCGAACGCCTTTCCGACGCCAAGGCGCGCGGGGCGAAAATCTACGGCGAGATCGTCGGTTACGGAATGAACAGCGACGCGACCGACTTCATCCTTCCCAATTCGGCCCGTCAGGCCGAATGTATGCGCAAAGCGCTCAAAAACGCCGGGCTCGCCCCCGCCGACGTCGATATCGTCAACACGCACGCGACCGCCACGGTCAGCGGCGACATTAACGAGATCGAGGCCGTGCGCGAAGTCTTCGGCGAAACGTCGTCGACGTATATCAACAACACGAAGAGCTTCATCGGGCACGCCATGGGGGCGGCGGGCGTGTTGGAACTGGCGGGGAACCTTCCGTCGTTTGAAGACGGAACGGTCCATCCGACGATCAACGTCGACGACCTCGACCCGAAATGCGCCTTCCCGACCCTGGTGCTGAACAAGCCTCTCGGAGGGAAAGACATTCGCGTTATTTTGAACAATTCGTTCGGCATGGTCGGCATCAACGCGGTGCTGATCGTCGCGAAGTATAAACCATCGTCATTTTGACAAGAGAAAGAACAATGACCAGACCTGAAATCCGAACCGCTATCATCGACATCCTTGCGGACATCGCTCCCGACGAAGATTACGACCAGCTCAAAGACGACGTCTCGTTCCGCGAACAGCTGAGCATGGACAGCATGGATATGCTCGATATCGTTCTGGAACTCCGGAAGCGGTTTAAAATTCAGATTCCGGAAGAGGATTATCCGCACCTGGTTTCGATGAACTCGACCCTCGATTACCTGGAACCCCTTCTGGGCGACAAATAACCCGTTCGAAAAGCCGTATGGGCGAAGAAAAGATCTACGACACCGTTATCATCGGAGCCGGTATGTCGGGGCTGGCCGCCGGGATCCGGCTGGCACAGTACGACAAAAGCGTCTGTATTTTGGAACGGCATACCGTTCCGGGCGGACTGAACTCCTTCTATCGCCAGAAGGGTCGGAATTTCGACGTCGGTCTTCACGCCATGACCAACTACGCCGCCAAAGGGACGCGCAGCGGCCCCCTCTCGCGGCTTCTGCGCCACCTGCGCCTTTCGTGGGACGAACTGGGGCTGATTCCGCAGCTCGGTTCGGGGATCGCGTTCCCCGGAATCACGCTGGAATTTTCCAACCAGTTTGACCTTCTCGTCTCGCAGATCGCCGAAAAGTTTCCCAAACAGATCGACGGATTTCGGAAGATGGTCGCCTCGCTAGTCGACTACGACCAGCTGGGTCTGGGCGCTTCGGGGGGCTCGGCCAAGGAGTTCGTCGGTTCGTTCCTTTCCGACCCGCTCCTGATCAACATGCTCTTTTGCCCCGTTTTCTTCTACGGCGGCGCGCGCGAGTCGGATATGGAATTCGGGCAATTTTGCATCATGTTCCGTTCGATCTTCCTCGAGGGGTTCGCTCGGCCGTACGAGGGGGTGCGGCACATTCTGACGAAACTCCTCAAGAAGTTCAAAACGCTCGGAGGCGAACTGCGTCTTCACACGTCGGTCAAGAAGATTGTCGCGCAGAGCGACTGCGCCTCGAAACTGGTCCTCGACGACGGAACGGAAATTCGGGCGAAACAGTTTCTCTCGTCGGCCGGCTGGCGCGAAACGATGCGCCTGTGCGGACTGGAAGAGTCGGAAAACGCCGTTTCGCCCGGAAAACTCGCCTTCGTCGAAACGATCAGCGTTCTGGACCGAGACCCGAAACGTCTGGGGCACCGTAAGACGATTCTCTTTTTCAACGACTCCGAGTCGATGACCTATAAGAAGCCGGACGATCTGATCGACCTGCGCAGCGGCGTGATCTGTTCCCCGAACAATTTCGATTACGGCAAACCGCTCGGCGAAGGCCAGATCCGTATTACGGCGCTCGCCAACTACGACCGCTGGGCCGAGCTCGACCCGCAGCGCTACCGGCTCGAAAAGCTTCGCGGCTACGACCGTCTGATCGGTTCGGCGGTACGCTTCGTTCCCGATTTCCGGGGCAACATCATCGAAACCGACATGTTCACGCCGCTGACCGTCACTCGATATACGGGGAAAGACGCCGGAGCGATCTACGGCGCGCCCGAAAAGAAGTACGACGGCCTGACCCCCCTGCGAAACCTCTACGTCTGCGGAACCGATCAGGGAATGGTCGGAATCGTCGGCGCGATCGTCAGCGGCATCACGATCGCCAACCGTTATCTGTTGGCCAAATAAAGAAAGAAGACTATGAGCGGAGCCGACTCAAGATACTCCGACACCTACGACATCGTCGTGATCGGCAGCGGCCTGGCGGGAATGACCGCCGCGAACGTACTGGCGCGGGATGGGCAGAAGGTTCTCCTCGTCGAACGGCACTACAAGCTGGGGGGGCTGGCCACCTGGTTCTGGCGCGGGAAGCATCAGCACATTTTCGATATCTCGCTCCACGGTTTTCCGGTCGGAATGATCAAGAGCTGCCGCCGCTACTGGAATCGGGAGATCGCCGACCGAATCGTTCAGCTCCCCGCGATCAAGTTCGACAACCCGCAGTTCGCTCTGACCACGACGTTCAATCGCGACGATTTCACGCGTCTTCTCATCGAGCGGTTCGGCATCCCCGCCGAGACGGTCAAGGCGTTTTTCGACACCGCCCGCGACCTGACCCACTACGACAGCGAAGCGATGACCACCCGCGAGCTGTTCGACCGCTTCTTCCCGAACCGTCCCGACGTGGTCCGTCTTTTAATGGAGCCGATCACCTACGCGAACGGCTCGACGCTCGACGACCCGGCGCTCACTTACGGGATCGTCTTTTCGAACTTCATGTCGAAAGGGGTCTACACCTTCCAAGGGGGAACGGATCTGTTCGTCTCGATGCTGCGCGACGAGATGACCAAAAACGGCGTCGATATCGCCACGAGCGCCCCGGCCGAGCGGATTCTGATCGAAGGAAACCGCGTCGCGGGAGTACGTATTGCCGAGAACCCGCCGGCCATTGAGGCGCCGGAACTCGGCGGCCGGCCGTTCCCGAAATCTCCCCTTCTGGGGAAAACGATCCGTTCGCGCGCGGTTCTTTCGAACGGGAACCTTCTGGGGACGATTTTCGATATGGTCGGGGAGAAAAACTTTTCGGACGCGTTCGCGGCCGAAGCGAGAAAGGTGCGCCTGAACAACTCGAGCACCCAGGTCTATATGGCGCTCAAACCGGAAGAGACTCTCGATCCGGAAGTCTGCGGCGATCTCCTCTTTACCTCGGTCGCTCCCGCGTTCGACGCCAAGCTCCTCCTTTCGCGGCATATCACCAGCCGGACCTATTCGTTCTACTACCCGAAGACGCGTCCCGGCACCGACCGGCACTATATTGTGGCGAGCGCGAACGCCGACTATAATGATTGGGCTTCCCTTTCGGACGCGGAATACGAGGCGGCCAAAAAGGACCTCGTCGAGACGACGCTCGACGCGCTTGAAAAATACGTACCGAACGTCCGCGAAAAACTCGCCTACGTCGAGGCGGCGACCCCGAAAACCTTCAAAGACTATACCGCGCACTGGGGCGGCGCGAGTTTCGGCACCAAATACGAGGGGCTGGCGGTCAGCCGTTCTCTCCACAAGCAGATCCCCGGACTCTTCCACGCCGGCAGCGTCGGAATTATCATGTCCGGCTGGCTCGGCGCGGTCAACTACGGAATGATCGCCGCCAACGACGCCGAAGCTTTTTTAACCGAGAACCAAGAGGGATAAGCGATGTCCGAATTCACCAAGCAAACGATCCTCGACCTGATTCCCCACCGCCCCCCGTTTCTCTTCGTCGACGAAATTCGGGCACTCTCCGACGAAAAAATCGTGACGGCGTATCGGTTTAAAGAAGACGAGTTCTTTTTTCAAGGGCACTATCCGGAACACCCAATCGTTCCGGGCGTCATCCTCTGCGAGTCGGCGATGCAGGCCGGCGCGGTCTACCTGGCGTCCCTCTACGGGAAAGAGGTCGCCGAAATGTCCGAAAGCTCCGGTAAGAAGCTGGTACCGGTCGTCGGGCGGTTGGACGAGGTCAAGTTTAAGAAGATCGTCGGACCGAGCGACACGATCGAGTGCGAAGTCGCCCTGCGCGAGAAAATGGCGCGCGCCTATTTCCTCAACGCCAAGATCACCTCAGGCGGCGAGCTGGTCTGCCGGTTCCGGTTCGCCTGCACTTACACCGAATCGTGACATGCGGCGTTTGACGCCGCACCCGCTCTTTTCAGCGCGGCTCTTCCGACAAAGCCTTCCCCGGCATAACGATCGGTCTCTCGCGACCGGGGAGGGTCGTTACGTCAAGTTCCGTCTCGAAGATTTCCCGAAGCGTCCCGCGGCGTAAGATCCCCACGGGATCGCCGTAATAGAGAGCTTCCCCCTCCTTTAAAGCTAAAATCGAGTCGGCCGCCCGGTTCAGATCGTGGGTCACCTCGATCAGCGCGGCGCCGGTTTCGCGCCGAATCTTATCGAGAAGTCTCTCCATCTCGTTCCGGCGGCGGCAGTCGAGATAGACGGCCGGCTCGTCCAGGAGAAAAAGATCCGCCTCCTGCGCCACCGCCGCCGCCAGCCAGACACGCTGTCGTTCCCCGCCGCTGAGCGAGGCGAACTTCCGGTCGGCAAACGTGTCGGTTTCGGTAAGGCGGAGGGCGTTTTCGGCAATCGATTCATCGCGGCGCGAAATCGGCGCGAAAAATCCCCGATGCGGGTAGCGGCCGGTCAGAACGAGGTTTCGCACCGTCATGTCGGGAATCGTCTCTCCCCCCTGGCGGACGTAGGCGATCTTTTGCGCGTACCGTTTCCGTGGAATCTTGCGAACCGAAACCCCGTTGAAAAGAATCTCGCCGGTCCAGTCGTCGGTGATCCGGTCGAGACATCTCAAAAGCGTACTCTTTCCGGCGCCGTTCTGCCCGACGACCAGAAGATGTTCTCCCTTTTCGACGCGAAACGTCACGTTTTTTAACAGAGAAAGGTAACCCAGGCCGCGGATTTCGAGAAGAGGCGCCATCGAATCAGAGCGAACGCTGATGCCGGATGAGCGACTCGCTCTCTTCGAGCGCCCGGCTCAGGAAGATATCGTTTACCGGCGAAACGGGACTGACGCTTTCGGCCTGGGCGTCTTCGAGCGAGACGGCGCGGGCGGATTCGGGACGGGCCGCGGCGTAAGTTCCGGTCACGTCGATATCGGGGATCACGCCGATGCCGCTGTACGAACGGCCGCGGGGAGAATAGAACTTTTCGGTAGTCAGCCGGAGCCCGGCGAGCATTCGGTCGCTGCGGGTGCTGGCCAGCTGAATAATAACCTGTACGGTCCCCTTCCCAAAACTCGGGGTTCCGACCACGGTTCCGCGTCCGTTCTCCTGGATCGCGCCGGCAAAGATTTCGGCGGCGCTGGCGCTGTTTTCGTCTAAAAGGAGGATCATCGGGACACGACACCAGACCGTACTGTCGGCCGTTTCGGTTTGGTCGGTCATCCGTCCTTTGGTTCGCACGATCGTTCCCCGATCGAGAAAGAGATTCGAAAGCTCGACAGCTTTATCCAGGAGACCGCCCGGATTGTTCCGCAGGTCGATGATCAAACAGTCCAGCCCGCCGCGGTCGAACTGAATAAGCGCTTTTTTCACTTCGTCGACGGTCGTCTTCTGGAAGGCGTTGATCTTGAAGAAACCGATTTTTCTCTCGCCGGCAGCCGGAAGGTATTTGACGTCTTCGACGCTCGGGATATCGAAGCTCTTCCTCAGTATGCCGACGCGGCGTTTTTCACCCTGCGCCGACTGAACCAGAAGAACGACTTCCGTTCCTTCCGGACCTTGGAGAAGAGTCCCCGCCTCTTCGGGAGAATTCTCTTCGGTTACGGCGCGGCCGTCGATTTCCAGGATCAGATCGCCGCCGGCCAATCCGGCCCGAGCCGCGGGACTGGACGGGATCACCTTCGAGATCTGGAGCGCGCCGTTCTGCCAGCGCGATTCGATATAGACCCCCAGACCGATGAAATGCCCGTCGATCATCGAATAGATGTCGTTGATCTGGCTTCCGGTCAGATAGGCCGAGTAGGCGTCGAGCGAGTTGACCATTCCGCAGAGGATTTCCATCAGGACCGAGATACCGGAAATGTGGACGTTCTTCTGAACCGACTCGGCGATATGGAGCATTCGGTTCAAAAGTTCTTCCCGCGAGGCAATGTTCCACTGCGAGGCGTACGCGATCAGCGCGTCGCCGTATTGAGGAAGGCGGGCGTCATATTCGACCGGCACGCGGTTCTGACGGAGAAATTCCTTCTCGGTCAGGGCGATTTTAAACGAAACGACCCCGAGCTGGAAAAGAGTGTTCCAATCGGGCGCGTCGACATACCAAGTTTGGATATTCTTGAGAACGTCGTCGCAGAGCGCCATCACTTCGTCTTTATCCGTACTGGCGAGGAAGTGACAGAACGATGCGTCGCGATACCGATTTTCGACTTCGAGATGTGCGCGGCTGAAAAGATAGGCTTGATGGAAATCGCCGTTTTCGGGATATTTCTTGAGCACCTTTTCGTAATAGAGTTTAGCGTCTTGCCACTGTCCGTTGGTCAGGTACGCTTCACCCTTTTTATAGAGACGGGCGGCTTCCTCCTGCGAAAGGGGCGAAACCGCCGCCGCGCGGGAAGCGTCGTTCGGCTCGATCAGAAGGACGTGCTGCCTCGCGACCGTATCGTCCGCGTCGGTCCGCTTCTGAAGCGCGGCCTCTTGGAACGGACGGGGAAGCGCCGTTTGCGCCGAAAGATTCTCGGTTGCGGCGAACCAGGGGAGAGAAATCCCCAAGAAAAGGCTTATCGCCGCCAAACGGAGCGTCTGCAATGATTTTTTCATATCCCTAATCAAATCATCCGGTTTTCGCCTTGCCCGGCCCCCAATAAAGGAAACGGGACAAACCGTCCTTGGCCATACCATCCTTCCAAGGCGTAAAAAGAATCGCCCCAAAGCGCGGTCCTTTATGAGCGATTAGAGGGAAAGTTCTTTTCGAACGGAAAATACCGGGCGGGTCAGTCCTGTTGGATAAGAAGGTCCGATTGTAGCGGAAATGCGGATTGTCGCGGTCTCTCCGGTTGATCCGTTTTTGGGGGCGATTTCATCGAAACATCCGTTAAACTTTTACTCTTTTGACTCTTTTAACAGAAAAAAAGATGGGGGTTAAAATTTTCCGACTTTTCTGTTTTTTTTCATTCGTTTCTCAAGAGGAAGGAGGGGTTATTCCGATATTTCCAAAACCAGGTTCTGTCCCGATTGGGGGGATTCTAGGTCCCCGTACGGACAGAGCTCGCAATGAACCGGCCGTCTTACGGATTATTTCGGCGTCACGGAGAGGCCGAACAGCCGGTTCGATGTAGGAAAAAGGGGAGAGTCTCTCCCCCCGGTCAAAGGCCAATGATTGCTTTCCGCCGTTTTTTGCAGGGGACGGCGAAAGCTGCGGTTTAAGGTGACCGGGTCGAAAGGTTTCGATTTTTTCCCAATGGTAAGAAGGAGTGTTACCTTATGAGATCCCGATTGTTCGTTCTTGGCCTGGCTGCCGCCGCCCTCTTAGGGATGCGCGTCAACGCCGACTCGGGCGTATCCACCGATCCGGCGCCGGCTCCGGCCTGCGCCGCCTGCGGTGCCCCGGTGGCGGAAGAGACGTGCACGGTCTGCGCCGCACGGCCTTGCGATTTGTTCAAGGGACTGATGAGCCTGACGGCTTGCCGCAGCTGCGCGGCACCGGAAATTCCGGCGCCCGTTTGCGCGGCGAGCGTTCCGGCGATCCCCGAATGCACCTCGTGCGCCCCGGTTCTTCCCGAGGCTCCGTGCGTGACGTGTGCTCCGGCGATCCCCGAATGCGCCTCGTGCGCGGCCCCCATTCCCGAACCGGCCTGCCCCACTTGCGGTGAACCTTCGTGTACCGCCTGTGACGGCGCCGCCGTTTGTCCCCCCGGTCCGTTCGTGAGTATCGGAGCCGCCGCGTGCGGATCCGCGACCGTTCTGCGCGGTTCGGTTCGCGGCGTTCGCTGCCTGGTTTCCGGTCTCTTCGGCGCTCTGGCCGACGCGACCGCGCCCCGCGCGATCTGCAGCCCCTGTGCCCCGTGCGGAATGCCGAGCTGCCCGTCCTGCGGCGAAACGGCGATTCCCGAACCGACCTGTTCGGTCTGTGCCGCCAAGGCGGCCGCCGCCGATCCGGCTCCGGCCGACGGCGCGACGGCTCCGACTCCGGACAATCTGCCCGAAAGTCCGACCTTTACCGAGTAGTCCGACGCGGTTCGCTCCGCTTAAAAGCGAAAATCTTTCTTCCGTGAGCCGCGGGGTCGTTCCCCGCGGCTCTTTTTTATCGCGAAACGCCGCTCGAACCACGTCTTATCGGCAAAACAGAATAGATGAGAGAGACCCGATCCGTCGCGGCATCCGGAATCACTTACTCTTAAAGAGCTTTTCCGTTATAATACATTAGGAGCCCAGATGGCTTTTCAATATTAAGCATTGTAACCGGCAGAGGGTATTTTACCCACAATTATGCCCGAAGCCTCAGATGGCTTTTCAATATTAAGTATTGTTACCGGCAGATGGCATTTTTACCCACAATTATGCCTGAAGCCTCTATTTTTACTTGGGAATGACAGTTGTGCATCTGGTGATCGCACGTTGATCGATCTTCTTTCGGAGAACGTTGATTCAGTAAATATCATTAGTCAAGACGAACACGAAATTACTCTTTCTTGCGATTATCATTACGGATCAACGGATAAACCGAAAACGCGAAACGTAACCGTTACTCTTGACCCGCAGCATGGATTTTTGCCGAAATATGCCGAGTTTAAGAGAATTCCTTTTAACGTTTTAACCACAAGAATGAAGATTACAAAATTTACGGAAACATCGAATGGGATTTGGTTTCCTGTTGAGGCTCTGGACGAGGAGTTTTATATGGACGAACCGATTCAGGAAGACGGCGTTCATTATCAAAACGGCATGACCGCAGATGAACTCCTCGCGATGACAGAAGAAGATCGGTGGAAAGTCATTCCGTCGCTCGGTTATCGTTCCGTACATCTTTCGACACTGACCTACCGCGTGAATCCGAAGACTTTGAAGATCAACGAGCCGTTTGACGAATCGCTCCTTACGCTTGATCGTTTTCCCGACGGAATGGACATTTGGGACGATATCCTTCAGTTAGGTTACAAGGTCGGCCGATTCGACGATCCGAATTATGTGGAAACCGCAAAGACGGAAACATGGTGGACTGTTGTTCGGATACTCTTTATTGCGATCGGCACGGCAATCGTCTTTCTGGGAATCGGACTTCATTTGAAAAAACGTCTTGCGGTGAAAACAGAATGATACGAACTTTACGGATTTTACCGTGTCGGCGTAACGGCTGACGAAAAGACTAAAATGAAGAATCTCCCTTCACGAATAGTAAAAACCGCAATGATCTTTGCCGCGGTGCTTCTGATGCTCCACAAGGCTCGGTCCGAATCTTATATGTTCTGTGAACACGGGAGACTCGCGTCCGGTATCGTCTATCTTTATAAGGGCGATTTTTTCCCGTTTCACGTTAATCCGCCTTTGGTAAGTCTTGCCGCGGCGGCGCCTGCGGTACTCTGCGGGGTCCAGCCCCCGAATCTGCGGCTGCTCGAGATAACCAGTCTCATGAGGATTGAGTCGAGGCTTGGCGAAAGTTTTGTGAAAAACAACCCCAATCACTTTCGTCTGGTTTTCGCCGGACGCACGGTTTGTATTTTTTTGAATGTCGCCGGTCTGCTGTTCCTCGCGCGTTATGCCCATCGACTCTACCGGGGCTCTTCCCCATTTCTGATTCTATGCCTCATTCTTTTTCTTCCCGCCTTTATCGGGTATGGCACAACCGTCTGTTCCGACGCGGTGTCAGGGATATTCGGTGCCGTCGCCGCCGCGTTTTTCGCCGATTGGCTGAGGAAACCCGACCGATCCAGAATGATTTCCGCCGGCGTCGCGCTCGGTCTGGCGGAATTGACCAAGTTTACGCTCATTCTGTTTTATCCGCTGTTTTTACTGATGGCGATTTTTATTCCGCCCGGTTCTCGAAAAAAGGACCAGGCGTCTCTTCGCGGGCGTTTTGCGCAGTTCGCCGGAATTTGCGCGATCAGTCTTGGCGTCATCAACTTCGGATATCTGTTTGAGGGGACGGGAACTCCGCTGCGGAACTTTCGCTTCCAAACAAAACTCCTGGGAAATATAGACGCGACCGCAAACACACGCGCCGTCGGAAACCGTTTTAACGGTTCGGGAAACG
Organism: uncultured Planctomycetota bacterium; assembly: GCA_902796885.1. Classification (GTDB taxonomy): domain Bacteria; phylum Planctomycetota; class Planctomycetia; order Pirellulales; family Thermoguttaceae; genus RUG695. The sequence continues at coordinate 28,969 of CADBQY010000106.1, forward strand.
GGTTCGAAACGGCTCTCGGTTACCTGCCGATGCCTCTTCCGGTAAATTATATTCAGGGGATCGATACCCAGCGGCTCGATTTTGAGCGCGGATTCCCTTCCTATCTGCGCGGCCGATGGTCCGATCACGGCTGGCTGTATTATTACATTTACGCGCTTTTGCTTAAAACGCCGTTGGGAACGATCGGCATCTTTCTCCTGGCCGTCGTCTGCTCGCTGTTCTTAAAGGGGTATAACGCCTCGTGGCGGGAAGAAATGACCGTTCTGCTGCCGGGAGTCGCCTTGTTGCTCTTCGTCAGCTCTCAGACCGGTTTTTCGGACCACTATCGGTATGTCATACCGGCGATTCCGTTCTTTATCGTCTGGACGAGCAAGGTCGGCCGCGCGTTCACGCCGGAAATGAAATCGCGCTATCCGCGGTCGTCGCGCGCGGTTCGGTGGTTAACCGTCTTTTTTCTCGTCTGGAGTCTCGGGAGCAGTCTGTGGGTTTATCCCCACTCGATCGCCTATTACAACGAACTGGCGGCGGTGATCCCCACTCCGGAAGGCCGAAACGCTTTAAGGCCGGAATCCGGCAAGCGGAAGGTCCGTGAAAAGGTCCGCGACGCGCTGAACGCCGGGCCGCTCGGCGGTCCCCGGCATCTGCTCGGGTCCAATACCGATTGGGGGCAAGATATGTTCGGACTCGAACGCTGGTGCAAAGCGCATCCGGAAATCAAAGAAATCAAAACCGCGTTGTCCGGAAGTTTCCCCATTGAAGAGACCGAAATTCCGTCTTCGGGATTTCCGCCGCTTGCAACCGAACCCGGATGGTACGCGCTCAGCGTGAACTATCTGTATGAACGGCAAAAAGAATACGACTACTTTTTAAACATTCGTCCTTCGGCGGTAATAGGGTATACGATCTATGTCTATCATCTGACGGCTAAAGACGCGGAAAGCGCCGGCTCGGCGCAAAACCGAGATCCGAAAGGAAACGCCCGCAAGACTTACGCCCGATAAAGCCCGTGTTTACGGAT
>CADBQY010000107.1 GCA_902796885.1 uncultured Planctomycetota bacterium
CGGGAACCTCGTTCAGATCGAGGTCGCCGTCGGTTATCGCGTCGATGTCGATGATGTTGTTCTCGGGGATACGTTTCAGAGGGGGAATTTCGTCTTCCGGCCTGACTTCAAGCTTGAAATCCCCGTCCGCCGGCTGACGATCGCCGAGATCGGTAAACTGGAACTCCCAACGGGACCACCCCCGAACATCGGGGTATTCTTGCGCCGCAGGGCCGGTATCGCCGCTGACATACCGAAAATGGACCGGAATCGGGACTCCGCCGCACTCCCGCCATTCGAGAATGTCCGTGATCGTTTTCAACACGGGAGTGTCTTCCCCTTCGTCATAAACGGACGTGACAATCCGTTCGACGCGCGGCTCTTCCGTATCCGTTCGGACCGTGATTTCCCAGTCAAGTACCAGACCCGTAAGCCCTTCCTTTACCGGCGGACGATTTTCCCTGACCGTGAGGAGTACACGTCCGTTTTCCTGTTCCGTGTATCCGAAGTCTGAGGCTTCGACCTTCTCTCTGTACAGCGGGTTCGCCTGTGCGGTAAAAACCCACCAGGGCGAGGCCACTTCATCGAGGTCCCGGAACGATGCGCCCGGCTTTCCGGAAAGCTTCTTTACATAGCCGTCCCTGGTACCGAAAATGCTGCCCTGATAGTCCCCGTCATACCGCCAGTAGGTGACGCTGAACCGGTCGTTTGCGACCTTGTCGACAACTTCCCGCGGTATTGTTTCGCCGCGGCCTTCGTACGGCGGCAGAACGATCCGCCGCCGGTACCTGTTTTTCAGCTTGCAGGCGAAACCGGTGTCGGCCCGGGTATCGTCGGACGCGGCGGTCAGCGCCTCCTCTTCCGAAGAAAAACTTTCGTCCTTTACGGTATAGTTTCCGTAGAACGAGGCGTTCTGGATCCAGTCTTCCCGCGCGTCGATCAGGCTCTTGATAAGCGCCTCTTTTTCGCCTTCCGCGGAAAAGAGGGCCCGCGGCGCCGGGCAGAAGAAGAATCCAAGACAGAGCAGGACGGCAATGCGGACGATCGGTTTCATGACAGGACCCCCTATGATGTTCGGAAAGAATGAAAAAACAGAACCGCTCCCGCCGCGCATTTTGCGGGCGGCAATTCCCCAAAGGAGAGTCTACCGCGAAAAGCGATAAATGTCAATAAATATTTATCCTTATTTCCCGCAAGCGCGGCGGTTTTGCGCGCGGCGTTTTCTTGAACCTTTTTTCGCGTTTCCGTATAATGGGTGGCGGAAAGGTTTTTCCCGTTTTTCACCCGTTTTCGAATCGGAGAGGTTGCGATGTCGGCAGTCAGGTGCTTTTGCTTTTCGGTTTTTACGCTGTTGTTCGTTATCGTCGGTTCGGCGTCCGCCGCCGATCCTGTCCCGTCCGAGACCGGTTCCGCGATGATCGCGCCAGAATTCTCGGAACTTGACGGAAAAATTTCCGATCTCCTGCCCGCTCCCCCCGCGGGGATGGAGTGGCGGCTTCTCTGGCACGACGAATTCGACGGGACCGCAATCGACCTGAAAGAGAAATGGGAAATCCCCGAGTTCCGGGTTCGCCGCGACGGCTATTGGGCCCCGGAGGCCCTTTCCCTCACCGGGGACGGTTTTTTGAAGATGAGCGTTTTCAAAGACGAGTCGGGCCGTTTTCTTTCGGGCTGTCTCCGGTCGCGAGTGAAATACGAAAAGGCGAAAGGCTTTTTCGTCGCCCGTATGAACAGCCCTCATGAAACCGGCCACTGGCCGGCGTTCTGGCTCTATACGCCCGAAATCAACAACATCGGAAACGGATCGGCCGACGGCGCCGAAATCGATATCATGGAAAAGCCGTGGCTTGAGGACAAGGTCAATCTCGCGGTTCACTGGGACGGCTACTTGAAACATCACCAGACCGTCAGTTTCGTGCCGACGCTCGGCCCGTCGGCCGACGGATTCCACACGTACGCCCTTTGGTGGGGGGACGACGCGTATCGCTTTTATATCGACGGCGAAAAGGCGTGGGAAACCGCGGCCGCCGGTATCTGCGAGGTTCCGACGTATATCAAGCTTTCCGATGAGGTCGGCCAGTGGGGCGGCGACATCCTGAAGGCGAACCTCCCCGACGAGACTCTCGTCGACTATGTCCGGGTCTACGACCTGTTTCCGGCCGACGCCGAACCGGCGGCCGAGTAGGGAGGGCCTTCCCGCGCGCCGGGC
>CADBQY010000108.1 GCA_902796885.1 uncultured Planctomycetota bacterium
CGGTCGATCGCCGAAGCGCAGTTCGAGGCCGCCGATGCGGCGGCCGCCCGTGCCGCCGCCGCAACCGCCCAGGCGGCGATGCCGTAATCATTGCCCGTTTTCCTTTTCGTAAGATGAACGCGCCGCGGAACATCCGCGGCGTTTTTGTTCCGGAAAACGAAGCTTTTCGGATTCGCCCTGTTGCGTAGTGAGAATCTTTATGTTAGAATTTTTACGCGGGGCGTTTTTGCGCCTTTTTGATTTTCGCATTTCCGGTTTCGCCGGGGAAAGGTTTTTCTTATGATATGTGTTTATCAACGGCGGCTTGCCGCGTTTTTCCTCTTTTGTACGGCGGCCGTTTCGGCGGCGTTTTCCCATATGACGCGCGCCGAGGAGTTTTTCGTTCCCGACTGCGCGGACGTTTCCCTCGACGGGATACCGCGCGAGTGGACCGAGGTCACCGACGAAACCCGGCGGATGGAAATTCTTCGTCAGCCGGTCGAGGCGCTGAAATCGGCGCCGAAGGCGATTTCGACCTTCAGCGCGAAAATCACCATTGAGGAAAGGATGGTTCCCGACGCGGAATGGATGAAAGAGATCGCGGAGCGTCACGACGACGGTCTTTATCACCATGACGCCGTCATCGAGTTCGCCGCCGATTACGGACAAAACAAGATATATCGCAAAGTGGAACGCTTCGCGCTTTCCCATACCGTCGCGGGCAACAGCGCCGACTCGCTTGTCACCGTCGGCAGCGCGTACGGCAAGGAGACGCGCCTTTCCGTGGAAACGCCGCGGGAATTCAGTCACCGAAATTACACGGAAGGCCAGGAGGTTGTCGGCGGTCCCGGTGTTTCCGATAAAATTCACGGGTTCCCCTCCGTTTCCTTGGAGAATCTCGCGACGGTCGATCCGCCGAAAGAAGCCGAATGGGAAGACAGCACGGGACGGATTAACCTCGACAAGTTTTACGGTTCCGTCGGACAGCAATTCAGCGAATGGAGCGATCTTGTCTTGCACGTGGGCATCATCGACGGTTCCGTTACGGTGCGGGACGAGGAAGTTCTCCGGGGACTTCAAGAAGGACTTCATGTTCTTGAAACGACCGATGGAGAGGGGGACAAATGGTTCCGCTGGCATCACGCCTTTAAAAACGGCGCGGCGTTCGACTACATCTGGCGCGAATCGTCCGGTTTCCTTCCGGTTTATTATCTCAATGTCAGCGAAGACAAAGAGCTCCACAACGTCAAGAAGGCGCAGTGGAACCGCGCCGGCGGCGCCTACGCTCCCGCCGAAATCATCGCGTATTACTACGGTAAAACCGGCGAAACGACGATGGTCCGAAGAATCCGTTTCACCGACACTGTCGTCAATCAGCCGATCGATCCCGACAAATTCTCCCTGAAAGCCTTGGAATTGCCGGAAGGAGGAATCATCGACGACCGGGTTCAGAAAAAGGCTTTCGAGTACAAGAACGGCAAACCGGTTTTTCTGGCGAAATACGGTTCGACGAAATACATGAATCAAGAAGAACTCGAAACGCTGAGGGGCGGCCGGGCGCGGATTGCCGTCGTGGTCCTCGGCTTGGCGCTGTTCGGCGCGGGAATCTTCCTGAGGCTGCGCCGGCGCAAAAGACGGGAGGCGAGTCTTTCCGACAGATAACGTTGTTGTTCCCGGAAATCATTTTTGAGTGTTGACCGGTTTCCGCAAACGCTTTCCTGCGGCGGGAACCTGTCTTGATGTTAATTTAGGCATAATGCCGGCGGGTAGTCTGCAAATTTCTCTCAGAATTTTTTGCAAAACGCCATATCTGCTATGGAAAAATCGATGGTATCGCTATCAACGCTTTCTCGAAAACGGCAAATTAGAAGGGAACTTGTTCTGGAGTGAAATTTCGGGATTTATGCCTCTATGCGATATTCTGACCAAGGTCTCGGGGGAAACAGTGCAGCTTCAACGTGTCAAGTGGGAAACGGTAAACAGTGTATACCTTCCTGTTGAAACTCTATACGTTCGATATTCTGAAAGCGGAGAAGTTGAACATTCTCAAAGAATGACGATCAGTAACATTAAGGTCAACGAACCGATTGATTCGTCTGTCTTTACGTTGAAATCTCTGGATCTTGCCGAAGGAGCTATGATTGTTAATAATATCCAAAAGAAGATCTACCGATACCAAAATGGCGAACCGGTATTTTTCTCGAAGTTTTACGCCCGTTATAAAGATGGACAGAAACTGCTGCGTGTAACGCGTGGACGGACGATCTTAGTTGTCATCGGTTTTGCGATGATAAGCATAGGGTTTTATCTGCGGCATTCCCGGACTGCGCCCGTTTAATATCCGAAAAATAGAGTTCAACAGCCACGTGTTTTAGGTGAAGGTTTTTCAACACGACACTGTTTGAATTGTGTAAGTCATTTTTGCGGGGAGTGATACCCTAATTCATTACCAATGAAAGGAAGAATAACATGCCTGTATTGACAATATATAAAGTTTATGGCAGACACCATCTGAGAGGTTTCGCAAAAAGCCTTTTTATTATGATGTGGCTGACGATTGGACCGTCTCTTTGTGCCGATGAAATGTTCGTTCCATCCGGCGAGGAACTCTTTTACGAAATTCCGCGGGAATGGACCGAAATTGAAGACCTCGAGCAGCGGAAAGTTCCGATTCAGCTCGTGCTCGCGGCGCTGAAATCGAACTATGAAAAAATTGAGACGCTTCGGGGAGATTTTGCGCTTGCCTCCGACTTTCGATACGATAAATCCCTGTTGAACTCGACCGACGGTTTTGGCACCGTTTTTGAGAGCGACGCGCTATGGCACCAGGATTTTACGATCGAGATTGTTTCGGATCAGACTTGCAAAAAGATGTTCCGAAACGCAAAGGCAACGGACGACTATTTCGTATATGAAGGAAAACGAATCGAGCGAACGCCGAAATTTTTGGTTGATACGGTTTCGATCGATACGCCGGACGAATACGTTTACGTGAAAAAAGGGGATCTGTATCAGGGGGTCGACAATGAACTGCCCGGGCATTCCAACGTTCCGATTGATAACGTCGCGTGGGTCGAACAGCCCGAATTCAACGATCAGTTCTCCTATTCCGAAAACATCGCCCCTTATCGATATTACGATCCGAAGCATTGGGCCTCTCTGGATACCGCTTTAAATTTTATGGACGGCAAAAACGGCGCGGAACTGCAGGCGAAATTCAACGAGTCGGCCCATGTTTTTGAAACAACGGACGGCGGCGGCGTCAAGTGGTTTCGCTACCAGCATTTTCTCAACGATCATTCCGAAATCAACGTCTTGTGTAACGATTCGGTCGATTTTCTTCCGGTCTATTACGCCATGGTTCGGGAAAACGGAACGACGATCACTCTTCTTCAAGTGAAATGGAACGAAATCAACGATGTCTTTTTCCCACACGAAATTATGAAAGTGATTAATTCGAACGACGGCGAACCCGAAACGCGGTGCCGAACGTCCGCGTCGGATATCCGTATCAACGAGCCCGTGAATCAAGATCAGTTTGCGTACGGCGCGCTGGGTCTTCGGGGCGAGTCCCTGATCATGAATCAGATTCAAAAGAAGGTCTATAAGCTCAAAGACGGTAAAGCGGTCTTTTTCGCCGACTATCAGACGAAACAGAAAGATTCCGGAAAGGGCCCGCCGTTCAGTCCATGGCGTGTTGTCGCCGTGCTGTGCGGAATCGCGCTGGTCGCGGCGGGACTGTTCCTGATGAACAAGAGTAAAAAGCGGCGGCCGAGCCTTTCCGATCAATGACGCCGGCGCGCCTCCGCTTTTTTCGACACGCTTTCCCGAACCGGGGTGATAATTCCCTGAAATCAACCGCGGAAAAGCGCCGAAAACCGGTGTTTTCGATCCGTTCGGTTTTCCGCGCGGACGAATCTGCAGGCCGGATTTGCTTTTACGCTACGCCGGATACTTCTCGAAGAACGCGCCGATCGCCTCGATCACCTTTTCGGGCGCGTCTTCCAGCAGGTAGTGCCCGGCCTCCTCGATTTTGCAGACTTCGGCTTCGGGGTAGTCGCTCAGGAACCGTTTCAGAAATTCGGGCGGGAAACACCAGTCTTTCATTCCCCAGCAGAGGAGGACCGGCTTGTCGCGGAAGAGCGAAAGATTCTCTTCGATTTCGACCAGCGTGTTGTACGACGGATCTCTGTCGGAGAGGGGAACGTCGAGCACGAACTTGCTGACCGCCACGCGATTCGCCCACGAGTCGTACGGCGCGACCAGTCCGGCGGCGACTTCCGGAGCGAGTCCGCCCGGTTTTTCGCTCGCCCAGCGGAGCGCGCCGCGGCAGAAGGCGTTCAGTCCCCGGATCAGAAAAGCGCTCAAAAAGGGGATCCGTCCCAGGTAGATTCGGAACGGGCACCGCTGGCTTCGGAACGCCGCCGTGTTCATCAGCACCAGACGGGAGAAACGCGAGTGAAGCCGCTCGGCGCACCCCATCCCGACCGCGCCGCCCCAGTCGTGCGCGATCAGCGTGACGTTGGTCAGGTCGAGACCTTCGGCCAGTTCGCAAAGGTCGGCGACGCGCCGCTCCATCCGGTAGGGGTACGCTTTGGCGGAGGGCTTTTCGGAAAGACCGCACCCGATCTGATCGACCGCGATCACGCGGTATTCGCCGCGGAACGCGTCGATTAGCGACCGGAAGAAGAACGACCAGGTCGGATTGCCGTGCACCATAAAAAGAACCGGATCGCCCGGTTTCCATCCGTCGGGCGTCTCGTCGACGTAATGCAAGTTAAAGCCCCCGACGCTGCGGAATCGGGATTCGTACGGGTAGAGGGAACGCCACGAAGATTCGTTTGTTTTAGCTGACACGGTGTTTCTCGCCGGTAATTTCTCGTTTGTCGGTTCTGTGTTGTTTTAAGGCGCGCGCCTTTACTGCCGGTATTTGCGGATCGCCTCCAGGGTGCGGCGCATGTCGTCGGGGATCGGCGCCTCGACGGTGATCTCTTTTCCCGTTTCGGGATGCGTGAAAGTGAGCCGCCTCGCGTGGAGCGCCTGGCGCGCCAGGATCGGCGCCTCGAAGTCGTCGGCGCTTTCGCCGTCGCGCGGTTTGGCCGGCGCGCCCCGTTTTCCGGCGATCTCGCCCAGCGTGAGGGACGCGAACCCGCCGTAGAGCTTGTCGCACAGAACGGGAGTGCCGACGTGCGCCAGGTGTACCCGGATCTGGTGGGTCCGGCCCGTCTGCGGCAGAGCGCGGACGGTCGCGAAGCCGCGGAACCGTTCGAGCACCTCGAACCGCGTGACCGCCGATTTCGCCTCCGGGTCGTGACGGGCGATCGTCATCTTTTCGCGGTTTTTCGGATGATGCCCGATCGGCAGGTCGATCACGTCGCTGTCGAACGAGGGAACCCCCGAAACGATCGCGAAGTATTCTTTGTGTATCTTCTTCGTCTGGAACAGGTCGGCGAGCCTGGCGTGGCTGACGTTGTTCTTGGCGATCAGGATCACGCCGCTCGTGTCGCGGTCGAGCCGGTGGACGATTCCCGGCCGTTCGGGCCCGCGCACCGAGCTGAGTTCGTCGTATTTATACGCCAGGGCGCTGACGAGCGTCCCCGACCAGTGCCCGCGCGAGGGGTGAACGACCATGTCGGCGGGTTTGTTGACCACCGCCAGCGCGTCGTCTTCGTAGAGGATCTCGAGCGGAATCTCTTCGGGAATCGGCGACTGCCGCGGCAGTTCGGGCAGGGTGAACGTCACCCGCTGGCCCGGTTTGAGCCGATACGCCGGTTTTCCCCCTTTTCCGTCGATTTCGACCCCGCCCGCCTGAATCGCCTTGCGGAGCAGAACGCGGCTGTATTGCGGAAAGTAGCGCGTCAGAAAGAGGTCGAGCCGCCAGCCCGCCTCTTCGGGAAGAACCGTTCGAACCGCGACGTCTCCCGGCTCCGGTTCGGGGCGGGGCTCGTCAAACGAGTCGGCGGAAGAGAGGGGCGGTTCGGACATTGATTTCAGGGGGAAGGTTATTCTTTCTCGTAGACGGCGCGGCACGCGGGGGTTTCCCAGAACTCGACGCGGACGACCGGAATCTTTTCGGCGCCGGCGGCGTCGAAAAGGAGTTTGGCGAGCGTTTCGGCGGTCGGATTCTCTTCGATCGCGAAGACCGGTTCCCCCAGACTTTGCAGAAGGGGAAGGAGCGGATCCGCCGCGGACAGGATCATCTTGTGATCGAGGTTTTCGTCGATCCAGCGGCCGATCGTTCCTTTCAGGTCGGTAAAGTCGACGACCATTCCGTTTTCGTTCAGTTCGGGCATCGAAAGGGTGATCACCGCCCGGCCGTTATGACCGTGCGGATGGCGGCACTTTCCCGGATGCCCCAAAAGGCGGTGCCCGTAGCAGAACGAAAACTCGCGCGAGACGAAAAACATAGGCGGTATCCACTTTTTCGGTAATGGTCAACTCTCCCCCATTTTATCATATCGCGAAAAAAAGCAAGATTGCCCCTGCCGAAATTCGTAATCTTGACGGAAGGTCCGAAAAGGCGAAAAAAGGGGCGATTAACCGTTTTAACTGGTTTTTCCGAAATAAAAAGATGGAAAAACTACAAGAGATAGGTAAAATAATCTTGCGGCGCCCTTTTTTTATAATAGAATAGATAGACGGAGTAGATTCGCGGGATCTTCAGCCTGTAGGGCGATTATGTCGAAAAAAGGATCAGGGATCATGTCGAAACGACGGGAATTGGCGATTGTTTTTTTGGCCGGCGCGCTTTTCTTTTGGGGGGTCAGCGCGTGGGTTCGGCATTCGGACGTCCGCGGCGGGGTTCTTCCCGCGGCGCGCGCGCAGAATCCCCAGCCCCCGATCTCGATGGGCGAACTCGAATCGACCGCCGCGCCGGTGACGGTTCCGCGTCCGCTCGAGGTTCCCGAGGTCTACGCCTTCGAGCGGCCGATCGATTCGGAGACGACCCAGGTGATCATCGTCGATTCGAAGAAATCGCGCATCTGCGTCTATCACGTCGGATTGGACGGGAGTATCGAATTCGTCGCCAACCGGAACTACACCTGGGATATGACGCTCGACGTCTACAACGAAAAGGGGCTGACCCCTTCGCAAATACGGGAATATTACGAGACGAATCGTCTGGGAAAATGAATCGATCCTTCGATTCGGCGTTGATATCAGATTTGGGAACGTGAATCATGTCAGACTACTATAACCTGGAAAAAGCCGCCGAAGTTCTGGGCAAAGCTCCCGGAGAGCTGAACCGCCTGCGCGAGTCGGGTAAGATCCGCGCTTTTCGGGACGGCAGCGCGTGGAAGTTCCGTAAAGAGGATATCGACAACTTCTTAGCCGACGAGCTCCGCCAGAAGGGGAGCTCGTCTTCTTTTGACGACGAAGGCCTGCTGACCGACGATTCGGACGAGGAAGAGAAGCCGACGATGATGGCGGCCGATACCAGCTCGTTCAACGACCTGAATCTCGAGATCACGACAAACGCCGACGACGGCGGCGTCGCGCTCGACGGGGACGACAGCGACGGCATCATTCTCGGGAAAGGGATCGCCGCCGACGATGTGCGCGCCGGGTCGAGCAGTATCGACCTGAACGACGATTTCGACGACGACGACGATTTCGCCAGCGGAATCTCGATCCTCGACGATCCTTCCGATCTTTCCGGTTCGAATATCGACCTCGCTTCGGACAGCGGGATCAGCATCGACGACAGCGGTCTGTTGGGCGAGGTTCCTTCTTCCGACAGCGGGAGCGGAAGCGGTATTTCGATCCTGGGCGAAGAGGACGGCCAGCCGCAGGCCGAGGCGGACGCCGAAGCGGGCGACGACGATTTCGACTTTGAACTCGATCCTCTGCCGAGCGACAGTACGCCTCCCCCCGCGCCTCAGCCCGCGCCCGCCGCGGCTCAGGCCGACGACGACATCTTTGAGCTCCAGCCGACGCCGGACGAAATCGCTCCGAGTCCCGACGGCGACACCTACGGCGTGGCGGGGGATTCTTCGACCGCCAATTCGCAGGATCTCGATCTCGACAATGATTTTGAACTGGAAGCGACTCCCGAATCCCAAGATTCCGAGTCGGAAAGCTCGTCGCAGATGCTCGATCTGGATCTCGACGATCTGGGGCTTTCGTCTCCCGGCGGCGCCGAAACGCCCGCCGCCGGCGGGATCGACCTTGAAAAACCCTCGGACGGAGCCGCCTCCGGCGGGGACAGTTTCGATTTGGGCGACACCGGCGGAGGCGATCCGTTCAATCAGGGGGGCGGCGGCGAGTTCGGCGACGGCGGTTTCGGCGGGGATGATCCGTTCGCCGGCGATTTCGGCGGCGGCGGTGATTTCGGCGGCGGCGATATGTCGTCCCCCGACTTCACTCCGGTCGGCGGCGGAGACGAATTCGGCGCCGGGGGCGGCGATTTCGGCGGCGCTCCCGCGGCGGAGGGTGAACCTCAGGTCGTCCAGGGCAAACCGATCGACTTCAACGGCCTGGGGATCGGTCTCGGCCTGGTTCCCTGCATTCTCCTCCTTCTCTTGGCGGGAATCGGCGCGTGGGAACTGGTCCGTTCGATGTGGAGCTGGGAACAGCCCTTCTCGCTGACCGGCCCGGTACTCGAGATGATCGGGAATCTGCTGAAACTTTGGAAATAGTCCCGGCGAGTTGCAAATTTCGCCGCTTCTGTTATAACAGTGACGTGATGCGTTGAACTTGTCCCACCCGCTCCGAGCAGCTCGGACGGGTGGGATTTCTCTATCCGGTTCGTTATCAATCCCGGAGTTTTTTGATGAAGAGTCTCACCCGCCCCGTTTGGCCGCGATTCGTTTCAGTCTTTCTCCTCCTGACCCTCGGCGCCCTGGGGGGGACGCTCCTCTCCTGCCGAAAGGAACCGGCCGATTTCGGCGCGGGTCAGCGCGCGCAGAAAAAAGAAGCCGAGCTTCAGAACAAAACCCTCCTGGAACAGTTCGTGCTGGCCGTCGAGGAGCTTGAAAAACACGCCGATCAGGCGTATCCCGAAAACGCGCTTCTTCGTCTGAACCCCTGGCTCGAGTCGTGCCCCCCCAGCCGCGATTTTCGCCCCAACGACGAGTTCGACGCCCGCGCCGACGCGTTTCTCCGTCTGAGCCAAACGGCCGATGAGATACACAAAATCTGCGCCAAGGCGGCTCCCGACGCGCAGGGGGAAGGGGAGGGCGCGTCGCTCACCGAAGAGGACGCGCGGCTTCTTCCCGAAAAGCTCGACCGGTTTATCGCCGAAATCGAGGAACTGAACGCCTCATACCGCTCGGCGCTTCTGGCGCGGTACGCCGCGATGGCGTCGGAACTGAAAAAGGGCCTCTCCGAAGCGGGGACGTTTCAGTTCGGCGGGCGGGCGAAGATGGCCGCCTCGGCGATCGGACGCTTTTCGTTCACGCCGCTGATGAACTTCCGCGTCATGTCGGAAGGCGCCGCGCGTCTGGCCGAACTCTATCGGCTCGATCGGCGCTCCTTCCTTCCGGAAGACGTCTCGCACTTCAAAAGCTCGATCTGGGAACGGAATATCGCCGCGTGGGCGAAAGGGAACGCGGTCGATCCCGCCGAGCAGGCGATGAACCTGTTCCGCTGGACGTGCGACGTGATCCCTCTGAACGACGATGCCGAACCGATTCCGCGCCAGGCGTGGCAGACCCTCCTGACGAGCCAGGGAACGCCGCTCGAACGCGCGGCGGTCTTTATGGGGCTTCTGCGCCAGATCGGGATCACGTCGTTTCTGATCAAGCCGTCCGATCCGGCCCGCGACGATCGGTTTCCGGTACTGGTCGGCGCGGCGATTCCCGGCGACGAGGGGAGCGAAGTTCTCCTTTTCCTTCCCGAATACGCCGCGCCCGTTCCCGGAGAAGAGGGGCCGAGTCTTGCCGACGCGCCCGACGCGCCGCGCGGGCTGACGTTTCCCGCCGTCGCCACTCTCGAACAGGCCTCGCAGAACGACGCGCTGTTGCGCCGTCTCGACCTGGACGGTCAGCCGCTGCCGATCTCCGCCGCCGACTTACGGTCGGTCCGCGCCGTTCTGCCGACCGATATGTTCAATATGTCGCACCGAATGTGGATCATGATGCGCGAATCGGTGATCGAACGCCCCGACGCGCAGGGCGACGCCGCTTCGTTCGTCCCGCCGCTGTTGGCGATGTCGTTCGATTCGGCGCGAAACGAGATCGGCTCGCTCCCCTGTATCGCGTCGGTCGAACAGGGATGGGAGTTCCAGACCCCGACGGTGGAACAGGCGATCCTTCCGATCGAGTCGCAGATTCTTCTTTTGCCCTATCTGTACGAGGTCCCCGCGTCGGCCTCCCTTTCGATGCGCGCCGACGACGAGAGCAGCAAGAAATACGCGCCGACCGAAGGGACGGGGAGCGGTCCCGGCGAAACGGCGCCGACCGAAGCGAAAATGATCTATCCCCTGTGGGAAGGGAAGATCCTCTTTTTCAAAGGCCGGTTCGACACCGAAAGCGGCGCGGCGAACCGCCTTCAGCAGGGACGGGTTCCCGACCGGCTCTTAAAGCAGGCGACTCACAGCCTTGACGCCCAGTTGGAAGAATACCTGGCCCAAGTTCAGCAGTCGCGGGAAGGGAGCGACCGCGCCCTCTCCGACGACGAGCTTCGCGCCGCCGCCGCGCAGTTCGTCAATCAGGCGCGGCAGGACATCGGAATGAAGCTCTATCTGAAGGTGACCGCCCGTTTCTACCTGGGACTGGTCTCCTACGCTCTGCACAACGACGACGCCGCGCTCACGCATTTTGAGGACGCCGACCTCTTGGAGAAGCTCGGGGGAGTCTGGCGTTCGGCGGCGCTCACGCTGATCGCCGAAATCTACGAGTCGCGCGGCGAATTCGCCCGGGCGCGGAAGATTTACGCCCGCCTGGAAGGGGCGGCGGAACGGTCGGGAAGACTCCGCGCCAAGTGGCTTGACGAGCTGATGCCGGCGGCCCCGAACGAAACCGCCGCGCCGAGTGAAGACGGCGCGGCGGCCTCGGGGGAATAATGCTCCCGACCGGCGCGCGCTTGATATCCGGTTACATCCGGAACGCCCGCCGGTCCGCCTCGGCGTTGATTTCGCTGACTTCGTCTTCGGTCAGACGGCGGTACCGGATCGACTTGACCCATCCTTCGCTGACCCACGAGGCGATCCCCAGCGGCTTGTAGCGGTTCATCTCCATCCGAACCGAAATCTTGTGCCCTTCGGTCGGGACGTCGATCTTCTTTTCGTCGTCGAGCCAGACGGCGATCGACTTTTCGGTCACGCGGATCCGGAAGACGTACCACGTCTTGTTTTTGAACGGGACGTAAGACGAATAGTTGTTCTCGGAGGCGTCCATCTTGTCGATACTCGAAAGCCCGAAAAGCGCGCCCCCCCAGCCTCCGTTGACCAGCGTGCAGCTGCTTTCGCCGAACGGGAAAGTCATGGCGGCGAAAAAGTCGTTCCCCATTCGCCGCATGGCGATGTACTCGATTTCGTAATCGGTCGACGGGAACGGTTCGGGCGCTTTTTCCGGGACGAATTTGATCCCGCTCGACATGGCCCCCATCCCGATCACCAGACAGCCGTCTTCGACTTTCGGGTCGATCCCGCCGGCCTCGCCGCCCCCCTCCCAGCAGCCGAGCGACTCGCCGTCGAAGAGGGAAATCCAGCCGTCGCTTCCGTCTTCGGCCGGGAGCGAACCGGCGCAGAGCGCAACGAGGACGGCGAGGGCGGCGGCCAGAAGATGTTTCGGCGCGTTCATCGTAATTTCTCCTTTTAAACGGTGTGTTTCAACGTTGGTTTTCCGGTTCGGCCGTTTCGCGCGTTCCGACCGGACGTTTTTTATCGATCGAGATACGCCTTGCCGGTCACTCCCATTTTTTCGACCGGGATCGGCTGCAAGCCGTGCCGCGCGAGGGTTTCCGGCGAAAGAAGCTCGGCAAGGCTGACGTCGGGATAGTTCAAAACGGTGTTGTTTTCCGTCTGTTGTATGTCGCCCGGATTCACGAAAAGATCGGCGCAGTTGGCCGCGACGTTGTCGACGATCGTGTTCACGTCGGCGTCTTCGGCGATACGCGCCAGGGTGGGGTACCGTTCTTTCCAGAGAGGCGAGTCGATATCGACGTCTTGATGACACTGTTTTTGCATCGCGCCGTAATACTTGCTTTCCGGGTCGGTAAACGCTTCAGTATAGCGGTCGCCCCATCGCGTGAAACTGACCGCCGCGCGGCAGTCGAGAAAGACGTTGTTTTCGATTCGATTCTCTTTCCCCCCGTGGATTTGGATCGCGCCGAAATTGACGCCGCCGCAGCGGACGAAGACGTTTCCGTAAACCAGGTACCCCGAAATCATATCGTCGAACCGAACCGCCGCGGCGCCGCAGAGCGTTCCCCCGACGATGTCTTCCCAGTAGTTGTAGCGGATCACGTTTCCGCGGTAGGTCGGGTTAAACCAGACGTCGATCCCCCCCTGGTCGTCGGATTCCCTGACCAGTTCGGTGAACCGGCAGTATTCGACGAGATGCTCGTTCCCCTCGATCCGCATCGCCGAAGAGGACGCTTTTGAAAAATCGCAGTGCGTGACGCTGATCCCGCATCCTTCAAGGAGCGCCGCCGGCGCGTAGGTTCGGAAGATACGCGAGAAGTCGCGCACCGTGCATTGCGAAAGAAAATGTTCCGCGTCGGTCAGGGTTTTGCGGTCTCCGCCCCGCAGAGCGAAGCCGCCCCCTCCGAGCGTTTCGAGGAGCGTGCGATACGCCCCGCAGCGGCGCCCTCCCGCGATGTTGACGGCGACCCGTCCCGAAAAACGGCGCGCCTCGACGTCGGCGAAAACGACGTCGCTCGAGTTTTTCACCGAGACGGCGCCGCCGAACCCCTCTTCGAACGAGAGACCGGCGAACACGATTCCGGCGCAGTCGTCGACCTCGATCATCCACGGCTTTTCGTAGACGGTCAGTCGGACCGACGCCGCCGCGGGGTCGATCCCGTCGGCGGGAATCCAGAAGATCCGTTTTGACGCGCGGTCGACGTAGAATTCTCCCGGCGCGTCGAGCTCGCACAGCAGGTTCAGCCCGTAGTAACGCAGGTTGTCTTTGTAGGCGCCTTGCGAGTACGGCTGCGGCATACGGATGATTTGAACGTCCCCTTCGCGCGTCACCGAATCGAACCGTTCGTACGACTCGCTCCAATCCCAATACCAGTAGGCGAAAAGAAGCGCGCCCGGTTCGTTGTTCCACCCGTCCGGCTGCGCGGGATCGGCCTCGAAAACTCCTTCGACCGTTCCTTTCGGTTTCCAGTCCGATTCGGGCAAGGGCGTCGCGCCGCGCGCTTTTCCCGACGTGGCGAATCCCTCGTTCGGCCATCGGGCCAGGGTTTGCGGCGCCCCGTTCACAAACATTTCCTGCCGCGCGCCGTCGGTTTCGGGCGCGTAGAGCGCGGTTTCGTACGGCGCGTAGGGAGCGGTCCAGATTTGCGGAACCGCTTCGGGACGCAGGCGCGATTTGAGGTCGCCGGGAGCGTTCTTCCAGAAGCCGCTCGTTTCGAGTTTTTCCCAACCGGTCACTTCTTTGGAGCCGGTAAAGACGCAGCGGCCCGCGGCGCCGGGCGCGGAACGAAAGAGAATCGGCTTTTCCGCCGCCGCGCGAATCCCCTCGAATCGCGCCGGTTCGGCGATCTGATAGACCCCTTCCTTGAAGTAGACCGCCAGGCTCTTTTCGGGCGCGCTTGCCCGTGCGGCCGCGGCGGCGCGGGCCGCGCCGGCCGGCGACGCCAGGGGCGCCGATCCGGTGCCGGCGGCGGCGTCGTCCCCGTCGGGCGCCACCCAGAGGACCAGGTCGGGATCGAACGGTTCGGGGAGCGCAGGGGGCGCCGCGGCGAGCGCGGCACAGGCGCAGGAAACGAGGGCGAGTATCAGGAGAGGGAGTCTTTCAAGGCGCATCGCTTGTTCCTTTCGGGGAAGGGGAATCGGTCAACGGACGAGACGATTATAGCAAAAAGAAACGCGGTTGTCTTGCCCCGCGCGATCGGCGTAAAAAAAGACGCGGGCCGAACGGCCCGCGCCTTCGGTGATCCCTTCTGCGCCGCGGCGAGGAACGCTACTTTTGTTTTCCCCCTCCGAAAATCGGGTTCAGCGCGCTCACGTCCTCTTTGTCGATGATCGCCAGCCCTTCGGCGGTCAGTTCGAGGGCTTTGCGCATTTCCTCTTCGGTATGCGAGCAGGTGAGGAAGAAACGGATTCGCGCGGCCTTTTCTTCCACCGCCGGATGGAGAATCGGGTTGGCGTTTACCCCGTGATCGAAGAGGTACTTCGAGAGCTTGAGGCATTTCACCGAATTGCCGATCACGACGGTGACCACGCCCGATTCGGTCGCCAGGCCGGTGTCCAGTCCCAGCTCGTTCGCCGTCTTTTTGAAGAAACGGCTGTTCGCGCGGAGCTGCTCGCACCGCTGCGGTTCGCGTTCCAAGAGGCGGATCGAAGCCAGCGCGGCGGCGGCGACCGGCGGCGCCATGGCGGCGCTGAACATGAACGCCGGGGTGGTGTATTTCAGGTAATCGATGATCTCCTGC
>CADBQY010000109.1 GCA_902796885.1 uncultured Planctomycetota bacterium
ACCAGAAGAAGATCGATCGCGCGGTCGCTGTATGTACGGAGTCCGGTCGTCACGTTGGCGGTGACCGGGCGGCGGTACGGGTCGAGTTTACGCAGATCTTCGACCCGCTGAGCGACCGCCTGATATTGAGACTCTTTCAGGTCGTTCCCCTCGTCCCACATCAGAACCCTGTTGTAATCGTCCGAAGCGGTCATGCCGTTAAAATACGCCGCGTTTTCGCCCGCCGGCGCCGAACCGCCGACGGTATCTCGGCCGGTCGGCGGCGGGGCGATCAGCCAGATGTTCTCGTCCCGCGCTTCGGCCAAAAGCTGCGCCGTCGGCGGCGTTTTCAGCCAGACGGCGTTAAAGCGGAGACCTTTCAGGAACGAAAGAGGCTCCCCCTGATACTCGACCGCGCGGATCGCGGTCGGCGTGTCGCCGTCGATCATCAAGATCCGTTCGCTGAAATGCGCGTTCGGCGCGCCGGATCCGCGGGTCGAGGAACCGGGAAAATCGGCGGCGGCCAGGCGCGTCCCGCTCCCCAAGATCAAAGGGGAAGCGTTTTGGTCTTCGGACGAATACGCGGCGGTCGAGACGCTCACACCGCCGCTTTCGGCGTAATCGACCGCGGCGATTCCCTTCCCCGGCGCCGTATCGACCGAATCGGAAATGACCCGTTCTTTCGACGGCGCGGCGTAGACCGAGACAAACTCGCGCGAGTCGGCGATCCGCTTGCGCTGGCGCATCTCGGCCATCTCTTTCGGCTTTTCGGCACCGATGGCGAACGGCTCGGTCGGCCATCGGCGGAGCTTGTCGCTCGCCGCCTGCATCACGATCGGCGAGGCGGTCTCCGAATAGCGGAACGCCAGCAGATTGACCGGATCGAAAAGGGGAATCTGTTCCGCTCGATCGAGAATCGACATCGACTGCGTGGCGTGTCCGTCGATTCGGAGATCGTCGACCCAAAGGCGAAGCGAACCGCGTGGCTGTTCGGTAAAAAGAACCAGCTGGCGGATATATGCGTTTTTCGGGTCGACTTTGATTTTATGCTCGGCGCGGAGCGCCTTGACCGTCTCGTCGAGGAGAGTCGCCAGGTCTTTTTCGAACGAAAGCTCTTCCCACCCGCCGGCGCGGCGGTAAGTCGTTCCGGGAAGGAGGAGCGTCAGGGGCGTGTCGGTATCGGAACGTTTCGTCTCGGGAAGGACGACCAGGACGCCGAGCGAAACGCCGGGACGGTCGGCGCGAACCCAGACAGTCGGCGTCGTTTCGTTGAAAAGGATCGGGTAATCGACGTAATGGCCGAGAAACGCGTACCCCGGGCTCGGAAAATCGAGGACGATCTCTTCGGCCCGTTCCCCGCCGTGGGGCGAGTCGCCGGTTCGCCGCTGTAAAGTGATTTTAACGTCCGGTTCCTGATAGAGGGGGACCCAGCTGACCCCTTCCTGCTCGAACGACTCGCGCCACCCCCCTTCGGCCTCTTCGGCTTCGGGATCGTAGAACCCGGGGGTATACCCTTCGAACCCTTCCCCCCAAAGGGCGCCGGTCAAAAGAAAAGTCAGGAGAATCCCCCAAAAGGACAGACTCCCCCCCACGCTCGCGAGAGAGCGTAAACGAAGACGGCGCTGGAGGTAAGGGGCGAGCTTCACTGCGGTTCGAAAAACCTTCCTTGATAAAACGCGGGTTCCGCCCGGCAAAAGAACCTGTTTCGAGCCGGAAAACCGCGTCCGATTTTAATGTTATTCGGCGTTCCCGGCAAGAGAAAAATCCGCGCCGCCCCCTCTTTTCCCGAACCGGCCCCTTCCCGGGAAGATTCCGGAAGAAAACTTTAGAAAATTCCGAAAAATCCCCGAATTTCTCTTAAAAAAAGAGATTTTTTACTCTATAATAGGATTAAACGGTTCAAGTTACGTATTCCCTTTTCAGAAAGAGGATACTTCCGCCGCACGAAGCGGCTCCCCGTTCGGGTTAAACGAACCGATTCCAAAGACAGAAACCGAAAGAAAACGAGATATAACAATGTCCACCCCTTATTCGGAAAAAAAGACTGCCGAAAAAACTCCCTCGCTAAACCTCTCCGAATTGGGCGCGCTCATTGAAGAACTTCCTCCCGAACTGAAACCCCGATTTGAAAAGGCGTTCCGCCGCGTCGTCAACGGAATGAATCACCGTCAGCGGGTTCTCTCCTTCATTCAGGGGTCGATCTCCCAACTTCGGTTCGATATGAAATATCTGGTCTTCGACCTTGAAGCGACGCGCCGGGAACGGGACGAATACCGCCGCCAGCTCGAAGATATCCGCTGACATTTCGCGGCGCGGGAAGGACCGCGCCCATTCCCGCCTTCGGGCGGTCTTTCAAAGCAAGTTCCTCTTTTCCTCGCCTTGCTTCCACGGGGCGCACCGTGTCCCGGCCGCGCCGGTTTTCTCTTTTTCCTTCGGGAACCGCCGCGTTTTGTTCTTGACTGAAATTACCGAAAAAACCAGGATAGACACCGAGCGTTTCGCCATCGTTTGTTTGAAAGGAGTTTGTTATGAAAACGTCGTTTTTCGCGGTTCTCGGAGCCGTTCTCTGTTGCGTCGGTTTCGTGATCGCCGAAGATTCGGCTCCCCAAGCGGAACCGAACGCCCCGTGCGCTCAAAAGTGCCAGTGCGACCCTTGTAAGTGCGACCCTTGCGAGTGCGAGGATTGCAAGTGCGCCGAGAAGTGCGCGTGCGAAAAGAAGTGCCAGTGCGACCCTTGCGAGTGCGAGGATTGCAAATGCGCCGAAAAATGCCCGTGCGAAAAGAAGTGCCAGTGCGACCCTTGTAAGTGCGAGGATTGCAAGTGCGCCGAGAAATGCGCGTGCGAAAAGAAGTGCCAGTGCGACCCTTGCGAGTGTGAGGATTGCAAATGCGCCGAAAAATGCGCGTGCGAAAAGAAGTGCCAGTGCGACCCTTGTAAGTGCGAGGATTGCAAGTGCGCCGAGAAATGCCCGTGCG
>CADBQY010000110.1 GCA_902796885.1 uncultured Planctomycetota bacterium
AACAGGGAGAACTTAAACATTGGCGCACCTTTCTTGAACGGGAGGCGTCTTAAAACGGGTTCATTCCGAAACTCGGAGCCGAAGCGGAAAAAGTTCCCGCACGCCGTAACGGTTGCCGTCGGCCGGAGTTTGTTGCGCGGAACGGCAAATCAAAACGAAAAAAGAACAAAAAACTACTCGCCGACCGCCCGGCGTCTTTCGGCGGAAACGAAAACTTCCGATCCGGAGCTTTGACGCGGCGGCAGCGGAATCACTTCGGGCGTCTCTTCGTCGTCGTCCCGCCGCCGAAGCGCGTCGGCCAGTCCGGCGCGTTCCGCCGCGATCTCTTCGGTCCATTTGATCGCCGATTCCAGCGATTCGAGCCGGTCGAGCCACGCGCCGGCCTCGGCGTACCGCCCGGTATGCCGACAGAGGGTCGCCAGGAGGAGGGTCGTCTCGGGATCCCGCCGGTTCCGGCGCAGAATCGCCTTGGCGATCCGTTCGGTCTCGGCCCAGTTCCCCGCCAAGTACGCGTCGAGCGCCAGCAAATAGCGGTCCCCGTCCTCGTCGTACGCCAGCTGCCCGGAAAAGAGGGTCGAAAGTGCGGCGCTGACGAGACTCAGAACGAGATGGGCGGCGAGAACCCCCGCGGCGATCCAGATTTTCGACTCGGGCGCGATCAGCTCGGTCCAGTACCCGCAGCAGAAGAGGGAGACCGAAGCGAGCAGACCGAACCCGACGGCGAGGATCAAAAAGATACCTCGACCGTACCGAACCAGGCCCGAAAGCCCGGGCCAGAGTCCCAGAATCAGGGAAAAACGACTCATACCCGCACCGTCTTAGTGAAAAACGACGTCTTTCGCCGAGAAAGCCGCCTTTCCTCATTTATCGCTAAACGGAACGGGGAAGATTTATTCCCCTCCGCCGATCGGCCCGATTCTCTTCCGGCCGCGCCGTCAGGAATCTTTTTTTCGTTACAACCGAAAAGGCGCCGTCCCGCCGGTCTTTATTCCCAAATTCGGACTTTCTGATAGAATGGGCGGTATAAAAACCAATCGTTTCGGCCCCCCGCGGGTCGGAAAGGGAAAAGGTAACGCGATATGACAACCGAAGTGATCCGGCTTGCCGACAACCCGTCGCTCAAATCGATTAAGGAAGCGGCGATCGCCGCGCTGCGCGGCGGAGAACTCGTCGTCTTTCCGACCGAAACGGTCTACGGGATCGGCGCCTTGGCCTCGTCCTCCGAGGCCGTCAACCGGCTCGTCACCGCCAAGGGGCGGAAAAAGGGGCACGCGGTTCCGGTGGCGATTTCCGGATGGCGCGCGCTCCGCTACTACTCGCCCAACATCGACGAGGTCACCGCGCGCCTGGCCCGCCGCGCCTGGCCCGGCCCGATCACCCTGGTCGCCGACGCGACGAGCCCGAACAGCCGATTCGCCACCCTTCCGGACGAGGTCAAAGACGTCGTCATGCCGCGCGGCACGGTGGGGTACCGCGTCCCGAACCATTCGGTCTTTCTCGAAATTCTCCGCGAACTCGACGAGCCGCTCCTTCTGACAAGCGCGAACCTGACCGGCGAACCTCCGGCGGTCAGCGCCGAAAGCGCGAAGGTCGGTTTGGGCGACCGGCCCGACCTGATCATCGACGACGGCGTCGCCTGTTTCCGCCGGCCGTCGACGGTCCTTTCGGTCTCAGACGGCGCGGTCAACATTATCCGCGAGGGGGTCTATACCAAAGAGCAGATCGAACGGATGAAGGTGAAAATGATTCTTTTCGTCTGCACGGGCAACACATGCCGAAGCCCCATGGCCGAAATGATCTGCGCCAACATGATCGCCAAACATCTCGGCTGCGGGGTCGACGAACTCGAATCGCGCGGCTACGTGGTCATGTCGGCGGGGGTCGCGGCGCTGCCGAACGCGCCGGCGAGCCCCGACGCGGTCGAAGTGATGAAAAACCGCGGCATTTCGCTCGAAGGGCATCAGACGCAGCCCCTTTCCGAAGCGCTCCTGCGTTACGCCGACCGGATCTACGTGATGGGACGCGCGCACAAAGAGGCGATCTGCACGCAATGGCCCGACGACGCCGAACGGATCTCGCTCCTTTCGGCCGACGGTTCCGACATCTGCGATCCCTTGGGGGGCGGCTACAGCGTCTACCAAGAATGCGCCAAGCAGATCGAATCAGAACTCGAAAAGCATTTTTCCGAAATCATCTCGTTCTGACCCCGAGAGCAACCCGATCCCGATGAAAAAAATCGCCGACTACATCCGTTCGATCCCCGATTTCCCGAAACCGGGGATCCTGTTCCGCGACATCACCACCCTGATCGAAAACGGCGAAGGGTTCCGGCAAACGATCGACGAACTGACGGCGAAAGCCGAAACGCTCGGTCCGATCGACGTCGTCGCCGCCCCCGAGGCGCGCGGTTTCGTTTTCGGCGCCCCCCTGGCGGCGCGTCTGGGCGCGGGGCTCGTTTTGATGCGCAAAAAGGGGAAACTGCCGAGGAAAACGGTCTCGCGGCGCTACCAGCTTGAATACGGTACCGACGAGATTCACATTCACGAAGACTCGATCAAGCCGGGCCAACGGGTTCTGGTGATCGACGACCTTCTGGCGACCGGCGGGACGATCGACGGCTGCTGTCGGCTGATCGAAAGCCAAGGGGGCGAGGTCGTCGGGGTCGGTTTCGTGATCGAGCTTTCCGATCTGGGCGGCCGCGAAAAACTCGCCGGCCGAAACGTCTTCTCCCTGGTCACTTTCCCGGGGCACTGAACCGCGGAAGGGCGCCTAGTTCGACCCGCCGCGCGGGGGCCGGCCGGAATTTCCCGGCTTGCGGGGTTTGCCGCCGAAACCGGTTCTTTTGCGCGGCGCGGCGGCGCGGGAGTCTTTCGAACGGGCGGAGCGGGACCGGGAGCCGAACTTTTTCTTTTGATCTTCCTTGCGCCGTTTCGCTTCCTCCCGCTCGCGGTATTCCTGCCGGGCGCGTTCTTTGGCGGCCTTTTCGAGTTCCTGGTTCCGTTTCAGACGCCGGACGCGGGACGACTGGCGCAGATGTTCGGCTTTCGACAGGTGGTGCGCGACGAGCGCGCCGGGACCGGAGCCGATCAGGTCTTCCCGCCCGGCCTCGTGCAGCGCCGTTTTCACGTCGTGGTAAAACGCCGGATTGTCATACATAAACAGCGCGTGCTGAAGCCGGCGTTCGCGGAGGGTTCGCGCCGCGTGAACCGGCTTCCCCGTTTCGAGGTCGAGCCCCGTCCAGTAGACGGCGCACGCCGGGTCGAGCGGAATCGGAACGAAATCGAGGATCCGGTCGGGCCGAATTCCGCCCGATTTCATCGCAACCGCCAGATCGGCCGCCTCGCGGTACCCGAACCCGGGGAACCCGGCGATCAGGGTCACCGCGGCGCCGCCGCGGTCGGCGTCTTCGGCGGCGGGCCCCAAAGGCGCGCGGAGCGACTCGCGCGCCTCCGGCGGCAGAAGACGCGCCATACACGCGGCCGCGCCGTATTGCAGGGCGGCGAGCGACTCGGCGTCCCTTTCGGCGTCGAATTCCCCGTCGATCGCGGGGACGGCCTCTTCGCCGCAGAGGGGATGCGCTTTCCGCGTAAAGGGGAGCGCGTCGAGCCGCGCCGCTTCGCCGTCGGCCGCGGGAAACGACGGCGGGTTCACCGCGACCGCGTCGAGCCCGTGCTCCTGCACCAGCGTCTTGGCGCTTGCCGGATCGAGATTGGCGCCGATCGTCTTGGTCATTTCGAGGAAGAGCTTTTTACTCTTCCGGTCCTCTTCGGGATTCGCGCGGTCGCCGCAAACCTCTTCGTAACTCGGCAGATGGCAAAGCGTCTCGGACTCTTCGGGCAGATCCTCGTTCGGCGCGATCCGATACGCCGTCGAACGGATGTCGCGCAGATTCGAAATCGGTTCCCCCGCGTCGAGACGGCGGTAGATTTCGCATAGCGCCGATTCGCCCGGTCCGTAGACCAGAAGGTTCGCCTTGGCTTCGATCAGCAGGGAACGCCACACTTTGTCGCTCCACGCGTCGAAATGCGCGAATCGGCGCAGCGCCGCCTCGGCTCCGAAAAGGACGACCGCCGCGTCGGGGTACGCCTGACGCGCGCGCTGGGCGTAGGCGAGCGCGGCGCGGTCGGGCCGCCGGCCGGTCCGTCCGCCCGGCGTCAGCGGATCGTCGGCGCGAAGACGCCGGTTGGGCGTGTAGTGGGCGAGCATCGAGTCGCGCTCGCCGGCGGTAATACAGAACCCCAGCCGGGGACGGCCGAACGATTCCCAGGGCGCGGAGTTTTTCGGGTCGGGTTGGCTCAAAACGGCGACGCGCAGACCGTCGGCCTCAAGGAGGCGCGCCAGACGCCCCGCGGCGAACAGCGGATGGTCGAGATACGCGTCGCCGGTCACCACGACGACGTCGACTTCCGGCCAGCCGCGCCGGGCGACCTCGTCGGCGGTCATCGGCAGGGGGTCGGCGCTCGGGATCCGCGATTTTGCTTCGGGGGTGAGCGCGGGCGAAGGAACAAACTCTTGCGGTTCGTGTTTCATGGGACGTATCAATCAAACGAAATCCGGCGGCGGGCGAAAACGGCAAATCAGACGCGCAGATCGGCGTCGTCGGTGAACAGACCGCGGTACTTTTCGCGGATCGGCCGAACCTGTTCGTCCAGGAATTCGTCGACCTGTTCCGGCGCGCGGCCGACGAACCGGATCGGCTCGAGTTCGGCGTCGATATCGACCTTGGCGAACGCCTCGTCGGCGCGGAGCCGGTCGAGCAGGTCGTTTTCGAGCCCTTCGACTTTAACCCGCGCGGCGGCGGCCTGACTGTGTACTCTGATCCGTTCGTGCAGGTCCTGGCGGTCGCCCCCCAGTTCGACGGCGGCCATCAGAATATTTTCGGTCGCCATGAACGGCAGTTCGCTCCGCAGGTTCCGTTCGATCACTTTCGGATAGACCACCATATTCTCGACGATATTCTGATAGATGATCAAGAGCGCGTCGATCGCCAGGAACGCCTGCGGCAGGACCAGACGCCGGCACGCCGAGTCGTCGAGGGTCCGTTCCATCCACTGTGTCGAAAGGGTCATCGCCGGACAGCTCTGAACGCTCATCACGAAACGGGCGAGCGAACAGATTCTTTCGCTCCGCATCGGGTTCCGTTTGTAGGCCATCGCGCTCGAGCCGATCTGGTTCTTTTCAAACGGTTCTTCCATCTCCTTGCGGTGCGCCAGAATCCGCAGGTCGGTCGCGAACTTATGCGCCGACTGCGCGATCCCCGAAAGGACGTCGAGCACTTGTGAGTCGAGTTTGCGCGGATACGTCTGGCCGGTCACGGCGAACGGCTTCTCGAAACCGATCTTCCGGCAGAGACGCGCTTCCAGGTCGCGCACTTTACGATGATCCCCTTCGAAGAGTTTGAGAAAACTCGCTTGCGTGCCGGTCGTTCCCTTATTTCCCAAGGTGCGGATCGTGGCGAGGCGGTGTTCCAGGTCTTCCATATCCATGACCAGATCGTAGTTCCACAAGCAGGCGCGTTTACCGACCGTGGTCGGCTGCGCCGGCTGCAGGTGGGTGAACCCCAGGCAGGGGAGGTCGCGGTACTTTTTCGAGAATTCGCCGAGCCGGTCGATCACCGTCGCCAGGCGTTTGGCGACGAGGCGCATCGCGTCGCGCAGCAGGATCGCGTCGGTATTGTCGGTCACAAAACAACTGGTCGCCCCCAGATGGATGATCGGCCGCGCTTTCGGCGCGGCGTCGCCGAACGTGTGAACGTGCGCCATCACGTCGTGCCGAAGTTTCTTTTCGTATTCGGCGGCCTTGGCGAAATCGATGTCGTCGAGATGCTCGCGCATTTCGGCGATCTGCTCCTGCGTAACGGGGAGTCCGAGTTCCGCTTCCGATTCGGCCAAAGCCAGCCAGAGACGGCGCCAGGTGCCGAACTTCTTCTGCGGGCTCCAAAGACGGCTCATCTCTTGGGAGGCGTAGCGGCTGATCAGCGGATTTTCATAATTTTCAAAGGTCGGATTCATCGGTTCACCCTGCTAAAACGTAACTTGGTTCTCGGCGCCCCCCTTGGGGAAAGAGGACGGCCGATTCGAACGCCGCCCCCGCCTTATTATATCCCCTCCGGCGTCTTTGACCAGTGTCGCGCGGCGCGCGGCCGCGCTCCCCTTCGGAACGGAGCAAGGCGAAATCTTCACTTGACGTCGGCGTCCTTATTCGTTATCGTTCCGTCGACTCGATTCCGTTTTTTCCGAAACTTGCCGAAAAAAAGGAAATTCACCCGTTTGCGCCGACACAATTTCGAAAAAATGCTAGAATATAGAGCGTTTAGAAAAGATAGGAAGGCGTTTTTTGCGAAATGTAGCGATTTTAGGGTTTGACATATCGGTATTTTCGCTATAATGCTTACTGATCAGCGGGCGGAGGTGTTTCTTGAAAGCCCCTCCGTGCGGGCGAAAGATCTTTTTCCGAAAAAATTTTCTTTTTTTCGGGAAAAGGGTTCGCTTCCTGCGTATACAGATCATCAGGCGATGGAAAACCTGAAAGAACCAGCTGGTTCGCAAATCGAGTCAAGGATTGAGCATTACAGGAGAGAACGATGGACATCAACGGCATTAACAATATCAGCAACGTCAACGGTCCCCGCGGCATTCAGAACGTCAAGTTCGAAAGCGCCGCTAAACCGGCGTCCGCCGAAATTCAAAACAACCAGATTGAAGAAGAGTTCGAAATCTCGACCACGGCGCGTCATCTGAACGCGACGGCCGAAACGTCCCGCGCCGCGGAATCGGCCGAAATCAACTACGACAAAATCAACCGCATTCGCGAAGAGATCGCCAACGGCACCTACGACACTCCGCAGCGGTTCGACCTCGCGATGGAACGCCTTTTGAGCCGCCTCGGCTGAGCCGCGTCATCGCTCCTGTAATCTGTGCCTATAAAAAATCTCCCGAAACGGCGTTTCGGGAGATTTTTTTATTCGCCTTCGTCTCTTCGCATCACGTCTTTTTTAAGACGATCCAGTCTCCCAGACGGGGAAACAACTGCTGAATCGCGAAAAGAAGCCGCGCCTTTCCCGGCACGACCAGTTCCGGCTTCCGCTTTCGGCAGGCGGCGAGGATCTTTTCGGCCAGACGGACCGGATCGATCTTGCCGACCTTCACGCCGCCGCCGGGCATCAGCGCCGACTCGGGGATCCCTTCGGCATGTTTAAGCGGATAGAGCCGCGGATTTTCGCGTTTGACCGGCCCGGGACAGACCAGAAGGACATGGAGTCCCTTCTCTTTCATTTCGAGACGGAGCTGCTGCGAAAACGCCGTCACGGGAAACTTGCTGATCGGATAAGCGCCGACCCAGCGCGAGGCGCTCTTGGCGGCGAGCGAGCCGATGTTCACCACATGGGGGGATTTCGATTTCAGGAGGAGCGGCATCGCCGCGCGGGTCATCTGAACGGTTCCGAGCAGGTTCAGTTTGAAAAGGGAAAGGATCTCGTCGGACGGCGTCTCTAAAATCCAGCCGCGGTGCGTTCGGCCGGCGGCGTTCACCAGAACGTCGAGACCGCCGAACCGTTCGGCGGTCAGCCGGGCGAACCGCTGGGTATCGGCTTCGACCGTCACGTCGCCGACCAGGGGAAACGCGTCGACGCCGTCGGCGGAAAGGGACGCGGCGGTCTCTTGGACGTCGGTCTCTTCCAGGCCGGCGACGGCGACCCGCGCGCCGGCGCGGCCGAACGCCCGGGCGATCTCGCGCCCCAGGCCGTTCGAGCCGCCCGTCACCAAAACGCGTTTACCGGCAAAATAAGACGACATCGCTATCGAAGCTGATCGGCGGTCAGACCGAAACTTTTGAGGAAGAAACCGTCCGATTCGTTCTTACCGAACGCGCCCGTCGCGCCCATCCGGCTTTCGAACGACTCGAAGGGCGGGAGTTTCGACCCGTTGTCCAGAATCGGAACGTTCATGTTCTTATCGGGATAGACCCGCTGAAGAATCTGCGAAAGGAGGGTGTCCCCTTCCAGAAGCTTACCGGTCCGGAAAAGGTTATAGTTCGTTCGAAGCCCGGCGTGGTTCGACGAATAGAACTGGAAGCTGTGTCCCGTGCCGCTGAACTTCTGAATGTAAGACGAAACGGTCTTGTAGGTCGGCGACTCGCTCAGCGGGGCGACGCTTCCGCTCCGTTTATTTTCGACGGTCTCTTTCAGCGCGTCGATATCGGTGGCGAAGAAGATGTTCCCGTCCCCGACGTAGAACGCGTTCTTAACGAACACCGGCGGATTCGCCTGAGCCGAGGCCGCCTGACCGCGGCGCGAACGGCTCTGGCGTTTCGGCTGCGGCGCGTAGTACCAGATCGTTCCCGACCCGTAGGGAACCTGCTGGAAATCGGCGTCGGTGTCGAACATCCGATGGAAGACTTCGGCGATCACCGCGTCTTTCCCCGGCTTGACCTGAATCCCGCCGACGAACGCCTCTTTCCCGTCGTGCGTACGGCGGAACGTCGTGATCTGCGAGCCGAGGTTACCGACCAACTGCGTTTTGAGGTTCACGCGCGGCCCCCCTTCGTCTTCTTCGAGCCCTTTGAGCGTATCTTCCCAGAGGTTCTCGGTCTTGACGAAATCGTCGAACAGAGGACCGATCCGATTAAAGAGGTTCAGAAGGTCGATATTGACGACGGTCGCCGAGTTCACGTCTCCTTCGACCCAGTCGGGAGCGTTCAGTTTCAGGTCATCGATGAAGGAAAGCATATTCGTGCCGCGCAGCCCTTCGGGCGCGTAGACCTTGGTCCGCGTCACGAATTCCATATCGTCGGACGCAAAATCGACCGTTCCGCCAACCCCTTCGATCGCCCCCATGCCGTGATTGGCCAGGATGTCGAACGGCGTCTGGCCGGAAGTGTCCTGTTTCGGCTGGCTCCCCGGAGCCGACTGCGCCAGGAGCGTGATCGCTTTCCCGAGTTCGAGCGGCTGAACAAAGAAGCGGATCTGCGGATCGTGGGCCGTGGGGAAATCGGCGGCGCACCGCTGCATCGTCATCGAATACGCTTTGTTCGAGGCGAGCGGTTTCGGTCCGCTGGGGACGCGCAACATCAATTCTAAGATCTGCTGGATCAGTTCTTTCTGATCGGAAGCCAGGAGAAAACGGTCGGTCAGCACGTAGTAGGCGGTCCGCTGAGCCGGGTAGTTGTTGTCCGGCGGGAAGACCATCACCGTGACCGGAACGGAACGGTTTCCGACTTTGAGGGTTTCTTTTTTGCTGGTGCCGGTTTTCTTCTCAAACGCCTGACGAATCATGCGCGAAAGGAAGTCGTCGACCTCTTTTTTCTTTTCGGTCACGTCGATCGCCACGACGAACCCGGGAATCTGCCCGGGATTGGCGACGAACCCGAACGCGGCTTCCCCCGAGGCGAGGTCGAGGGTGTCGCGGATACTCATCCCGACCCGGCCGGTCCACGTCTTTTCGACCCCCGAAAGGATCGACTGGCGGAACTCCATGAACGAGTCGGAAAGGAGAACCTGCCCCAGCGCGGTCTGCCGCCAGTGGGCGCGCAAATCGTTTACGTTGCTGACGGCGACGTATCCTTTGGTCGAATCCGGAAAGAACCGGTCCGTTTCCGTTTGGGCAAGCGCCGCGCCGGCTAAAAGCAGGATCAGCATAACGCCGATTCCGAGATTCAAACGTTTCATCATCGTCACTCCTTGAGTTGGCCCGAGGGAATTCCTGCCCGGCGGGATATGATACACAAATAATTCTAGCTGCGGGATTAAAATCGACGGATCCCCGGCGTCGCCGCGAAAAAACGGGCGGAACCGGATCTCCGAACTCTCCGCCGTCCACTATAACATTTTTTCGATTTTATTTCTATCCCGAAAAATGAAAAAGATTCCCCGCCGCCGGACGGGGAAAGTTCGTTTCGTTCGAAAAAAGTAAAGACGACCGACTAGCAGAACCCCTCGTCGATCCCCAGGCGCGTGCGGAGAATCTCGAACCGGGAGGCGAACTCGTTGGCCGAGGCGTGCAGATGCTCGTCTTCGGAAAGGTGGCGCACCCGTTCGACGCGTTCGACACGGTGGGAGCGAAAAACCTCTTCGAACCGGCCGATTTCGCGGCCGAACACCGATATCGACTTATGTTCGTCGAACCGCACCTCCACCTGCCGCGCCGGGTCGATCACGGCAATCCCGAAATACCCGTCGTTGAGCAGAAGATCTTCGAAATCGTAAAGACAGCTCATCAGAATCGGCAGATCGATCTCGTCGCGCGTGTAATCGGTATGCCCGCTCCGCCGCGCGCGGCTCGATTCGAGAACCACGTCGACCATCGGGCCGAGTTCGCCCAGGAGATCAAAATAGAGATCGGCGAGCTTTTCGCGCGAAACCAGCGCGGTCAGAAGAGGGATCGAGGCGCGGCCGTTCGACGCGCGCCAGAGCCGCCGGTCGTACCCTTCTTTCGGCACGATACGCAGGTCATACGAAGGGCGGATCGCGCCGGTCAGTTGAAACGAGCCGTACCGCGCGATCGCGATATGCGTTTCGATCTCGTCGCGGCTGAGGGAATCGAAACTGCTTTTCGCGTTCGGTACCGGAAATTTCCGAGGAGGACTCAATCCGAAAGGACTCATGATGCCGCTTCTTTCCGCCGGGGGCGGTGTAATCATTTTTTGTTTCAATCTTCCGAGACGCCGTCGCCGCCGCGAAGCGTTCGCGCCCGCGGCGGCGACACTGATAATCTAGGTCACATTCTCTTTTAAGCGCGGGGGTCGTCCCCGTTTTTTTGAGAGATTTTAAGATTTAAAGTGAACGCAGACTCCCCATTTCTTTTAATTTGCGTATTCTTTTTAACCGGAACAACCGTCAGTCGGCGTCCAATTGTATTCCCGCGCCGCGCCGGGTATAATGGAGGCGTCGAAAAAATACGGTTCGTCAAACTTCAAAAAGCAAAGGAGCGATTTACGATGCAGCGACGTCATTTTTTCAAGACCGCGGCCGCCGCGGCGGCGCTGACCGGTCTTTCGGCTCAGTTCGGTTCGGACACCCTTTCGGCGCGGGAAGCGCTTCATCCCGGTAAAGAGGGGGCGCCGTACCCCGACCATGGCGACGCCCCGGTCGAGCACCTTTCGACCTATTTCCCCGACTACGCCGACAAGAACCTCTGGGTCCGCAAAGACAACCAGGTTCTGACGGTCTACCGAACCGATCCGAATCAGAAATACCCCTATCTCTACCCGCTGATCGGACCCGCCTCGCGCGTTTCGGTGACCGCCGAATCGGCGCAGCCGTGGCCTCATCACCGTTCGGTCTTTCTGGGGGTCGATCGTCTGAACGGCGGGAACTACTGGCAGTCGGGGAATCAGGACGGGCAGGTCGTCAGTACCGACCCGAAACTCCTCCGCGCCGAAAAGACACAGGTCGAGTGGTCCGACGTCTGTCTCTGGCGCAAACCGCACCACGTCCCGATCGTCCGCGACACGCGCCGCTATCTGATCGACTGGCGGTGCGACGACTACTACGTTCTCGACGCCTTCTTCCATTTTGAAGCGCTGACCGATCTGCGGATCGAAAAGACCAATCACGGCTTTTTCGGCGTCCGCGTCGAAAACGACCTCGCGCCGATCTGCGGCGGCCACGTCGTCAGCGACGGGGGCGTCGAGGGGGAATCGAACCTCTTCGGCAAAC
The DNA here is from genome assembly GCA_902796885.1 of uncultured Planctomycetota bacterium. Classification (GTDB taxonomy): domain Bacteria; phylum Planctomycetota; class Planctomycetia; order Pirellulales; family Thermoguttaceae; genus RUG695. The sequence continues at coordinate 11,654 of CADBQY010000110.1, forward strand.
CGGCCAAATGGGTCGCCTTCTACGGACGGCGCCGGTTCAATCCCGAAATCACCGAAGGGGTCGCGGTTCTCTGTCCGCCGACCCCGTGGCCGAACTGCCCCTGGTTCGTCCGCGACTACGGGAACATCTCGCCGATGCCGTTCAACTTCGTCGACGAGGGGTTCCGTTACAAAGAGGGCGAAACGATGGACGCCGTCTACCGCACGGTCATCTTCACCGGCACGCCCGCCGACGTCGACCTAAACGGTCTGTGGAACGAGATCTACGGCTGATCCGCCGTGTATGAATTTCCGATTTTCCGCGGGGCCGAAACGAAGGGTTTCGGCCCCGTTTTCGTCCGCCGTAAGATAGAATCCCGTGAATCCCTCGTTCCGCGTTCTCCCGAACGATGGGAAAAACGTCCCGTCCGGGAACCGCTTGAAAAGAGGACGCCCGCACGTTACAATGAGGGACGGGCGGCGCTTTCCGAAGCGCCCGGCACGACAACTTCCACGGCAACAGAAAGAGCAGGTAAAACGATGCGTAAACTCCACCGTCTTCTCCTCCTTTTCGGGTTACTCCTCACCGCGCCGCTGGCGATGGGCGCCGCGCCGATACCGGTCATCTTCGACACCGACATGGGAAACGACGCCGACGACCCGATGGCGCTGGCGATCCTCAACGCGTTCGTCGACCGGGGCGAATGCGATCTTCTGGCGGTCACGCTCACCAAATCGTCTCCCAGCGCCGCTCCGTACACCAAGATGTTCAACACCTACTACGGTCATCCCGACATTCCGATCGGAATGACGTCCGAAGAGCGGACGCCGGACGACCGCAAATACGTCGGCGCGATCTTCGACCTGAAGGGGAAAGACGGCGCGCCTCTCTTTGAAAAGCCGGACTTCACGCCCGAGCCGGCGGTGCCGCTTCTGCGCAAATGCCTGGCCGCCGCCGAAGACGGTTCGGTGGTTATGATTCAGGTCGGATTCTCGACGAACTTCGCGCGGCTTCTCGATTCGCCCGCCGACGACATTTCGCCGCTCTCCGGCCTCGACCTGGTCAAACGGAAGGTCCGGCTCCTTTCGACGATGTTCGGCGCGTTCAACGGGCGGTACCAGAACGAGTTCAACGTCATGAACGACGTCGACGCCGCGCGCAAACTGATGGCCGAATGGCCGACCCCGATCTGGCTGAGCGGTTTTGAAATCGGCGAAGCGATCAGAATCAACCGGAAGCAGATGGACAGCGCGTTCTGCGCCGATCCCGACCACCCGCTCATGCACACGTTCATCCTCTATCGGGAAGGGTGGGACGACATGCAGGCGACGTTCGACGTGACGAGCGCCCTGCTGGCGATCCGGCCCGACGACGGCTATTTCACTCTGTCGCCGAAAGGAAAAACGCGCGTGAACGGCGACAACGTGACGCCGTTCGACGAAGATCCCGAAGGGACGCATCAGTATATTCTGGAAGTCACGCCCGAGCAGAAAGCCCGCGTCCAGGAAGCGTTCCTCTACCTGATGAGCCAGCCCAGCCTGCGGTAAGGCGCGATAGATTAGAAAGAACCCGTTTCATGAACCCGCTCGACCTTTTGAAATCCCGATTCGCCGACGCGCTCGGGGGAATCGCCGAAGATCCCGCCGAGTACCTGGACCAGATTCGCGTCAGTCAGAACCCGAAATTCGGCGACTACCAGGCGAACATGGCGATGCCGCTGGCCAAGAAACTCGGCAAGAACCCGCGCGAGACCGCCGCGCTGATCGTCGAAAAGCTCCGCTGGGACGACATTCTCGATCCGCCCGAAGTCGCCGGACCGGGGTTCATCAACCTGCGTTTTAAAGACGAGACGCTCGAAAAGGCGCTCCTCGACACGTTCGCCGACGACCGGCTCGGGGTCGCGAAAGTCGAATCGCCGCGAACCTACGTTCTCGACTACAGCGCGCCGAACGTCGCCAAACCGATGCACGTCGGTCATATCCGTTCGACGATGATCGGCAACGCGCTGAACAAGATTCTCCGGTTCGCCGGCCACCGCGTCATATCGGACAACCACATCGGCGACTGGGGAACCCAGTTCGGCATGATCATCTACGGATACCGTCATTTTCTGGACAAAGACGCGTATGACAAGAACCCGGTCGAAGAGCTTGCGCGGCTCTACCGTCTGGTCCGTCAGAAAGCCGACGCCGACCCGGCGGTGATGACCGAAGTGCTCGGCGAGACCTCGAAACTCCATCACGGCGATCCGGAAAACCGGCGGCTGTGGGAATCGTTCCTGCCGAACTGTCAGGACGAGATCAACCGGGTCTACAAGCGGCTCGGCGTCGAGTTCGATTACACGCTCGGCGAGAGCTTCTACAACGACCGGCTCGGCCCGCTCACCGAAAGGCTGAGCGCCGAAGGTCACGCCCGCGAAAGCCAGGGCGCGCTCTGCATCTTCCTCGACGGGGAAGAAGTGCCGATGCTGATCCGCAAAAAGGACGGCGCGTACCTCTACGCGACGACCGACCTGGCGACCCTCGAATACCGGGCCGAGACGTTCCGGCCCGACGCGGTCCTTTACGTCGTCGATTTCCGGCAGTCGCTCCATTTCAAACAGCTCTTTAAAGCGGTCCGGCAGCTGGGGATCGTTCCGGAAGAAACCGAGCTGGTACACGTGAAGTTCGGAACCGTGCTGGGCGACGACGGCAAGCCGTTCAAGACGCGCAGCGGCGAGACGGTCGGGCTGGAATCGCTCCTGGACGAAGCCGAACGCCGCGCGCTGGAAATCGTCGCCGCCAACGACAAGGACGGCGCCCTTTCCGAAACCGAGCGTCTCGAGACCGCCCGCGTGATCGGGATCGGCGCGCTGGTCTACGCCGACCTGTCGCAGAACCGCGACAGCGACTACGTCTTCAGTTTCGACAA
>CADBQY010000111.1 GCA_902796885.1 uncultured Planctomycetota bacterium
AGGTCGGAAAAGTCAAAGTCGATACCCCCTTCGCCGCTTTCCGGTGCGTCGGCGAAATCGGGAAACTCCGGTTTGAGATCGGAGCCGACCTCCGCGGAAGCCGGGGAATCGCCGTCCCCGACTTGGAGGTTTTTGAAGAAGTCGGAATCAAGACCCGCGTCGGCGTCCGCCGCGGTGCTGCCGGCATCGGAACCGCCGAGCAGATCTTCAAGGTCACCCAGACGCGAGGCGGTGTCGTCGCCCGCCGCGGGAGCGTCCCCCTCGGCGGAAAGGTCGGAAAAGTCAAGGTCAAGACCGCCGCCGGATTCCGGCGCCGCCCCGCTTCCTCCGTCCGCCGTGTCAAAATCGAAATCAAAATCGGCGCCGTCTTCGGAAAGGTTCGGGGAAACGCCGTCCCCTTCCGGTTTCAGAGCGTCAAGCCGGGACGCGGTATCTTCCGCGGCGTTTCGGTCCCCCCCCATCAGATTTTCAAGACCGGCGAGCCCGGCCAGGGTATCCTCTTTCGGCGAGTCGGACGAGTCGTTCAAAAGATCGGCGAAAAAATCGTTCCCGGCGCCGTCTTCCCCCTTCGGCGAATCTTTCCGATCGCCGGAGGCCGCGTCGTCGAAATCGAAAGAGTCGAGCGATTCGGAGCCGGAAGATTGAAAATTCCCGAAAAGCTCGTCAAACGAAGGTTCGTCGCCCGATTGACCGGAATCGTTCTCTTTTCCGTTTTCGGAGAAGGGATCATTCCCAAAACCGCTCTCTCCGAACGGATCCTTCTCGAAATCGTCTTTATCGGAATGGGACACCTGTACCTCCGCCCGTCGTCAGACGCGTTGGCCTGCCGTTAAAAATCAAGTATTTTTGCTATTTTAACAAAAATTCCCCTTTTATCCATTATCTAATAGTATATCGGAAAATAAACGCCGTTTCCAGTAATAAGAAAGGCGGAGCCCCTATACTTTTAACAATCGGGAAAAAAGATAACGATTCTGACGATTCCACCGACCTCCGCGGCTTGCCGCCCGTTGAAAAACGGCCGCCGGGTCTCCCGCGGGACGCTCTCCGCAAACGGCTCCTTAAACCGACTTCGTCAGAAGTTTCAGTCCGACGATCCCGACGGCGATCAAAAGAACGCAGACCAGGTGGGGAAACCCGAACCGTTCGCGAAAAAGGAGAACGCCCCCCAGCGTGGTGCCGATCATCCCCAGACCGGTCCAGACGGCGTACGCCGTGCCAAGGGGGATCCGTTTCATCGCCAGAGCCAGGAGGAACATACTCAAAATCCCGCCGATCACCGTCACCGCCGCTGGAATCCACTCGGTAAAGCCGCGTGAATATTTCATCGCGCAAGCCCAGACAACCTCAAAGAGTCCGGCCAGAAAAAGGATCAGCCACGCGGTCATCGATCGTTCCCTCCCTAAAAACAAAAAACGCCGCCCCCCGATCTTCGACGGCCTGACGATCAAGGGAACGGCGTACTCCCCGCGGCCCGGCGGTCGCAGGCGCCTTAAATACTGACGAACGCGGGGCGGAAAAACCGCCCCGCTTTTTTCTATCGGCCCGGCGGCGAAAAAAATTGCGCGATTCCTCATGCCGTGTTATACTTAAAGGGACAGCGGGCCGCAGTTTGTTCTTCCGAAACCGAATCGCAAAATAGAAGGGGACACGGATGAAAAATCGAATTCTCTCCCTCCTGACCCGTCCGGGAAAAACGTCTCCCGTCCGATTTCGCCGCGCCGGCTTCGAATCGCTCGAGCGGCGCGATCTTCTTTCGGTCACCGCCGGGGGGGAACTTACGCCGGACTCGGCGGCGCTCTGCGCCGCGCGGACCGCCGACGAGGAAATCGATACGATTCCGATCGACCTTCCCCGGCCGACCGGCGCGGTTCAGCTCGCCGCCCCCGTCTTTTCGAACGTCTCCGGCGGCGGGGGGCTCGCCCACATTGCCGTCTGGACGCCCGTGGACGGCGCCTTGACCTATCAGTTCTCTTACAGCGCCGACGGCGAAAACTGGCAAAGCCTTATCACCTCCGAGACGTCGGCCAAGATCGCCGGTCTGGTCGGCGGAAACCAGATGCGTTACCGCGTCCGCGCGCTGGCCCACGGCGACTACGCCGCATCGGCATGGAGCGCGACAAAATCGCTCTACGTCTGTCCGGTCGACATCGACGGCGACGGGTTCGTCGGACCGGGCGACAACGCGCTCCTCTCGCAGGCGTGGTTTTCCGCCGAAGGGTCGGCGAACTGGAACCCGGCGTGCGACGTCGACGGGGACGGTTTCGTCGGGCCGGGCGATCTCTCCTACGTCTCGCAGACCTGGTTCAAATCGCGGGACGACGTTTCGATCCCTTCGATAGGGCTCGTTTATTACGACGAATCGATCGTGATCTGGAACACCGAGAACGCCGCCGCTCCGCTGCGTACCGGCGACGTCGTTTCGGTCGGCTATCGAAAGGGGGAGGTCGAATACACGTTCGACGTCGTCGGGCTCTGGGATTCCCTCTTCCTCGAATCCCCCGAAGAGCCGGGAACTTACAGCTACTACGTCACCGTGACCCGTGCGGGAGCCCTCTACCCCTGGGAAGGGGAGATCACCGTCGTCGTTCCCGAAAAGGAAGTACAACCCTCCGATCTCGCCGTCGCGCTGGCGTGGGACAGCTCCAATTACGGACTGGCGCTCACCTGGACCGCGAAAAACGATTTTCAAAAAGACGCGGTCATCGACCTTTTCTTCGCCTCCGGCGCCAAGTATAGCGGCATCGTCGACGACGCGCCCGCCTGGGTCACCGTCCCCGCCGGAACCAAGGCCGGGGCGAGCGGCACCGTCCTCATCGGCGGCGCCGATCTCTACACGGAAGTCCCGAGCGACACGTTCGACACGATCGTCGCCTGTCTGGGCGAGAACGTCGTCGCGTCAATCGCCGACGTCGCCCTTTCGATCAGTTCGAGCGTCAAGCAGGCCGTCGTCGGCCAGTCGACCTACGACGCCATCAAATACGCCTGCCGCGCGGTCGGCAAGAGTTCGATCCGCCTGACCAGCGGCTGGCGCACCGCGCAGGAGCAGGCCGACGCGATGTTCTACAATCTGGCGCGTTCGGACGTCGCGGGGGCGATCGCCTACCAATACTCCCTCTACGGCAGCGCGGGAGATCAGGTTATCGCGGTCTTCGAACAGAAGGCGATCCTCTACGGTTACGACAACGCCGCGATCCGCGCGCATGCCGCCGAGATTATCGCTTTGATGACCGATAAAATCCTCGAACTCGACGCGCGGGGGATCCGCGTTTCCCAACACTGCGTCGGCGAGGCGACCTATCGCGCCCACAACATCATGGACGTCAGCCGCGCCAGGTTCGATTCGGCGAACATTCCGATCTTCACCGCCGCCGCCAAAAAAATGGGGTGCGTCAAGGTGCTGGACGAACCGGCCAACGGCTGTCTCCATCTCGAATTCTGACGCGCCCGCGGGCCTTTCCGGCCTCGACCGACGACGAAAGAGCCCCGACCTTTCGGCCGGGGCTCTTTCGTCAAGCACAGAAACAAAGGAAAGGGTTAAAGGTTAAGGGTTAAAGGAGATCGTCGAGTTCCGACTCGCCCTGCGGCTCGTTCCCCGAGTCGGTGGTGACGGGGGAATCGTCGCTTTCCTCTTCGGTCAGGTCTTCGGCCCGGGTCAGACTCACGTTCGCGACGTTCCCCTGGTCGTGGAGCCAGCCGCCCCCCAGGGCCCGGTAGAGGTCGATCACGCTGTTGGTGATCTCGGCTTTACATCGGATATACGCCAGTTCGTAGGTCAGCTTTTCGCGCTGCGAGTCCAGGACGCGCTGGAAGTCGGCTTTTCCCTCCCGATACCGGGTTTCCGAAACCTCGAGTGCGTTGTCATACGCTTCCATCGCCGCCTGGAGCCGCTTGACGCGGACGCTCCCCTTCACGTAGGCCGAAAGGGAATTGTCGACTTCCTCGGCGGCCAGGAGGACCGTCTGACGGTATTCCGCGACGCATTCCTGATAGAGGTATTCCTGGAGACGGACGTTGCTCTGATACCGCCCGAAGTTCAGGATGTTCCAGCGGAACGCCGGCGTGATCGATGCGACGGCGCTGCTCCCTTCGAACATATTTCCGACATCCGAACCGTTCACTCCGAAGGTCCCGTTGAGCGAGAAGATCGGGTAGAGATCGCCCATCGCCGCGCCGATCTGCGCGTTCTGCGCGGCCAGCGCCCGTTCGGCGGCGCGGATATCGGGACGGCGGCGGAGAAGCTCGGCGGGAATCCCGATCATGATATTCTCGGGCGCTTTCGGAACCGGACGGACCTCGGCCATCACCTCGTCGACGTATCCCGGGGGATTTCCGGTCAGGACGCTCAGACGGTTCACCGTCGCGCGGTACGCGGTTTCCAGATTCGGAAGCTCCGCCTCGACGCTTTCGAGACTCCCCCGCGCCTGACTGACGTCCAGGGCGTTGCTCTTGCCGACTTCCATCATCGTCTCGGTCAGCTTGAGCGTGTCGCGCCGAATCACGATGTTCTTTTTCGCGATATCGATCTGTTCCTGCAGCGTGCGCGCCTGCACGTAATTCTTGGCGACGTCCGAAAGGAGGATGATATACGTGTCGCGGTAGAGCTCCTCCTCTCCCTCAAGCGCGGCGGACGCCGATTCGGTATACCGCTTCAGACGGCCGAAAACGTCGAGCTCCCACGCCATGCTCATCCCCAGATCCCAGTTCTGGTTCGCTTCGCGCGCGGCGTCCGGGCCGACCTGGCTTTCGGAATACTTCCGCAGGTCGTACGAACCGTCTTCCCGAATCTGCGGGAAGAGTTCGGCGGTCGTCACCCCGAGCCGGGCGCGCGACTGCTGCACGCGCCAGGCCATCTCTTGGAGCGTCAGGCTCCCGCCGATTTCCGAACCGCTGCCGACCGTCTGGTAGATCAGTTCGCTCAGGACCGGGTCGTTGATGCTCTCCCACCATTCGGCCAGGTCGGAGCAGAGCTGCTTATGAACCCCCTCGTTTTCGATCTGCGTGTAGTTCTCCGAAAGGATGGCTCCCGGCCGCTGATAGTCGGGACCGACCATGCATCCGGCGGTCAGCAGAGCCATCACCGAAAGGGAAGCCGCGATTTTTCGTTTTAGGTACATTTGAACCCTCCGTCATTTGTTTCCGGGCGCTACGCGCCATTTGCTTGTAGGAATCATTTCGGAAATTCGGGTTTTAACGGATAAGAGGGTTTAACCCCACGTACCGGATTTTTCGGATGGGGGGATACTACAACCGCGAAAAGTTACCTATTTTAGCATCGAGACCCGAATGACAACGGCGGCGGGGGCGGAAAGAGAGCCGTTTCGAAGGAAAGAGGCGCAAGCGGAATCCGCGGCGGGGCGAAAAGCCGAAACGCGCGGTGAGGATTGATTTTTTTCGTATTTGTGTAAGAATAAAAGGCGGTAACAACAGCGGTTTCAACCCGATTAAGGAGCGCAGAATCATGGCCGAAGAGAAGGCAACCTATAAAAACTCGGGCGTTGACCTGTCGATTTACGCGACCTCGATGGAGAAGATTCCCGGAATCGTCTCCAAGACGTTCACCCCGCGCGTCATGCGCCTGGACGGCGGGTTCGCGGGGCTCTTCAGTCTGAACGGCAAGGTTTCCGAAGAGGGACCGGCGAAAAAGTACGCCGATCCGGTCCTAGTCAGCTGCACCGACGGAGTCGGCACGAAGATCAAAATCGCCTGCGCGGCGAACCGACACGACACCGTCGGAATCGACCTGGTCGCGATGAGCGTCAACGACGCGATCTGCTGCGGCGCGGCGCCCCTTTTCTTCCTCGACTACGTGGCGATGCCGAAAGACAACCCCGTTCTTCTCGAACGGATCGTCTCGGGAATCGCCGAAGGGTGCAAGTCGAGCGGCGCGGCGCTGATCGGGGGCGAGACGGCGATCCTCCCCGCCATGTACAACGAGGGGGAATACGACCTGGCGGGCTTCTGCGTCGGCGTCGCCGAACGGAGCGAAATCATCGACGGCAAGGCGATTCAAGAGAACGACGTCTTGATCGGCGTGGCGTCGAACGGGTTCCACTCGAACGGCTACAGCCTGATCCGCAAAGCGGTCTTCGAAATGGGGGGGCTCTCGGTCACGACCCAGCTCCCCGAATTCGACGACAAAACGGTCGCCGACGTCCTTCTCCGTCCGACGACGATCTACGTCCGAACGGTTCTGACCCTTTTGGAAAAGTTCAAGGCGAACGTCGGGATCCGCGGGATCGCCCATATCACCGGCGGCGGTCTGGTCGAAAACCTGAGCCGGATCCTTCCGCAGGGACTGACCCCCCAGATCGACGAAAACTCCTGGCCGGTCCCCCCCGCGTTCCGATGGGTTCAGCGGCTCGGCAATATCGACGAAGACGAAATGCGCCGCGTCTTTAACATGGGGATCGGTCTGGTGCTGGTCGTCAAACCGGAACTCGAGCTCCAGGTCCGCGAGACCCTCCTGAGCCTGAAACGGGAAAACTGGGTTCTCGGGAAAATCGCGCGCGGCTAAACCGCCGCTTAAACTCCGGGGGGGCTTTTTGCCCCCCTTTTTTTCGTCCCGCTTTTCCCGCGGGCGCGTCACCACGGAATCAGTTTCTTAAAAAAGTTCTTCTCCGGCGACGGGGGGGCCGCGTCGGCCGAAATCCCCTCGAGCGCGTCGGCGTCGCTCGGAGCGCTCGAGGCAGGTTCCGTCTCCCGCGCCGCGTCAAGCATCGCCAGGCGGGTCATTTCGGGCGCGTCGGCCGGAAGCTGGGCGGCGAGGATCGCCGCCGCCGCCGAACCGGTCCGGCGCAGGAGGAGCGCGGTGTCTTTCCGCTCGAGCGCGGTTCGGATCTCGTCGATCCGCGCGGCGATCGATTCCTGTTCGGCCCGGTCGAACGCCAGTTTGTAGAGATGCAGATCGTCGACCCAGACGGTTCCGCTCGGCAGAAGATCGAACCGGACGGCGAAATCCTCGGTTTCTTCGGTCGGCAGATTGTCGAAAAGGAGAGAGTCGCGGATCCAGATCACCCCCGTCTCGGACTCCTCGCCGCGCTGTTTCATTTCGCGCGCGCGGCGCAAAAGATCGGCGCCGACGTAAAGACGCTTTTGCCACGTCCGACCGCTCTCTTTTCCGGTCAGGGTCACAAAGAAGGGGAGTTCGTCGGGCAGGTCGGCGGGAAGGCCGAATTTCGCGTCGACGTAAAGCCGGCCGGTTTCCGGCAGGGAGAACGTCTCGCCGATGATCCCGCCGGCCGACTCGCGCGTCGTCATTTTCAGCGAAGAATTCCCCTCGGTCCGGTTCCGCGCGTCGAGTTCCGCCGAAAAATCGGGGGAGCCGAACCGATGCCAGCCGGCGGGAAGCCCCGGCTCGGCGGCGACGCGCGGCGCCGCGGAGGTCTCGTCCCGCCGCGCGTCGTCGAACGGATTTCGGGCCAGGTTGAATTTCGGGATTTCCAGGCCCAGAATCGAACCGTTCCCTTTCGCGCCGGGTTCGGGCGCGATCCGGTCGAAGTCCGGTTCGGGAAGAGACTCTTCGAATCCGGCGTTCAGGATCGGCGTCTCGATCCCGTCCGAGGCGAGACGGAGACGCGAGACGAGCGCTTTCGCCTCTTGTTCGAGCCGTCCCCCTTCGCCGCAGATATCGATCGGCAGCGAAGTCTCAAAATCGCGAATCGTCGTTTCGGGATCGTCGATCCGCAGCGCGATCAGGTCGTAGGGACCGAGCGAGCCGCTCCAGCGAAGCCCGTCGTTTTTCCGTTCCGGACTCGAAAGTTCGCGTCCCCCGGCGTAGAGCGTCGTCTCGGCGCGGGGCGAGCAGTTCATCGAAAGGGTCACGCCGCAGTGGAACGGCGCGGTGCTGACCAGGTATCCCCAGAAGCCGTCCTCGCCGCGGCGGTACCGGAAGACCACCGGGCTCCCACCGGCCGAAACCGCCCGATCGGTTTCGACGTCGGACGACGCCTCCCCCGCGGCCGATTCGGCGTCGGGAACGTACGTTTCGAACGGATCGGCGGGAAGGGCGCGGAACGCGGCGATCCAGCGTTCCTGCGAGTCTTCTTCCCCCATCGGCAAGGTCTCGCCGCCGTCCATCAGGACGCGCGCGTCGCCGGCGGCCAGCTGCAGCGCCCACCGCCGGAGATTCTGATCGCCGGAGTAAGAACAGCTCGCCGAAAGCTGAGTCACCGTGGGGCGGTACGGACTGACCCGATCGAACGAGGGAACGTTCAGCGGTTTGGCGTCGCGGTAGAAGAGGGCGCCGTCGCTCCCGACCGACGGGTCCGCCGGATCGGCGGCAAGCCCGGCGCTCCGCCAGGAGTCGGTCACCGGCAGAGAACGGATCCAGCGCAATTCGTCCGTTCGGCCGATAAATTCCAGATCGATCCCCCGACGGAGGAGGGTACGCGACTCGGCAAGCGCCGTCTGGCGCTCCGGCGCGACGGAAAGAGGGGACGAGTCGGCCGACTCGCCGCGCGCGGCGAGCAAAAGAAGACGCGCGTTGGGAAGTCGGCTTTGGAGAACGCGCGCGGCCATACGGTAGAACCGACCGACCGTTACCGCGCGCCATCGGATCCAGTCTTCGGTCAGATAGTCGCGAATCATCGACGCGCGGCGGTAATAACGCCCGTCGTCGCGCGCGGCGAGAAAATCGTTCAGCCGGTCGCGAAGTTTTTCCGGACACCGCCGTTCAAGGTCCGTCTCGCGCGCGAACCGGGCGACCGTCTCGTCGTCCAGACCGTTGTAGATGTTGTCGGGAAGCCGCACGAAGGTGTCCGGCGAAAGATCGAGCGCCGCGTCGCGCAGAGCGGGCGCCCGTTCGTAACGGGCGGCGAACTCGTCGAGCGCGCGGAGAACTTCGCGCTGCACCGCCGGATGCAGAATGTTATACCCCGCCTTCCCCTCTTTCGCGACCGGTTCCCCTTTCACGCCGATCAGGTAATACGCGTTCGGGTCGTTCGCCTCGTCGGAGCGCTCTTTTTCGGCGCGGCGCGCGGCGCGGATTTCCGCCTCCAGAATCGGCAGCGGGGCGTTAAACGAAAAGAGGGGGGTCAGTTCGAGGTTCTCCCGTTCGAACTGCCGCAGAAGGTAATCGACCGCGTCTTTCCGAACCGGGTCGTTCCCTTCGGTCAGGAAGATACCCGAATCGAACTGCGGGTTCGGCCGAAGGACCGGACTGGGATAGAGAGCGCTCCCGTCGGCCATGACCGAAAGAAGAAGGGAATCCCAGCCGCAGACTTTCAGATAACCGGTCAGCCGTTCCCCGCCCTGCTGGAAGGTGCGCCAGTCGCGCGCGCCGACCACTCCGGCGGTGGCGGGAACATTTTCGGCGAGAAACTGATCGCAGAAAGTCGGCCTCGACATGAGGGCGGTCATCCGCCGCCGTCCGCCGACGTTCGGAGGGACAGACGGCGTGAACTCGTCTTTGGCTCTGTAGATTCGGATTCGCCCGTAGACCGCGGGATTTTGCATATCGCGATTGACCAGCAGGATCGTCGGGGCGGAGGTTTTCGGCCAGAAGAGAACGCTGTACCGCAGAACGCGGTGCGCGACCTGATCCGAGAGAGACTCGCGGCCGACCACCAGAGCGGTATCGAGCGTCCGTGGAAAAAGGCCCCCCGAAACCGAAGGTTCCAGGAGGCTCACGCCGAGCTTCTGCGGGTAGTCGGAAAGATACTCGATCTCCAGAATGTGCGGTTTTCCCGGCTCTTTGACCGGCACGGTATACGATTCCCACGAGGGGTCGGCCGGGTCTCCGCTCGAGGCGAGTTTGACAAACGAGGCGTCGCGCGGGTCGTCCGAACCGAGCGGCTCCAAATGCCCGCTTCCGAGCGGACGCTGCCAGAGGGAATCCCACTGCCCCCAATCCCCCAGACGGGCGAGCGATTTCACCGAGGCCTGGAGTTCCCCCCACTGCCACATTTCGAGAAAATCGAGTTTCGGGGGAACTTCGGCGTCTCCGCGGTTCGAAGGGGACGCCTCTTTCGCACCGCCGCGCCGGGCGAAAATCTTCCACCACGAGGGGTTCGTCGGGTCGATCGTATCGAGGAGCGACTCGCGCATATCGGTAGGTTCGGAAGGCGCGGCGCGCAGCGGGCTGGGCCGGGCGGGAGCCATGGCGATTCCCTGAATCACGCGACGCGGCGCCGGAGCGGCCTCTTTTCCGCCTGAGGCGAACGGGTTCGGCGGGAGGAAGAATTTTCCTTTCGACGCGCCCGGCTCGACCAGTTCGAGCGCGACGTCGAACGCGCCCTCGATCTGCCGGATCGGAACGGCAAACTCGACCGCGGCGTCCGGAGCGAGACCGCCGAGCGCTTTTCTCTCGGACCAGACCGCCGCGCCGCCGCCGGTCGGTTTCAGGGTCGCCAGAAGTTCGCTTTTGAGGGCGTCGTCTCCCAGGCGGCTGGCCGGAACGCGGATCAGGAGAGTCTCCCCCTGTTGAAAGACCATCGACGGCAACGCCGACAGGAGCGGCTCGCCGTCGCGTCCCAGATGGCGCACCGAGACGGGAATCCGATCGCCGGGAGCGCGTTCGATCACCAGGTCGTGTCCGTCGTCGTCGAGGGGAACGCGCAGAGCCGACTGACTCACTTCGGCGAGCGTAAACTCTCGCGAAAAGGAATCTTTCGAGCCGGCCGCGCCGAACGAAAGGGAAAGGGATGTCGACGGCGCGGCGGCAACCGTCACTTGCGCGCCGCAGAACGCCGAAGGCTCGGGAGAGGAAATCAGAATCGTTTTACGGTCTTCGGAAGGATAGAACGTCACCGACGCGCCCGGTTCGGCGCCCAACGGAGCCAGGCCGGTAAACACCCCTTGTTCCAGACGGAGTTCCCCTTCCCATTTCCGGGGGGAATCGCTCGTCCAACTGAGATTTAGACGCGCCGACCCGACGGAGGAAAGATCGGTCTCGGGATCGGCGGCGCGCAGAAACGCCGCGCCGCAGGCGGCGATCGCCGCCGCACAGACAACGAGAAAAAAAGAGCTATATAACGGCGCGAAACCTCGCGTTTTCCGCCCGGAACGGAAAAGGGGAGATTTCCGCGGACCCGCCGGACATCCGTGTCCGAGCATACGATTCCGATCTCTGCAAATATGGAAAAAAGGGAGAACTCTCCCGATCGACAAACCTTTCGCCGGGGCGCGAACCTCCGTGTTCTACGGCGGCCTTTCCGTGCCGCTCGCCCGAAGCGAAAAGGACGGGGAAATTATAGCCGACCTGCTCCCTTTAAACCAGATCAATTTTGCCGGATCGGCGCGGAGACAATCTTCGCCGCTTCTCGTTTTTCTCCAACTTAACACAATTTTCAATCGGGAAGCAGGAGATTTTTGACACGCCGCTTTTCGTCGGAACCGAGCCGGAAATCTCTACCAGCCGCCGGCGAAAAGGTATATAATGGACGGGTAGGGAGTTTCGACCGTTTACCCGGAGCGTTCCGTCATGAATTCCATCCCCGCCGTACCCCGTTTGCGTACCCGCCGAACCGCCGCCGAACCGCTCGAAGACCGTCTGGTTCTCGGCGCGGTGCCGATCGGTCTCGCGCCGTTCGCCTCGGCGGTTTCGGCCGCCGAGGCGGAGGCCGCGTTCATCGGCGCGCCCGAACCCGCGCCGACGTCGGCGGAGGAACGGTTTTACGTCGGGTCTTTTTACGACGTGAACAAAAACGGCGTCGGAGATTCGGCGTTCTGCTGGGCGGCCGCTGCCTCAAACGTACTGGCTTACACGAATTGGGGATTCGCGGCCAAGACCGCGGGCGTCACCCCCTCGGTCCCGCGCTTCTTTTTTGACAGCGATATTTTTTCCTGTTTTGTCGGCAACTTCACCAACGAAGCCGGAAAACCCGATCACGGACTCGATTGGTTCCTGACCGGCAATTACGCTCCGACGGGATGGACCGGCTGGGCTCAGGTCCGGGGGAACGGAGGCGCGTACTATCCCGGAGTCGAAGCCAGCCGTCTTATCGTCTCCCTCAAATCGGACGACACGGGCGACTCGCTGATCCGGTCGATGAGCGGTTACCTCGAACGCGGCTGGGGCGTGACCGTCGGGATCGGGTGGTATTCGGCCGCCGCGCCCGGCGAAAGAACGGGCGGCCACGAGCTGACGGTCTGGGGATATACATACGACGACGGGCGCGATCTTTCCGACCCGCGCTATTACACGGGATTGATCATCACCGATTCGGACGATCGCGTCCGCGGAACCAGGACCGTTTCGGTCGAATGGAATCCTTTCTACAATCAATACCGTCTTTCCGGCTACAGTTCGGGGAACGGATGGATCGAGAACTTCACCTGCCTCCGGCCGACCAGACCTCTGACCGGAATCAGCGTCGCCGGCTACAACGGCCCCTACGACGGCCAGCCGCACTCGGTGACGATCGTCGGAATCGACGAAGCCGAAAAGGAAAGCTACACGATCTCCTACCGGCAGAACGGAATCCAGACCTTTCAGGCTCCTTCGTACACCGCGCAGGGAACCCGCGTCGTCGAAGTGCTGATCGTCAAGAACGACTACGAGGCGGTTTGGTCGGCGCCGGTCGAAATCACCATTTCCGAACCCGCCCCCAAAGAGCTTTCCGCGCCGAAAATCGGCGGGGTCGTCTCGGCGGGGCGGAACGCCCAGCGGGTGAGCTGGAACGCCGTGGCGGGAGCCGAAAAATACGAGGTCGCCTGGTCGGCCGACGGCGGCGAGTCGTGGTCGAGCCGGCAATCCGACGCCCTCTCGTTCCGCGCCGCCAACCTTCCCTAC
>CADBQY010000112.1 GCA_902796885.1 uncultured Planctomycetota bacterium
GCGCCCGGCTAGCCTTAAATCACGACGGGTTAAATTGCCCGCCGCGGCTCGCGGCCCAGCCGGCGTATTTTTCGGCGCAGTATTCGGTGAACCGGTCCTCTTCGATGGCGCGGCGGGCGCCGGCCACGAGGCGTTGATAGTAGGTCAGGTTATGAATGGTGAGCAGGATCGGGCCGAGCATCTCGCCGGTCATGAAAAGGTGGCGCAGATACCCGAGCGAACGCTGGCACGCGGGACAGGGGCATCCCTCTTCGAGCGGGCGCGGATCCCGTTCGTAGCGGGCGTTCCGCAGGCGTTTCGGGCCCTCGTCGGTGAACGCCATGGCGTTCCGCCCGTTCCGGGACGGCATCACGCAGTCGAACATATCGACCCCGCGCCGGATCCCTTCCAGGATATCTTCCGGTCGGCCGACCCCCATCAGATAGCGGGGCTTTTCGGCGGGGAGCACGGGGCAGAGCATCTCAAGACAGTCGTACATCGCCTGCGGCGGCTCGCCGACGCTCAGCCCGCCGATTGCGTAGCCGTCGAAATCGAGCGCGGCGAGCTCTTCGGCGCAGATTTTCCGCAGGTCGTATTCGAGCCCGCCCTGTACGATGGCGAACTGCGTTTGCGTTTCGAGCCGGTGCGCGTCCTGCGAACGTTTCGCCCAGCGAATGGTGCGCGCCATGGCGTCTTCGATCGCGCGGCGGGTGTTCGGCAGACCGACGACATGATCCAGAACCATCGCGATATCCGAATCGAGATCTTCCTGGACCTGAACCGAGCGTTCCGGCGTGAGATGGAACCGCGCGCCGTCGATGTGCGAACGGAACGCCGCGCCCTCTTCTGTAATCTTCGCGAGCCGGTCGAGTGAAAAGATCTGGAACCCGCCGCTGTCGGTCAGCATCGGTTTCTCCCAGCCGGTAAACGCGTGCAGACCGCCGAGTTCTTTTACGATCTTTTCGCCCGGCCGAAGCATGAGGTGGTACGTGTTGCCGAGAACGATCTCGGCGCCCGTTTCCCGCAATTGGCGAAGCTCGACCCCTTTGACCGTACCGCGCGTGCCGACCGGCATAAAGGTCGGCAGCTGAACCACGCCGCGGCACGTGCTGAACGTGCCGCGCCGCGCCGCCGTGCCGGCGTCGCGATGAAGAAGCGTGTACTTAAACGGAGTCGGTGTTTCGGGCATAAACTTTACGCGGTCGCGACCCGCTTGCGGGGACGCGGCGGGATCACTTCTTGGCGGCTTTCAGATGTTCGAGCGCGTCTTGATTGGCGGCGAGCTGCGCCTGCAGATCGGCCAGCACGCCCCGTTCTTTCTCGACGACCGCCGGCGGCGCCTTCTCGACGAAACTGCCGCCGAGTTTCGCCTCTTTCGCCTTGACCAGACCGGCGAGTTTGGCGATCTCTTTTTCTTTTTTGGCGATTTCGGCGTCCAGGTCGATCAGACCCGCCAGGTCGACGAAAACCTCGGCTTTACCGGCAACCGCGCCCGCCGAAAGGGCGGGAAGAGGAATGTCGGCTCCCCACGTTTCGCAGACGGCGCCCGCCATCGACTTAAAGTAGGGGCGCATCGGGCGGAGGAGTTCCGTAACCGACTCGTCGCATCGAACCGCGCAGCGGATCTCGGTTTTCGGCGGGATGTTCTGGCGGGATCGGACGTCGCGGATCGCGCGCAGGATCTCCTGGAATTGTGTGAACTGCTGACCGATCGCCGCGGCGAATTCCGGGTCTTTCAGCGAGGGAACCGGAATCTCGTCGAGGGTCGGCCACGGCGCGATCGTCACGCTTTCGGCGGCGGCGCGCGGCGTCAAACCCCGCTCGGGCGCGAAAGGCGCCAGACGCTGCCAGACCTCTTCGGTCACGAACGGCACCATCGGGTGGAGCAGACGCAGGAGCGTGTCGAGCACCGAAACCAAAATGGTGCGAACCGTGTTCTTGGCGTCGGCGTTACTCGTATCGGACAGACGCGCCTTCACCATCTCGAGATAGAACGAACAGTACTCGTCCCACGCGAAATCGTAGAGAGTGCGCGCCGCTTCGGAATACTTGAACGATTCGAGCGATTCGGTCACCTGACGAACGACGACCGCCAGACGGCTCAGAATCCACTTGTCTTCGAGGAGGAGATCGCTTTCGGCGACCGGGCGGGGCGCGAACCCGTCGAGACTGAGCATGACGAACCGGGACGCGTTCCAGAGTTTATTGCAGAAGTTGCGCGCGGCGTCGAACCGTTCGCCGACGATCGGGCCGGGCGGGAGCGCCTTGTCGGCTTCGGTTTCCGCCCACTGGGTTTTGAACTCTTTGCCGCACTTCGGGCACGCGATTTTCGGCAGAATCCGGTTCTTTTTGGTCTGTTCGATAATCGCGCCGCACGAGGGACATTCGAAATCGAGGCCGAGACGCACGTCCTGACTTTCCGTCGTTAAATACGCGATCGCGAATCGGAGCGAGTCGGCGCCGAACTTCTCGATCACGAAGACCGGGTCGATCCCGTTCCCCTTTGATTTCGACATTCCTTCGCCGTACTTATCGAGGATTTTCGGATGGATGAAGACGTCGGGGAACGGTTTTTCGCCGGTATTGTAATACCCCGCCAGGACCATGCGCGCCACCCAGAGCGTGATGATGTCGCGGCTGGTGATCAGAAGGTTCGTCGGGTAGTAATATTCGAATTCGGGGGTTTGGTCAGGCCAGCCGAAGACCGAGTGGGGCCAGAGCGCCGAACTGAACCACGTGTCGAGCACGTCCTCTTCGCGGCGCAGCTCGCGGCCCGGAACGGCGTCGGCCGGCAGGTCGGCTTCCTGCGAACAGATCCACCACTCGTGTTTCTCTTCGTCGTACCGCCAAACCACGTCGTCGCGTCCGGCGAACGCGGCGGCGAGCTCCTTTTCGCTCGCGTCTTTACAGTACCAGACCGGAATCTGATGCCCCCACCAAAGCTGGCGGCCGATCGGCCAGTCCCGCTTTTCGCTCAGCCAGTCGAGGTATCCTTTGGCGTAACGGGACGGCGTGATGCGGACCGAACCGGTTTCGACGGCGTCCATCGCCGTTTGCGCCAGATCGGCCATCTTAACGAACCACTGGTCGTTCAGATACGGCTCGATGGCGGTCTTCGACCGGTCGGACATCGAAATCTCGATGACGCGGTCTTCGACCTTTTCGAGGACGCCCTCTTTTTCGAGGTCGGCCAGAACCGCCTCGCGCACCTTCTTGATCGCCATTCCGGCGTAAGGGCCGGCGTTTTCGTTGTAGGTGCCGTCGCGGTTCAGGAGATTGATCATCGGCAGATTCTGGCGTTTGCCGACTTCGTAGTCGTTCGGGTCGTGCGCCGGAGTGATCTTGACGCAGCCGGTGCCGAGTTCCGGTTTCGCCCACACGTCGCGCACCAGCGGGATTTCGCGCCCGACCAGCGGCAGACGCACCCGCCGGCCGTCGGCCGCCATTTCGGCGAGTTGGATCAGGCGGGGCAGGAGGGTTTCGCGCCGCGCGCGGAGCGCGTCGAGCGCGGCCTGATGCTCGGCTTTTTCCTTTTCCGGGCCGGTCTTGATCTTTTCGGACAGTTCGGCTTCAATCCGGTCGAACTCGCCGGCCGGGTCGGGATGGACCGCCACGGCGGTGTCGCCGAGCATTGTCTCGGGACGCGTGGTGGCGATGGTGACGAATTCCGGTTCGCCCGGTTTCGGGTCGATCACGGGATAGTTGAAATACCAGAAATGGCCGTCGAGCGATTCGTGGAACACTTCGTCGTCGCTCACGGCGGTCTGAAGGTGCGTGTCCCAGTTGACCAGGCGTTTGCCGCGGTAGATCAGACCGTCCGAAAACAGCTTAAAGAAGAAATGACGCACGGCTTTGGCGCAGACCGGATCGAGCGTGAACCGGGTTCGGGTCCAGTCGCAGCTGCACCCCATCGCTTTAAGCTGGTTTAATATCCGCTGCTGATACTGGTCTTTCCATGCCCAGATTCTCTGAACGAGAGCCTCGCGGCCGATGTCGTGCCGCGTCTTTTTTTCCCGTTCGAAGAGACGTTTTTCGACGATGGCCTGTGTGGAGATCCCCGCGTGGTCGACGCCGGGAACCCAGAGGGTCTCGAACCCCTGCATCCGCTTCATTCGGATCATGATGTCTTGCAGCGTGTTGTTCAGCGCATGACCCAGATGGAGAGCGCCGGTGACGTTCGGCGGCGGGATGACAATCGCGTAGGGGGTCTTGTTCGGATTCGGAGAGCTGTGAAAGAAACCTTTCTCTTCCCAATGTTTCGACCAGCGTTCCTGAGCGGCGAGGTGGTCGTACTGTTTCGGAAGTTCGTCAAAAAGATTCTGGGATGTCGTCATTTCTAAACTCGTTTAGCGGTGGATGTCAGACAATTTCCTCCGGTACGGAAGTCTCCGGCCGGAGGAAAAGACTCTATTACTTAAGACATTCTAATCCACAATCAGGGAAAAGAAAGGGGGCGCGGGCCGCGCCCGCGCTCTTCGCCGCCGCGCTTGCGGGGGGGATTCGCACGGCGTAACTATCGGCCGAACCGCTTTTCGATCAGACGGAACAGCTCGGTCGCCATCGACTCCTTTGTGCCCGACAAGGAAGCCAGGACTTCGCCGTCGGGCGCGAGAATCTGGAGATGCGAGGCGCTGGCGCCGATCGCCGACTGATTGTTGACCAGGATCAGGTCGCCGTTTTTGCGTCGGAGCTTTTCGAGCGCGTGTTCATGAGCGTTTTCGGTTTCGAGAGCGAACGGGATCAGCCACTGGCCGGGACGCTTGATCGCGCCGAGCGAAGCGATGATGTCGGGCGTTTCGCGCAGTTCGAGCGAAAAGACCCCGACTCCGCCGCCGCGGGTGAGCGACTCCTTCGAAAGTTTCGACGCGGCGCGAACAGCCGGTTGGTAGTCGCACGGCGCCGCCGCGCCGATCGCGCCGGTCATCTTCGGGAAGAGTTCGCGCGCGGCGCGATACATGTCTTCGGTCGTGACGACGGGAATCACGCGCGCGCCTTTCGGATATTCGACTTCCACCGGACCGGAAACGATCACGGCGTCGTAACCGGCGTCCAGCGCAGCTTCGGCCAGTGCCCGGCCCATTCGGCCGCTCGACGCGTTCGAAATGTAGCGGACCGGATCTAAATATTCGCGGGTCGGGCCGGATGTGATCAGAATCGATTTTTTCATTTCTACGTTCAGTTCCCCAATGATTGCAGCGGCGCGGGGATCCGCCCGCCGAATTGTACAAATTCTTCGCTCACCCCGACGTTCCGGACTTCCAGAACGGGGGAATGGCCGAACAGGCCGCCGAAGTTGACCTTTTCGCCCGCCTTCGCTCCCGGAACGGGAACCAGCCGGGCGGCGGTCGTCTTATTGTTGATCACTCCGATCGCCATTTCGTCGGCGATGATCGCGGCGATCGTCGCCGGCGGCGTGTCGCCGGGGATCAGGACCATATCGAGCCCGACGCTGCAGACGCTCGTCATCGCCTCGAGCTTTTCGAGAACGAGGTGTTTCTGTTCCACCGCGTCGGCCAGCGCCGCGTCTTCCGAGACCGGAATGAACGCGCCGCTCAGTCCGCCGACCGAACTCGACGCGAACAGGCCGCCCTTTTTCACCGCGTCGTTGAGCATGGCGATCGCCGCGGTCGATCCGGGCGCGCCGATTCGCGCCAGACCGAGCGTTTTGAGAATCTCGCCGATACTGTCGCCGACCGTGGGAGTCGGCGCCAGCGAAAGATCGACGATTCCGAACGGGATCCCGAGCGTTTCGGCGACTTCCCGGCCGATCAGCTCCCCGACCCGCGTGACGCGGAAACTCGAAAGTTTGATCTCTTCGGCCAGGTCGGTCAGCGTGAGCTTTTTCCCCCGTTCTCTGGCCGAGGCGATTCGCCGTTTGAGCGCCGAGTCGACCACGCCGGGGCCCGAAACGCCGATATTGACCGTCACTTCAGGTTCCCCCGCCCCCATATAGGCGCCCGCCATAAAGGGGTTGTCTTCGGGAATGTTGGCGAAGACGACCAGTTTGGCGGCGGCGAACCCACGGTTCGCCGCGTCGGCCCGCGCGACGGCGGGAATGATCTCGCCCAGAACGCGGAGCGCGTCCATATTGATTCCCGCCTTGCGCGAGGCGGCGTTGACCGAAGCGCAGACCCGTTCGGTTTGCGAAAGGACGTCGGGCAGCGCGTCCAGGAGAACGCGGTCGCCGGCGGAGATCCCTTTTTGCACCAGCGCGGTGAACCCGCCGACCAGGTCGACCCGGCATTCCTTCGCCGCCAGGTCAAGACATTTGGCCAGTTCCAGGGCGCAGGGGACTCCGTGTCCGGCCAAAAGGTTTGAGGCGGGCGAGATGGCGATCCGTTTGTTCGTGACCGGGATCCCGTACTTGGCGCCGACCATGTCGCAGATTTCGACCAGGCGTCCGGCGTAACGAAGGATCTTGTTGTGGACCTTTTTTACCAGCTGGTCGGGATTCGACCCGGCGCAGTCGTTCAGGTTCAGGGCGAGGGTCACCGCGCGAACGTCGAGATGTTCGGCCTGAAGCATGCGGATCGTCGAAAGGACTTCATCGGTACGAAGCATAAGGAAAGCCCCTTTGGAATTACGGTTTGCGGAGTTGGTTGGTCGCGACGAAGATGTTTTTATGCTGAAGCTTCACCGTGAACTCATATTCGGCCACGATATCTTCCAAATCGAGCAGAAGGGTTCGCGGATCGTCTTTCGGATCGACTTCGACCTGACCGATCAGCGTGAACCCGTCTTTGCCGTCTTTTTCGCAGTAAAGTTCGGTAATATTGATCCCTTTGTCGGCCAGGGCGCGGCTTAGCACCCTCACCACCCCGGGCCGGTCTTTTCCGAACGCGGTCAGCATGAAGACGCTCGACTCGGGAACCGGACGAATCGAAAGCGAACTGGTTCGGGAGCAGAAGATTTTGCACCCTTCCACGCCGTTCTCTTTGAGGAGTTCGGCGGCCAGCGCGTCCGGCTCAAAATCCGTGTCGAAACTGAGGGTCATCATCAGAGTGAAAAATCCGCTCAGAACCGCCTGACTGCACGATTCGATATTTCCGCCGAGCCGAAGAATCCCTTCGCTCAGCCCGGCGACGATCCCGGGCTTGTCGCCGGCGATCACGCTCAGCACATATCCGAAAGAGGGGGTGTCGGTTTGGGTTGTCATTGGAAAGAATCTCTTTCTGCGGGAGAGGGTTACTGACTGATGTGGAAGAGGAGGACGTCCCCTTCCTGAACCACGTAGTCTTTATGTTCGCGGTGGTTCAGCCCCTGCGCCTTGACCTCGCGTTCGCTTCCCAGACGGACCAGGTCGTCGCAGGCGACGACTTCGGCGCGGATGAACTTTTTGATAAAGTCGGTGTGAATGCATCCCGCCGCCTCGATGGCGGTGCCGTTCTTGCGCATCAGCCAGGTGCGGACCTCTTTTTCGCCGGCGGTCAGAAAGACCATCTGACCCGAAAAATCCATCAGCATTCGGATGAACTTCTCGCGGCTGGTCGACGGGATTCCCATCTCGTCGAGAAACTCCCGTCGCTCTTCGGGCGCCATCTGAGCCAGCTCGACTTCCAGACCGACCGAAACGGCGCGGACCGGAACGTCGCCGGTCGAGAACTTCTCGTACGAGGCGTGGTCGGTTTCGTCGTCGCCGGTATTGACCAGGATCATTCGGTTCTTTTCGGTGAGGAATCGGAACGAACGGGTCGCCTTGTACTCTTCGGCGGTCATTTCGTCGGCTTTGACCGGATGCCCCTCTTCCAGACCGGTTTTGATCTTTTGAAGGATCGCCTCTTCGACGGCGAGTTTATCGAGCTGGTCTTTCGGCAGGTGGCGTTTCTGCTGTTCGCGGACCTTTTCGAGCCGGTTCGTGGCGATTTCCAAATCGGCGAAGACCATCTCTTCGAGGAAGGCGTCCATCTCTTTTTTGACGTCCGATCCGTCGAAGACCGGCACGACGCAGACCAGATAGTCGGTTTCGCGCAAATACCCCAGACGCGAGACGTTTCCCGTCTGATCGCGCGAAAGGCCGGGGGTGTCGACGATTTCAAGCGAAGCGTAGGTGACTTTTTTGGGATGGTAGATTTCGCAAAGCGCCTCGACGCGCGGCTCGGGAATGGGGGCGGTCGCCTGCGCCACCTGTTTGCCGTCCGGCTCGGGCTTACGTCCGACGAGCCACTGAAACAGGGTCGATTTTCCGCTCCCCTGATAGCCGACCAATCCGATTTTCATGAGTTGTTCCTCAGGTTGTCTTCATGCATTTCAATCCCGTTCCGCTCCGAACGGAAAGGTCTTCCGAATTATATCAGCAATAGAAAATTTTAAAACGGCGGGCGCGGGCGGGTCCCCCGCGAAATTTCGCCCCGCCGTCAACGGGCCAAAGATTTTCTTCGTCGGGGGGCTTATTGCATAAATTACCAACTCGACCTAAAATAAACTTCCGTTTCGATACGGAGTCTTCCGCCGATTTCGCGGGAAAGGCTCTCCCGCCCTCGCGGGCGGCTCTCGCCCGTATGTATGACAATGGCAGCGATGCCGGAAAGGGTTGCTTTCGAATTCGTTTGATCGGTTTGGTGTGTGACAGCGATGAAATTGAAAGTTTTCAGAAAAGACCTCAGTCTGAAACACGTTATGATGACCGGCGCCGGTTCGGTGAGTTTTGTTCGCTGTGTGATCGTTGAGCTGGAACAGGACGGAATCGTCGGATTCGGCGAAACCTACGAAGATCCCGCCGTTCATCCGCTGAGGGCCGACGCGATGGCCGAAAAGATCGCGCGGCTCGGGCCGGCGGTCGGCGGTTACGCCCTGGCCGATCCGACGGCGTTCGATCGGTTTATCGCGCCGGTGTTTCAAGACGACGCCGCTTCGCGCTGCGCGGTCGAAATGGCCGCCTGCGATCTGTGGGGGAAAATCTTCGGTTATCCGCTGCGCCGTCTTTGGAGGTATCGCGCCGCCGGACCGTTCTATTCGAGTTATACGATCGGGCAGGATTCCCCCGAACGGGCGCTTGAAAAATTTGAGGAGATTCCCGACTGGCCGATCTACCGCGTCGAACTGGCGGGACGGAGCGATATTCCTCTTCTCGAACGGCTCCGCCAGCGGACGTGCGCGCGCTTTTACGTCGACGCGGGGGGGAATTGGAGTCTGAGTCAGGCTCTCGACTACCTCCCCCATCTGGTCCGTCTTGGCGTCGAGCTGATCGAACAGCCTCTCCCGCCCGGCCAATGGGAAGAGGCGAAAATCCTCAAAGAGCATTCGCCGATCCCCCTCTACGCCGACGAGAGCTGTCTTTCGATCGAAGACGTCGGCCGGTGCGTCGGCGCTTTCGACGGGGTCAATCTCCGCCCGATCAAGTTCGGCGGTCTGTTGGGAACCCGCCGCGCGATTGCCGCGGCCAGGGCGTTCGGTCTGAAAACGATGGTCGGCAGCCCGATCGAAACGTCGGTCGGCGCCAGCGCCGCGGCGCAGTTCGCGCCGATCCTGGACGCGTTTTATATCGACGGTCCTCAGCAGATTGACCGCCGGATCGGCCAGGGGGTCGAGCTTGATCACGGCCGAGTCTGTTTTTCCCGTCTCAACGGTACCGGCGTCACGTTCATCAAGTCGCAGGTTCGTACCGAATAAAAAGAATTGAAATGACCGAAGAAAGCCCCTCTTCTCCCGAAAAGAATCCCGCGACGCCGAAAAGGATTCGCGTCTATTCCCGCAGAGGTGATCTGGGCGAAACTTCTCTTTTTTCCGGGCCGCGGGTCGGTAAAGACCATCCGCGGATCGAAGCCGTCGGCGAAGTCGACGAATTGAGCAGCGCGATCGGACTGGCCCGCTCGTTTGGTCTGCCGGCGCCGGCGGACGAAATCCTCGAAAGAATTCAGCGGAAGCTGATCGAAGTCGGCACCGAAATCACCGCGATGACCCCCGGTCGGCACGCGGTGCCGACGGTTCAGCCGGAGGATATCCGCGGTCTGGAAGAGCTGATCGATTCGCTCGACGCCTCTCTCCCCCCGCTGAACTCGTTCGTTATTCCGGGCGGTTCCCCGGCGCAGGCGGCGCTGCACGTCGCACGAACGGTCTGCCGCCGAGCCGAACGCCGTCTGGTTGCCCTTCTGCGCGCCGACGCGTCTTTTTCGCGCCGTCTGGTCGCCTGGTTCAACCGTCTGGGCGATCTCCTCTTCGTTCTGAGCCGACATTGCGGCCGATAACTCCGGTGCGCGACGGCCGTCACCCTTGTTTCCGCGGGTTCGGCGTCGGTTTCTTCTTTTCCCGCGGCATGGGTTTGGATTGCTTTTGACGAAAAGTCCGGTCAAACCGTTCTCTCCCGAAAAAACGGTTAAAGTTAGTTGTTCGGTATTTCCGATTAATGTTCCGGCAGCAGAAAAGCTTCCACGAATTCTTCAAATCGAGTGAGTTCGTATTGTCAGCGGTCCTCTAGGGGGATGCGGTGATGACGAGACGCCCCTCCACTCGATCCCTGCAAGCTCGAAGGATTTTGCGGAGTTTTACCGTCGGCCAGCGCCGGCGATGCCGCGCCTTACCGATTCGGAGCGTTTCGGCGGAGAGCGTAACCGGAACATTTTGTTCCGTTTTTACGGTTTTTGCTCACCTTGACCGTTGAAACAGCCGAAATAGAGAAAAGCATTTTTCGGAACCCTCCGAAGATTCTGATTCTCAGGTGAGGAGGAGATTCCCCTGCCACGAAGGCGGGATGATGTCATTAGGTAGTTTCCGAAGGAGCGGAACGCCTTTCGGAACGCGAGGACACCGATGATTCGTCTTCAGCGGAATTGGGGAAAGTCGGGAATCAATGGAGTTGTACCCGACTTAGTCACAAGCGTTAATTTTAATCGGAGAGCCTGCAATGAAGGTTTTTACAACTGGACAGGTCGCCAAGATCTGTAAAGTGGCCCCTCGCACCGTTAGCAAATGGTTTGATTCAGGGCGTCTTAAGGGGTATCGCATTCCCGGATCCCAGGATCGTCGTATTCCTCGCGAATATCTGATCAAATTCCTGAAGGAACACGGGATGCCGACGGGAGATCTCGAAGACGAGACTCTGGCGAAAGTTCTTATCGTCGCCCAAGACCAGGTTCTGGTCGAAAATCTCAAACGTGAACTTCCGGTCGACAAGGCGTTCCGCGTCGCGGTCGCCGCGAGCGGGTTCGATGCCGGGATCCAAGCCGAAAGCTTCCATCCTGACTGCATCATTGTCGATTTCTCGATCGGACGTGCCGAAGCCCTCCAGATCTGCCAGAATCTGAGACGGAGTTCGGATTTTTCCGATGTCATTCTGATGGCGCTTCTTCCCGACGACGGAAGCAATACCTCGTTCGACCGTTCGAGCATCAACGAAACGTTCCGTAAACCGTTCGATTCCGCCCTCCTGGCGGAACGGCTCCGGTCCCTGATCGGGTCGCGGAAAGAGCTCGTCTGACCGACGGCGCGCGATAAGCGTTTAAGAATCTCAAAGGCGGAGGGAGACTTTTCGGAGTCTTCGCTCCGCCTTTCCTTTCTGGCTCCCTATTCAAAAAAATCGATTCTCGATTAGAATAGCGGTATCGGAAACCGAGTTTTGAAGTTGCTATAGGGTGTTAAAGGAACGGGATGGTTCGACCTGAAGAATCGGCCGCGGCGATCGCGGCACCGGAAGAATTGGCGCCGGTCTATCGTCTGGCCGAGTCGGATCTTGAACAGGTCGGAACGCTTATCTTAGAACAGCTTTCCCATGCCGATTCGACGATCGACGAAATCCTCCGCTATTCGTTCCGTCTGGGCGGGAAACGGCTTCGCCCTCTCCTTCTGATCCTTTCGGCGCGCGCCTGCGGCCGGCTCGAATGGGAGCATTATCAATGTGCCGCCGCTCTGGAAATGATCCATACCGGCTCGCTGATCCACGACGATATTCTGGACGGCGCGCGTTTCCGCCGCCATCTCGAAACGCTCAACCTGCGCTGGAATTCTCATTTCGCGGTCCTGGCGGGTGACCTTCTCCTGACCAAGGCGATCGCGCTGATCACCGGGTGCGGCCGGGCGGAAGTCTATCCGATCGTTGCCGACGCCTGTCGGCGTACTTGCGAGGGGGAACTCCTGCAGGTCGCCTCGCAGGGACGGCTCGACCTTTCGCGCGCCGAGTACGACCGGATTATCGAGGGGAAGACCGCCGCTCTGCTGGAGACCGCGTGCCGGCTGGGCGCCTCGCTCGCCGGCCGGACCGAATCGACCGTCGATCTCTTTACGCGGTTCGGACGCGCGTTGGGAATGGCGTTTCAGATTTTCGACGACGTACTCGATCTGACGGGGACCGACGACAAGACCGGAAAGACCCTGGGAACCGACCTGATCAACCGAAAACTGACCCTCCCGGCGATCCATTTCCTGCAAACCGCGCCGGAATCCGAAAAATCGACCTTTCTGAATCTCCTGGGCGCTGACCCGTTCGGCCCGGCTCAGGCGGAAGAGGCGCGCGGAATCCTCCTGGCAAGCCGATCGGTCGACTACGCCCGAAAGACGGCGATGGATTTGGTTCACCGGGCGATCGGCCTGTTGGAAGAGTTCGGCAGGGGGGAAGACGGCCCGGACCGCCTTGCCGCGCTGGATGCTCTGCGGCGGATCGCCGCGTTTATCGCCGATCGGAATATGTAGCCCGCCGTAGCGGTTCGCTCCAAGGATCGTGAGATTTTTTCCTTTGCCGCGATACCGAAATCGTAAGGGGGGCGGTACCTCTTCCTCTCGAATCCCCTCAGCTTCGGAAAAATTCATATTGTCCGCTCGTCCCATATAAACTATATTGCAGGGGCGCCGGTTGGAGGAAGAAATCTTCTCGTTTCGGGAATCCGTTTGAGCCGCTGCGTAGTATTTCCTGAGAGGATTCGCAATGAGGCGGATCCCGTGCCGACAGAACAAGGTATCATGTCAAATTCAGAAAAGCTCGATCAGTTAACGTCAGGGAAGAGTTTCGGACACCGCGGAATGATCCGAAAGACGGTCAAGCCCTACATCCGGGAGAGTGTTCCGGTCCGACGCCCCGCGATTTCGCCGAAAAAGTCCGATTTCTACCTCTTCTCCCCGATTCACTACGAACCGAAATACGCCTATCCCCTTTTGGTTTGGTTCCATTCTCCCGGCGCCGACGAGACGGAAATCTTTCGCGTGATGCCGCAACTGAGTCTTCGCAACTATGTGGCGGTCGCCCCGCGCGGCCTGACCGCCGAAGAGACCGGCGTTTCGCAAACCGACCGATGCCGTTCGGTCGACGGGAACGTCGGACGTTTTTCCGCCCTCTACGACTGGTCCGAAACCGACACGGCGCTCGATTGCGCCGAAGTTCGTGTCTTCGAGGCGATCGGCCGGGCGCGCCTGCGCTGTCATCTGGCACCGAACCGTGTCTTCCTGGCGGGGGTCGGCGCGGGAGGCTCAATGGCCATGTGTCTTGGCGCGCGTTACCCTGAAAAGTTTGCCGGAGTGATCTCTTTTTCCGGCGGGTTCCCGATGCTTCCCTCGTCTCTGGCCAAATGGGGAGCGCTCCGACACCTTCCGATGATGATGATGATCGGGTCGAAGAATCCCGCGTTCCCCCCCGCGACGGTTTCGAAACAGCTTCGCCTCTTCCACACCGCCGGAATGTCGGTTTCGATCCGACAGTACCGGACGGCTGAAGATACCGCGCCGACGATGTTTCGCGACGCGAACCAGTGGATAATGCAGCGGATCGCCCCGTCGGCCTCCTGAAATCCATGCCGCAACGATACACCGACAAAATCATCGAACAGGCCGATCGCGCGCTCGAGGCGCTCGGAAACGAATTCGCCCAAAAAGCCCCGCCGACCGAGTCGGCGGTTTTGGAGATCGAATTCGGCGCGCTCGACGTTCCTTCGTCCCGTATTCCGGTCCTTGGCGTCGGGACGATCCTCCCGCTTAACGAACCCGCCGAGCCGACCGTGACCCTCTACTATGGGGGAGAGCGCGCGGCGGAAGGGGTTCTAATGGTACAAAACGGTATGATTGCGGTGAAAATCACACGAAAATACGACGGTTCGGATTGATGAAAGCAACTCTCTCCCCGCAAAGTCCCTTTCACCGGATAAACGCCGCGGCACTCTCGCTAGTGATCTTCGCGGCTCTTTTTGCCTTTAGTCCGGTTTCGGCGAGCGCGGATGACGAGTCGCCCGCGCTCGAAAAGACTCCGATCCACTTTTCGGCCGACGCCCCGAAAAAAAGCGAACCGACGGCGAAACATCTCCTTCTCGACGGCGTGGCGAAACTCTTGTTGGTTCTGGCGGCGGTCTTCGCCCTCTTCTGGTTTCTCCGCCGATTCCAAGCGGCTGGGCGCGGAGTTCCCGCTCCCGGCGGCGCTTTCGACGTTCTTTCGCTCGTTCCCCTTTCGGCAAAAAGCCGTCTGGCGCTCGTCCGCTTCGGCGGTCGGCTTCTTCTCCTTTCGGTCACCGGCGAGCGGATCGAAAAGCTCGCCGAGACGGGAGATCCCGACGAAGTCGCGCGCATCGGCGAAGCGATTAAGCGAAAGGGGACGCCGCAATGAAATCTTTCCTTCTGTACGGCGTGTTGTTTCTCTCTGCGATCTTTGTCGCTCCCGGCGCTTTCGCCGAGTCCGGATCGGCGGGAGAGGCGCTTACGAAGGCGACCTCGGCGCTTACCGAAAAAGCGCATGCTCTTCCGCCGATTGTCAACGAAGCGCTCGGCGGCGGGAATCTGCCCCTTCTGTTCGCGCTCCTGGCGGTCGTCCCCGCGCTTCTCATCGCGGCGACCTGCTATGTGCGGGTGATCACGGTTCTTTCCCTATTGCGTCAGGCGATCGGTCTGGCGCAGATTCCCTCGACGCAGATTCTGGCGATCCTCAGTTTCCTTTTAACGTTCCTGGTGATGACGCCGACCTGGACGCGCGTCTATCGTGAGGCGTGGGTTCCTTTCTCGCAGGAGCAGATCGATTTTCAGGAAGCTGTGCGCCGGGGCGAGACGCCGGTCCGCACCTTTTTATGGAAACAGATCGAACGTTCCCGCAATACCGGGCAGATCGCCCTTTTTCTCCGATCGATCCCGGACGCCGAGATGCCCGAGTATTACGAGGATATTCCCTGGCGCGCTCTCCTTCCGGCGTTCATTCTCAGCGAGCTGAAAACCGCGTTCTTCATCGGCCTTCAGCTTTTTCTCCCCTTCGTGATCATCGATCTTGTCGTCTCGGGCGTGATGGTTTCGATGGGGATGATGATGCTTCCGCCGACCGTCGTTTCCCTTCCGTTCAAGTTGATGCTTTTTGTGCTGCTCGACGCGTGGGACCCCGTTGTTCAGATGCTGATCGACAGCTTCAGTTTTGTGTAGGAGGGCGAAATGATTGAACCGGACGCCGTCCTTGCTCTGTGTCAAAATTTCTTCTGGCAGACCCTGACCCTTCTGGCTCCGATTTTGATCGCGGGGATCGCGGTCGGTCTGTTGATCGGCGTCCTTCAAGCCGCGACGCAGATTCAGGAGCAGACCCTTTCGATCGCGGCGAAGGTGATCGTCATGGGGTTCGCCGCGCTCCGTCTTCTCCCCTGGATGACCGCGCGTCTTCTCGACTACTCGCGGGAATTGATCGCCGGAATCACTCAGGGGATCGGAGGGACCTTCTGATGGGCGCCGCCGCGGCGCTTGGCGCGCCGACCGTCTGGCTGGCGTTTCTGGTCTTCGCGCGGGTCGCGGGACTCCTCTGGGTCATGCCGGTGATCGGGGGACGGCGTGTTCCCCGAACGGTCCGGCTGACCGAAGCGCTTGTTCTGGCGGTCGCCGTTCTTCCTTCCCTCTGGCATCTGAACCTCACGCCCCCCGCCGCGCCCGCCGAGAAGCTGTTCTTCATGGTCAGCGAATACCTGATCGGTCTGGCGATCGGCGCGTCGGCGGCGATTTTCTTTACCGCGGTTTCGGTCGGCGCCGCGCTCGTCAGCCGGGTCGGCGGATTTTCGGCGGCGGCCGCGCTCGATCCGGAATTGGGCGAAGAGAACGGCGCGCTGGAAACGCTCCTTTACCTCGCGGCGCTCGCGGTTTTTCTGGCGACGGGCGGACTTGAAAAATTCATGACGGCGGTCATTTCTCTCTACGAAGCGTTTCCTCCCGGAACACTTTTTGCTCCGGAAAGCGCCGTTTCGACCTTGACGGCCCTTCTGTCACAGGCGGCGGCGTTAGGCGCGACGACGGCGTTACCGATCCTGGCGGCGCTTTTCGCTCTTTGGCTCGGAAGCGCTTTGTTAAACCGCGTCGCCTCGCAACTCCATTTTTTGACAATGACGCTCACCTTTTCGGGGAATTTGCTGGCGACGCTTTTTGTATTACATTTGGCGCTCGGCGGGATTCTCCTTTTGGTCGGGACACGACTCCCCGACTGGAACGCGCTCCTTCCTTCCCTTTTTTCGTCGCTGTAAGAGGAGGAACCGATGAGCGATCATGAAAATCGTACCGAAGTCCCGACGATCAAAAGGATCAACCAGGCGCGCGCCGAGGGTAAGTTTCCCGCGGTCGGCCTTTTTACCGGAACGCTCCTTTTTTTCGCGATGCTCCTGATCGTGGAACTTTCCGCCGCCGGGTGCGTCGAACGTTTCCTGGTTTGGTCGCGCCGGCTCCGTCAGATGACGGCCGATTTGACTCCCGACTCCCTTGTCAACGAGGCGGCGCGCGGCTTTTTGCCCTTCCTGCCCCTGATGGCGGCCCTGGCGTCGGCCGCTCTTTTTCTTCCACCGATGACCGCGTGGCTGACGCGCGGTTGGGCGTTTCTCCCCGAAAAGACGGTCCCCGACTTTTCCCGCCTTCTGCCGAAACTCGGCGCTTTTTTTTCGCTCGACGCGCTCTGGCGTCTCCTTTTAGCCGCGGTCCAGATTCTGGGAACGATCTGGCTGGTTACGTTTTGGATTCGGCGTGTGGCGACGGGAGAAGAGTATCTGAGCTCCGCGTCGGGCGAGTGGCCCGGTCTTTTCCGCCGGTTTCTCTTTCCCCTGACGATCCGTCTGGCCCTCTTTTCAATCGGGGTTGCGCTGGCCGACCTTTTCTTTCAGCGATGGAAGTTTCAGCGAGACCTGCGGATGACTCCCGAAGAGGTGCGGCGCGAACAGCAGGAAGAGGAACGAAAATCTCCGCCGCGCCGGAATTGACTTTGCTATTTTATCTAAATATTCTATATTATCGTTGTAATCGGTAAATTCCGCAAAAAGCCAGATAAAACACTGATTTTTCGCCTTTTGTCCAGTATCCTTATCTTCTATATGTTATAATCCCATAAGGGTTATTCGATGATAATTACTCCGAAAAAGAGATTCCGTCCCGCGCGGCGAAGGATTGGCCGATTATCGGTCTGGTTCGTTTCGGCGCTCCTGGGGATGATGATGTTCGACGTCTCTCTCTCGTGCGCTCAGGAGGGGGGGCCGAGGGAAGGCGTAACTTTCTGGCTTCTCGATGACGACGGGAACTGGAAGGTGCCCCTTCCGAACTGGTCGGTTGATGACGTGACCGCCCTGTTGGATCAAAACCAGCAACCGCGCGAGACGGATTCGTTTACGATCATGTCTCTTGAACTCGACGGCGACGTTTCGGGATCGCAGGCGCGTCTGGAGATCGAGTATAAAATCAGTCTGAGTCTTGTGCCGGGTTCGTCCGGGCCGATTCGGGTCCCCCTTGGGATGAAAGAGGGGATTTTCCGTCCCGAAGGCGAAGCCGGAGAGACGAACTTCACGGCCGAAGGGCCCGGGGAGACCGTTCTCGACGTCGATTCGGAAACGGGCGGGTATGCCGTTCTGATCTTTCCGAATCCTTCTCACGAGATTCCGGAAGCGGCCGGCGAAGATGCTCCCCCCTTGGAACCGGTCGAGAATGAAGAGACTCCCGACGACTCGTCCGCGGACGAAGATGCGGCCGCGGCCATTTCGGTCTATAACGTTCGGCTCACGCTCCTCTTTCCGGTGTCGCAGACCGACGGGTCCGACGAACAAGTTCTTTTCCTGACACCACCTCCGGCGGTCAGTTCCCGGGCCCGGATTGTCGTTCCTCTTCCCGATGTCGAAATCGGCACATCCGAAGGGGTGATTGCCGCCGCCCCGGTCAGTCTGAACGAAAAGTCGTCGGAGCTGAAGGTCTACGGATTTAACCGAGGCGGCGCCGCGACGGCGATCCGCTGGCGTCCCGCCGAAAAGAATGAGGCGGCGCTCCCGGTGACTTACCATGTCGAAAACGCGACGATTGATCTCAGTCCGACCGGGGACGGGATCGAGTACGACGTTTCGCTTCCGATTCGCGTTTTCGGCGGAAGCCAGACGGCGTCGAGCCGTCTCCTTCGGGTCGAAATGCCGAAAGGGGCGCGTCCCGACATGCAGAACGTTCACGTTTCGGCCGGGGGAACGGATATTCCCGGTGCGGTTTACCGTGAAATACCCGCCACGGATATTCGGCCGCTTCCGACGATTGAAGTCTCGATCCCCGGAAATATCGATTCGCTTCTCCTCCATCTGGAGGCGTTTGTTCCGACCGCGGAAGAGAACAAATGGGAATGCACCGGGTTTCACCTCGAAGAAGCCCAGAAGGAGACCGGCGAGATCATCGTCCGTCTTCCCGACGACGATCATATTCTCCCCGGGCTTGTTCCCGGCACCGGGGTGCGCGATATCGGCCAGCTTGACACCGCCGAAGGAGGGGGAAGAAGCGCGAGGTTCCGCTTCTACAAAGAACCGTTTTCGCTCAAATCGGATCCGATTCCGCGGCAGACGCGCCTGGTCGCCCAGCCGGAGTTCCAGGTTCTGGTCAGCGGACAGGAGGTCCGCCTGAAAGCACGCGTCGCGTATTCCGTCTACGGCGCTCCCCTTCGTTCCGTTCGGATCAGGAACTCGAAATGGCTTTTCGCCGCGTTCGACGACGAGAGCGGAATCGATTCGGGCAACATCTACGTCGATCCCGAGACGGACGAGACGGTTCTCCCCCTGAAAAAACAGCTGGAGGGTGATTTCACCCTCTCGTGGGAATCGGTTTACAACCCGGATACGCCGCAGGGGACGGTTGAATTTGACATTCCCGAACCTTTAGCCGACTGGGTCGCTCCGGCGACGGTGACCGTTGTTCCCGACGACAATATCGAACTGATACCGCTCCCCGGCCGTCTGAAAGGATTGACACCGAAGAAATCCGCGGGCTTCCACCCTACGATCGAACTCCCTTCCCGCGAGCAGGCCCCCCTTGTCTATCAGGTCCAGCGTGATGGGACGTCCGAGGGGGAATTTCCCTTTTTTGCCTCTCGTTCCATCCTTCATACCGGGGAAGTTTCGGTCAACTCGTCTCTTTCGATCCGGCTCGACCGTACGCCGGCCGAGCTGGTTCAGACTCTTGTGTACCACATTAAATACGTTCCGGTTCAGTCGCTCGATTTCATCGTTCCGCAGGAAATTTCTCCTCTGACAGGCCAGGAAATCTTCCTTAACGGAAAACCGGTCACCGCCGATCTGCTCGCTTCGGAAAAGGGAACGGAGGGAATCGATATCACCCGCCGGACGATCCGTCTTCCCGCTCCGGGGTTAATCGGCGACGTTCGCCTGGAGTTTCGCGCGGGGATCGATCTGCCGGCGATCAGCCGCGATCAGTCGTGTATTATGAACATACCGTTGGCGGTTCCCGTCGCGGCGCATCTCGAGACGAGCGGCGCCGAGGTGACCGTTCCCCTCGAATATACGCTCCATATTCCCGAGGAAGAAAATATCTGGAAAAAGATAAACACGTCGCAGAAGGAGGAAGTTCGCCATTTTAGTTTTTCGAGCCCTTCCGCTTCGGCTTTGCCGCAATGGCTTCCCCTGCGCGTGGTTCTTGACGGGAGCGCGCAGTCGGCCGGCGGACTGATCGCCGAGTATATCTGGGCGCAGACGTTTTTGGACCGGAGTTCTTATTTCGAACGAATCAGCTGCCGCATCAGCGGCCGTCAGCCGTCCTTTTCCCTCAAGTTGCCGGAAGGAGCGGACGCCAAGCAGATGGCCGTCAGCGTCAACGGCGTTTCAATCGCGCCCGAATACGTCAGCGAGGAGCGGGAACTGCGGATTCCTCTTCCCGAAAGCGCCAAGACCGAGCCGGCTCTCGTTTCGATCTGGTATCTGATTCCGCGCGGCGAACACGTACTCGAGTTTCCCGATCTGAAGGGGGAGACGATGATCCGGCGTTGCTATCTGCAGCTCATTCTTCCGTCCAACACACTTTTGCGTCAGATACCGCAGGGGTGGAGTTCCGAAGAGGACGAGTTGGGACGCCATCTGACGACGCGCCAGCTGGCCGCCGCGGTCGGAATGTCCCCCGCCGAAGGGGACGAGCCGCCCAAGACCGCGAACGTCTATCTTCTGAGCAGTTTCAATCCTCCGACCCGGTCGCACATCCACCTGATCAGTCAAACCGCGGTCATTTTGATCGGAAGCGGACTGATTCTCCTGTTCGGGATCGGATATTTCTACTTTCCGCGCCTGCGGTACGTCGAGGCGGCGCTCCTTTCGGTCACCGTTTCGCTGTCGCTCTTCCTCTTCCGGCCGCGGGTCGTTCTTTTTTACCTGCAGTCCACCGTGATCGGCGCGATACTGATCTTGGTGGTTCTCCTTTTACGGCACCGTATGAAACGACGCAAGGTTTCAGCTTCTGTTCAGACAGTCACGACGCGTCCGCTCGCGGTGCCGACGCAAGAGAAGTCGCGCGGCGGCTCGACCGCGCCGGTATCGGTCAGTCCTTCTTCGTTCTCGGAGCCCGAATCTTCGCCGGTCGCGGCGCCGGCGTCCGAACCGGAAGCGGATCCGCCGGCCGACGAGTCGGAAACGGGGGAGTCATGAGCGTCAGGCCCCTCCTTCTCTGTATCTCTCTTTTTATCGCGGGGGTCTTCGCGGTCGCGGCGGCCGACGAGCCTTTGCGCTACCGCTACTGGATGGTTCCCGCCGAAAAGATCAGCCGTTCCCCCTGGGGAGATGAGAAATATTATCCCGTTCGAATGGAGCGTTTCCAGCGGTGGCTCGACGCGCTGAGCCGCGTTTCGGCGGAACCTTCCGGCGCGCTCGCCGAAATACGTTTGGAAGGGACGCTGGCCGACGGCGCGTTGAGCGAAGGGGAAGGGGAAATTCGTTTTACCGACAAGTCCCCCCAAACCTGTAAACTGACTCCCTGTTCGGTCGCTCTTTCGCAATTGCGCTGGAGCGAGGGGGGGGAGGGAGCCGTCGTCTCGGACGGAAAAGGGTCGGTCTCTGTCAACGGGATCGCGCCAGAAAAAACGCTCCTTTTCGCCTGGTCGCTCGCTTCCGAGTCGGAGGAGGGAGCCCGGCGTGTCTTTCACTTCGAACTGCCGCCCGCCCCGGCGGTCAGTCTGCGGCTGACCCTTCCCGAAAACCTGTCTCCTTCGGTCGACTCGGGACTGGTGACTCGCCTTGACGAGAAGGGTCGCTGGCTGATCGAACCGGGACCGGGCGGGGATTTCAGACTGACCCTTTCCGAAAACGGGACTTCGCCGACCTCGTCCGTACCGCCGTCCGTTTCGGAACAGATTCTTTGCCGCGTGTCTCTGGAGGGGATCGAACTGGTTTACACCGCCCGTTTTACCGGTACCGAAGGGCTTGCCGGTCCGATCACTCTTCTTCTCGACGAACCGTTTCTTCCGGAAAAAGTGGAGTGGGAATCGTCCGGCGCCGCCGGCGCGGTCTGGGAAAAAGAGGGACGGATACAGAAAATCCTGATTCCCGCGCCTCCGGCGTCTTCGTCTCGAACCGAAATCCTGACCTTGACCGCGCTGGCCCCTTTCGACGAGGTCGGAACCCTGCGCCTTCCGCCGGTACGTTCCCGGGGAACCGCGTGGCAAGAAACGGAAATTGCCGTTTCGTTCGACGAGCCGACCGCTCCGGAAAACTATATCTTCACCAACGCCGGACGGAGTGGGCCGGGAGGTTTTTTGCGGCTTTTCAAACAAACCGGCACCATTGAAATCCCTCTCGTCTGCGCCGAAGAGAAAAAAACGATCGAGAGCGCGACGCGGATTCTTGTCACCGGCAGCGATCTTCGATTCGAGACCGACCTGTTCGTCCGGACGCCTCTTTCCGATACGCGACGCCTGACGTTCCCGATCAAGCGGGAATGGAAACCGGAATCGGTCTCCGTCGACGGAACGTCGATTCCGTTCCGTCTCGAGACGGCGCGCGGTCCGGCGGCGACCGATCCGGGAGCGGCCGATGACGCCGCCCCTGACGCTTCGTCCTCGGAACCGTCCTCCGCGGCTTACGGTCTGACCCTGGCGCTTGAAGAGCCTCTCTCTGTCGGGCAGCCGCTGAAAATTCGTATTACGGGACGGCGCGGTCTGATCGGCCCGACCTCCCGTCTTTCCGATTACGAACCGCTCGTGATCGGCGAGCCGGTGGTCGGCGCGCACCTTTTGGCGCTAACGACCGATTCTCCAACGAAAATCTCCCTGGTCGACGGCGAAGGGCTGTCTCTTACCGCCGCCGCCGTTTCGGAAGATCTGGTGCGGCGTCTCTACGGCGCCTTGCCCGAAGGGAGGGTTTTCTCACTGAACGACTCGGCGCCCGACGCGAACGTTCGTCTCGAAAAAGACGCTCTCGAGTATACCGCGGAGCTTTCGGGGCGCGTGGCGCTTTACGACGGGTCGATCTCGGAAGAGTGGAACATCCACTGCGTCCCTCCCGCCGGTTTTTTGCTCGACAGGATTCTGTTCAGCTTTAACACAAACGATTCCGGCGGCTGGAAGATGGCGACGACGCAGTCGGGAAGCGACGAGACGGCGATCGAAATGCGTCTCGCGACCGAAGACGAGCGGGAACAGTACCGTCTTTCCGAAGGGCGGTTCTTAGGCGAGATTTTCCTTTCCACTCCAAGGAGCGCTCCGTTTACGGTCCGTCTTTCGCGCGAGCGCGAAGCTTCCTTTTCGGGCGGCGCGGTCGTTCCCCTGCCGACCCTTTTCGGCACGTCGGGGCAGACCGCTCGGGTAGACGTTTCGACTCCCGAGTTTACCCCCGTGCGGCTTGATGTGCGCGGCCTCGAACCGATCACTCCGCCCCCCGCCGAAAAGGGAGCCGCCTCTTCGGCGCTGGCTTCGTATCGCTATTCGCCTTCCGAAAAAGGCGGGTACACGTTGGCGGTGCGCGACAGCCTTGAAGACCGTCGAAGCGGCTTATGCCGGTTCCTTCGTCTGGAAAGCGAGTACGCCGCGACCGGAACGGTTCGGACGCGGGCGATTTGCCAAATCGAAAACACGGGGATTCCTTCGCTGCAGATCGATTTTCCCGAGCCGATCGAGCTGGTCAATGCGGGAAGCGTGCGCGGCGGGAACGACCCGATCCCCTACGCGTTTCATCAAAAGGAACGGAAATTGGAGATTCCTTTGCCGGTGGAGAAGCGCCATTTCACCCTTTCGTTTGAATATGAAACACGGATAGCTCCTTTCGGCTTTAAGGGGACGATCCCGCGCCAGGTTCCCCGGCTGAACCTTCCCGTCCTCTCGGGGGACTGGACCGCCAACATTCCGACCGACTATCGGCTCGACGCGCGGCATAACGTCGACCTGGTTCGTTTGCCGCTCGATTCGCCGGTGACGCAATACCGCCTGATCAGCCGATACCGACTGCGGATTTTACAGATGTTCGTCTTTTTGCTCTGCCTGGCGTTCGGACTTCGTTTGAAGGCGGTTCATACGGCGTTTTTGACCTTTCCGCTGATCCTCCTGTATTTTGCGACCGCGTCGGAAGTCGGCGCCCAGGTTGCCGTGGGGGTTCTGGCGGCGTCGGCGGTCGCGGCAATCTTTAACTTCTTCTATCATCGCGAGCCGAACGGAACGTCCCCCGCCGATCCGAAAGACGACGATACGGAAATCGGTCTTGTTCCGCGAACGGCCGCTATGCTCATTTTTGTTCTGTTCGGCACGTTTCCCCTCGCCGCCGACGAGAGCTATTCGATCTTCGTTCCCGTCCGCGACGGCCAGCGCGTCGCGGACGAACCGGTTTGGATTTCCGAAGAGCTTCAGAGCCGTCTGACCGAGTGGGAACGCGAGAACGCCGCTCCCGAAGGCGCCGCCCGATTCCGGTCGGCCATTTACGAAGGGCAGCTGAACTACAGCCGCGAGACCGGAGAATACACACTCTTTCACATGACGGCAAAATTCGAGATTCTGACCGCCGGGACCGAAAGTCTGATCGAACTGCCCGCGATGCCGATTTTTCAGGAGGGGGGGATTCTGATTGACGGCGTCGCCGGAAGCGTGACGATGAGCCGGGACGACGATCGGACTCGCCTGGAACTGCGGGGAATCCCCGCCGGTTCCCATCGGTTGGAATTTTCCCTCTTGACCGAACCGTTTGGCGAAAAGACTCCCGACGGTTTTTTTCTTCCTCTGCCGGTCATTCCTGACTCGAAGCTTCTTTTGCGTCTGCCGACCGACGCGGCGGCTCCCGTTCTCCGCGGGGCGATGGGACAGGTTTCGACTTCGCCGGGGATTCTCGCCGCCGATTTGGGACAGACCGCGGGAATTACCTTTTTTGCGCCCGAAAAGAGAGCCTCCCTCGGCGAATCGCCGATTGAAGCCGAGCAAGAATTTCGTCTCTTCCTCGCCGGGAACCAAATCGTTCTGCGCGGCGAGTTCCGCCTTCAGACATCCGGCCGTATCGCGGCGATCACTTTCCTTTCCGATCCGCGGTACCGTCTTCTACGATGTACCAGTCCCGACACCGATCTGATCCCTTCGCCGATTTCCGAGTCGGGCGATAAGGTATCGATCACACTCCGTCAGCCGACGAGCGGAAAGGTGACCCTTCACGCCGATTTTGCCCCGCGCGATTTCAGCGGGGTGGGGGAACTTCCTCTGCCGACGATTCGCGTCGACGAAGCGTCGATCCGTTCGAACCGCCTTCTGATGCCGACGGGGTATTATCCCGCGGAATACGATCTGACCGATCCCGACGTCCAAAGGAGGAGTGTTTCGTTCCTTCCCGCCGCGCCGGAACCGAAGATGACCGAGTCGGCCCTGTATCAGTTCAACCTGCGCGACACGACGGTAATCTACCATGCCGCGCTCGACACGGGGGGAGAACTTTGGCAACTGACGCTGCGTATTCCGCAAAAGTCCGTCATCGAGTCGCTTGAAATGACCGACAGCCGAAAAGAGCCGGTTTCCCTGCGCCAAAGCGAAGAGGATTCTCTCTTACACATTTTTTTCGACGAGCCTCAGAACGGTGTCTATCAGATCGACCTTCGCTTGCGGACGGTCACTTCCGATCGGTTTCCGCTGACCGGAATCCTCGACATTCCGACGGAGGAAACGGAACTTCGATACGAGCCGATTCCGTCCGTCTACTGCGACTTTACTCCTCCCGAAGACTGGACCGGGCTCCCCGCGGCCAACGGTCAGAAACGGTGGGCGTTGCCGGCCGCCGCGGCGTCGCTTCTCCCGCCGCCGATTTCGATCGTGCCGAATCGTCCGAAAACGTCTCTGGCGGCCGACATCTTTTTCTATCCCCTGGCCGAGAATCCCGACCGGATGTGGGAACTGCGCGCCGACTGTTCGGTTCGTGTCGAGTCGGGGCAGGCCGATCGTTTTGAGTTTGAAATTGACGAATCGTTCCGTTCCGATTCGGTTCGAATCGAACCGGCCGTATTCGCGGTCGGAATCGAACGTTCCCCCGGCGCGGGGCGGCGTCTCGTCTTGACGCCGAACGAGCCGGTCCGGGGAGAGACGGCGTTTGTTCTTTTTGCCCAGGTGCCGGGCGAACAGATTCGTCTGCCGCGGCTCGTTTTTGCGGGGGCCGCGCGGCGGAAGGTGCAAATACGGCTCCCCCGCGCGATCGGCGACGCGTCTCTCCGGTGGCAGACCGCGAATCTGGAGATTTGCGCTTCCGAACAGATCCGAACCGCCCCTCAGCGGCAGATCGCCCACTTTTCCTTTACGCCGACAGGTTATTTTCCGCACGAAGTGACCGAAAAGTCACACGTGGCGTTCAATATGTTCCAGACATACAGACCTACGGATCCGGATTCCTACCAAGCGTCAGTTTCCGCCGAAAACGCGGTCATTCGTCTCGGCCGAGTCGAGACGGAATACCACGTTCGCAGCGACGGGTCTTACTGGGCGCGCGCGGTGTATGATATACGTATGGGAACGGCGCAGGAATGCGATATTCAAGTCCCTTCGGCGGTTCGTCTTCTGCACGCCGAGGCGGCCGGCATTCCCCTGGCTCCGCTTCCCGGCCCGCGCGAAGGGGTGGTTCGCTTCCGGTTCGCTTCCGAGTCTTCGTTTGTCCGGCTGGAGCTTGTCTTCGTCTCGGCAACATCGAAGGAGAGCCGTTTTCGCGTTCGGTACCACCTCTATAGGGAATTGCTCCTGACCGCGCCGATTCCGGTCGGAACCGAGACCGCGCCGACGTTCTGGACGGTGCATTTTGACGAAGACGCGCGGCGTCTGCCGTATTACGTCAGCCAGGAGGAGAAGAAGCCCGATCTGAAATTGATCCGGAAGAGCGTCTCCGAAACGCGGTTGGCTTTGTCGCAGTCCGTGTCGGGAAACTGGAAATATCCGATTCCCGCCGACAAGGCCGCGGCGCTTCGGACGCGATTGAACCTGGAGAGACTTTCGTATCTCCTCGATCTGATCGAGTCGTCCGACTCGAAAGATCCGATTTCGCCAGGAGGGATTGCCGGTTGGTTCGATATTTGGTTTCCCCTCTACAACCAGGTGGGCGAGTATTTTTCCAAACCGCAACGTCCCGTCGTTGAAGAGTCTCAGAACGGCGCGTTTTACGACGGTCGGAAAACGGGCTCTTCCCCGACGATGCGTTCTCAATCGGCCGATAGGGAAGAGTTTACGAAAATCTTGAATCGATGGGAGGATCTTTCGAGCCGTATCAAATTTCCCCCGCCGCGGAACGAAAAAAACGGGGGGGCTTCGGTTCCGGCCGACGAGGGGGGGGCCGCGGCCGCGCCGGTTCCCGTTTCCGGCGAATCGGTCGACCTGCTTCTTTTCGGGGCGGCCGATAAGGTTCGGGACATCTTTCTGTTGATTCCGACTTCGAAGACGATCTCGCTCGCGCCGTTCCGGACGGTTCTCTCGATTTTTGCCGTACTGACGGCGGCGGCCATTCTGGTCGGAGGAGTTCGGGCGCTCAGGCTTGACCGCAGGAACGAGACGTCCCGCATGAGCGAAGAGCCCGAAAGGGCAGCGGAGAGCGCCGAGACATCCGAGACGGACACGACGAAAACCGACGCGGAACTCGCCGACGAGGAAAAGACCGCTTCGTCGGCCGAGCCCGGTTCGGGGGAGAGCGGGACGGGCGATCCCTCGAAACCGGAGGATTTTTCGATCGGGAACGGTTCCGCGGCGTCGTCGGGAGGAAACGGCGCGACTGTGTTGCTCGGCGCCGATCCGGACCGGCCGAATTCGGGAAAACGCTCCCGCGTCGAGACGGTCGATCACCTTGTCATTGAAGAGACGCCGATACCGGCGCGGCCCGGCGAAGAGACGAATCCGTCCGCCGGAACGGAAAACGGGAGTCAAAAAAGGGAAGAGGGTTAGGCGCGTCCCCCCTTTTTTCGCAAAAGCCATTCGGCGCTTAAAAGAACGACCCCCAGGGTAAAGAAGAACCAATTGTCACACAAGTCGCGGTGCGAACGGACCGTCTCGACCGCCGAATTTTTCTTCTCGCGCATCTCCTCGAAAAAGTCGGCCGGAGAGTCGGCGGCGATCGTCTTACCGCGTGTGATCTCGGCCAGCGACGCGAGAAGCGCCGTATCGGCGGCGGGATTTTCGAGTTCGCGGTGATTCTCCTTAACCAGGAATCGCCGCTTCTGGACGTTCTTCTTTCCGTTTTCGTTCACCTCAATCGAAAGAACGTATTCACCCGGCTGATCGGTGTGGGGAAAAAAGACGCGCCGATCCCGGTCAAGCTCGAGAGGAATCCGTTCCCCGCTGGGCGTGGCGACCGACGCGTCGAACGCGATCCCGTCGGCCGCTTGGGGACGATACGGCATATAGAGCGCCCTCGCCCGCGCGGGCTCACCCCGGTAGAGAACGGCGGCGTCCTGCTCGATTTCAAGTTCTCCCGGGGCCGGCATATCGCGTCCGGCGGCCCAGAGAATCAGCTGCCGCCAGAATGTTTCGAAGGCGGCTTTCTTTTCGCTCATCGCCCAGCGCCAGGTGGAGTCGGAAAGGAGAAGGGCGGAGCGTTGGCCGGTCGAATTGACCAAAAGGAGCGGAAACGTCTTTCCGTCCGGATCGGACGCGGCGAGGATCACTTCGGCGCCCGCTTTCTTTTCCGCGTGTTTTTGGTCGATTTGCCCGTTCAGATAGTCAAGATCGAGAATCGAATCGAGCGGAGGGAGCTCGTCCCAAATCCTTTTCGATTCCCCGCGTTCCGAAGCGAGACGGGCTAGGTAGTGCGAGCTTTCCCCCTCGGCGGGGGCGGCGCGCAGAGGGCGGCCGACGAATCCTTTTTCCGCGTTTTGGCGATCAAGCGTCGGGCCGGTTAGGACGATCGGAGAACGCGAAGCCAGAAAAGGGATTCGGGAAATGTTGTTTTCGGCGATCGAACCGAGCCCGGCCAGAAAAATAACGCCCGCGCCGTCGTCGAGTACTCTTTCGAGGTGCGCCCGCTGCGAAGGGTCGAGGTCGTCCGGATTGACGTCTCCGATCACGACCGCGCTGTATTTCTGCTTCTCGTCGGCCTTTTCGCCGTCGGGAAGACGGACGTAGTCGATGCTGATCTCCTGTTTCGCGTCAAGCGCCATGCGAATAAACTTGTCTTCGAATCGGCGGGTTCCTTCCAGGAAGAGAACCCGAAGAT
The DNA here is from genome assembly GCA_902796885.1 of uncultured Planctomycetota bacterium. GTDB lineage: Bacteria > Planctomycetota > Planctomycetia > Pirellulales > Thermoguttaceae > RUG695. Next base: position 28,767 of record CADBQY010000112.1, read on the forward strand.
TCCCCTTCAAAAAGAGGGTGTACGCGTCGGCGACATTGTTCGAGGGGGCGATTTCCCCCGGCATGACGTCGGCCGAGACGGTTATCCGTTTCTGTCCCGGCTCTTCCGATGCGTAGACGAAACGATAGGGAACGGTTTGGTTTTCCGACGAGAGGCGGAATTCCTGCCGATCCGCCGGTTTTCCCTCGACCGAAAGGGTGAGCGAGATCGCCGTGTCCCGGTATCCCGAGACGCGCAGAAGCCCCTCGACGGCAATCTCGTTCCCGAGATAGGCACGTTCGGGAACCGCCGAAAGGGTGACGGCGATATCGCGCAGATCGGCGTCGTCGGCCGAACCGGTCGTGCACGGATAGATCGGCACGCCCGCCGCGCGCGCGGCGAGAGCGGCGTCCTGGGGAGCGAGAGAATCGGCGGTGCGCTGAGCGCCGTCCGATACGAGGAGGATTCCCAGGAGACGTTTTCCGGCGTAGCGGTCCAACACGTCTTTGATCGCTGCGCCGATTGCGGTCTCTTTTCCTGTCGGCTTGGCGGGGAGCGCCTCGTCTGGTTCCAGTGAGGTTGTCTTTTCGTCAAATCGAAAAAGAGCAAAGAGTGAATCGTCGCCGCCGCGGCGCGCTTCGCCGAGCGCTTCATTGACCGCATCGTAGCGTGCTCGGCCAGTCTGATCGGTGATCGACATACTCTCGGAGGTGTCGAGGAGAACCGCCGCCGAAGCGGGAAGGCGAACCGTCACTTCGCGCATGAGTGAAGGACGGAAAAGGAGGAATGCGAAAATCAAGAGGAGAAGGACGCGCAATCCCCAAAGAACGGTTCGGCGTTTCGGAGGGAACGCGGGGTCTTTTCGAATCAAAAAGAAAAAGACAGCCGCCGCGGCCGTCCAAAGAAGGAACGCGACAGCTGTGCTCGAAAATATGGGGTGCAAGGCGAGTGAGTCCATTCACACGTCTCCTGAGCCGGATTTATCGGCGGCGGCGATCCCTTCCGTTTTTTGACGAGCCGCCATGCCGCGTTATATTTTCGTGAACGATATCGTCGATGGCGTCCCGCCAGGTGGGAAAGAGTTTCTCGTCGCTTTCGCGCGGCGGACGGCGTTCGTCGCGAGACGGACGCCGCGGGGCCTCCTCGCGAAAGTCATACATATCCCGCGCGTCGGCGGACGGTTCGTCCCACGCGAAACGTTCGTCGCGATCCTGACGCGGGGCTCGTTCTTCCCGTCGGGGACGCTCGTCGCGATCCTGCCGCGGGGCTCGTTCTTCCCGTCGGGGACGTTCGTCGCGATCCTGCCGCGGAGCGCGTTCCTCCCGCCGGGGGCGTTCGTCGCGATCCTGACGCGGGGCGCGTTCCTCCCGCCGGGGACGTTCGTCGCGATCCTGACGCGGGGCGCGTTCCTCCCGCCGGGGACGTTCGTCGCGATCCTGACGCGGGGCGCGTTCTTCCCGCCGGGGCTGTTCGTCGCGATCCTGCCGCGGCCGTTCGGCACGGGGAGAAGCGGTGTTTGTCTTTTCCGATTTCGGTTCGGGTTCCTTTTTACGCGAGGTGAAACCGAGTTCCGGTTCGTCGGGGATTCCCCAGAAATCGTTGTCCTCAATCGTCGCGGCATGAACCGGTTCGGCCGGTTCCTTGGCATCTTCGGCTCCGAAGAGGGAGGCGAACTTTTCTTCAGCCTCTTCGCGGGAGATTTTGGAATCCTTTTTTGCCGGCGTTTTCTTTTTCGGGGCCGGCCCGTCAAACAGTTCGAACGCCTCTTCCGGCGCGGACTCTTCCGGCGCCTCTTCGGCGGCGGAGCCCTCGGCGGGGGTGTCGCGCCTCGGGGGTCGTCCCCAAGAGACGTCGAGCGTCTCTTCAATATCCCAGACGAATTCGTCGGCGGCTTCTTGGACGGTCTCTTTTTTTGCCGGTTGAACCGTTGACTCTTCGCTCTTCTTGGCGCGGGCGGCGCGGCGTTTTTTTGTCGGCTTTTCTTCAGGTTCGGCGGCTTGAGCCGCCTCTTCTTCGGAGAGTTCGGCGATTCGCTCTTCGATCTGGCTGGCGATTTCGCGGAACGGCTCTTTTGCCTTTTCGACAATCGCCTCGGCGATCTTTTCACGCTTGGCGCGCTGGGTTTCCCGCGCTTTTTTCTCTTCGGCGGCTACCGCTTTTTCGACAAGACCCTTTTCGGGTTTTCGGTTGCGGCGGTTTTTCTTTTCGTTGGACTCATCGGCGCCGACGGTCAGGTTGACGGGCGAGTCGGCGGCGTCGAACGAGTCGAGGAGGGTTTTTTCCAGGGGCGGGGCGGCTTTCTCTTTTTTGGCCGTCCGTTTACGCGCAGTGGACGCCTTCGCGCGGCTCTTCGACGGTTTCGCGTCGGTTTCTTCTGCGGGTGTTATTTCTACGTTTTCTTCGAGCGACGAGACGAGATCTCCCCAATGTTCCTTATTCTTCTTGGCCATATCGATCCTAATGTTACGTAACAAACCTATGCGGCGCGATGGACTATGTTATACCCGAACCCCTTTTTAACCCCGGACAGACCCGAGAAGAAGCGGGGAGGACCGGGTTCGCCGCAAGCGGGAGCTTTCGGGAAGCGCCTTCGGGAACAAGGTCTTGGAAAACGGAAGGCGCGGGACAGACCTTGCTCACCCCATTATAATAACATCTCACGCAAATTAAAAGGAGTAAATTTAAAAAAATGGGAGAATCGGCGGATCGGAGACGATCTTATCGATTTTTCCGATTAAGAAACGTCTCTCTTCGACCGAACCGCAAAAAAACGCGGAACCCCCCGATATCGAAGAGTTTCGCGTTTTTTATCAGGCGACCGTCATTTTCCGGTCAGATGTCCGTCGAGATCGTTTCGGCCTGGATCGTCTCGTTGTCGGGCCGATAGACCGAGAATTCGTCGGTACCGTCGCCGTCGAAGTCGCCGACGACCGGCTGATCGCCCGCGCGGCCGAACTCGAACGTCTTGTCGGGCTTGTGGTCGCCGTTGGTGTCGAGGGTCCAGCGGCCGCTTTCGAAGAGACCGACCTCGTCGATGCCGTCGCCGTTGAAGTCGCCGACAACCGGAATGCTTTCTTTCGAGCCGAAACCGCGGATTTCGACATCTCCTTCGTCCCATTTGCCGTTTCCGTTGACGTCAAGACGCCATGTGCCATTGTTGTAGACACCGACCTTTGTGACGCCGTCGCCGTTCCAGTCGCCCGTCACGCCGCGGTCCCCTTCATGACCATATTCGAAGACGTGGTCGATCAAATCGACGCGTGCGTCGCCGGTCGCCGACTGGCGGAGGGTGCGGACTTCGACCTCCACATCCTGATAGTCGGGGGGCAAGTTTTTCGGACGCGAGACGTTCCGGAACGTGTTCGGGTTCTTCGCCGCCGGAAGTCCGGCTTCGATATCCATTGCCAGCTCGTCGCCGACCCAGCGCGGACCGAAGATACCGATGTCGGTCTTCCCGTCGCCGTCCCAGTCGCCGGTCACCGGCTGGTCTTTCGCTTTGCCGCCGAGTTCGGCGAAGAGATCCTCGTCGTCCCAGGAGCCGTTCCCGTTCAGATCGAGATACCACATTCCGTTGACATAGAAACCGACTTCGTCCTGACCGTCGCCGTTCCAGTCGCCCGAGACGGCGACCGCGCCGTCGGCCCCGATCCGGTATTTCGCCAGCTCGCCGCTCGAACGCATCACGATCCACTGGCCGCGGTTCATCTCTTCGGCCGAGAGGGAGACAAGCGTGTAGCCGTCGCGGTTAAACATGCCGCGGTAGCCGGCCACCGAGGTGAACCCGTCGATCGACCGCGGATACCCGCCGTTGATCACCGAAAGGTGCCACGCGTACGGCGAGGTCAGACCGCCGCCGCCTCCGTAACGGACTTCCGAGACCGGCGCGGGCGCCACGCCGTCGGGCAGGTAATTGAACGGCGAAGTCGGGCCGCCGTAAGTGCGGGCCGGCAGTAAGAGCGGAATCGGCGTTTCGGTCTGATAGTGCGGGGTCGGAGTCGGCGGATCCGGGGTCGGGATATTTTCGTAGAAGTTGTACTGGACGCCGTCCTGGTCGCCCGGCTTGTTGTGCGCGTCGTCCCACGGAATGGTGATGGACGAAAGGACGCGAGTCGCGGACTTGCCGATTTTTTCACCGTTGAAATTCCCGACCGCTTCGCCGACATGGGTGTAGACGGCGGAGAGGTCTTCTTCGATGACCGAGTACGTCTTGTTGACCGTAAGATTACCGAAGTAGTAGTAGCCGGACAGATCGGTTTTCTGGGTGATCGTGGCTCCGTCTTCCATCACGAGGGTGATCGTCACGTCCGAGATCGGAACCTGGCCGGTCGTCACATCATAGACGTAACCGGAGATCGATCCGTATTTGATTTCACCGAAGTTGTACTGAACTCCGGTGTTCCCTTCCCAGGTCAGCGCGATCTCTTCCAAGATGCGGCTGTCGTCTTCGGCCCACGATTCGGTCACAAGGGCGCCGGTTTCCACGCCGTTGATCGTGCCGACGTTGTTCGAGCGGTTCTTGTATTCGGTCGGCTGGACTTCGTGAACGGCGTATTCCTCGTTGATGTCAAGATTGTCGAAGATGTAGTAGCCGTTGGCGTCGGTTTTGGTGCTGGTGACGAACTCGTAGTCCACACCGTCCCACTTGTACAGCTCGATTGTCACGCCGGAAATCGGCGCGTCGCCGGTGTCTTTAACGCCGCTGTCGTTCCGGTCCTGATAGACGTAACCGGAGATCGAGCCCAAGATCGTCTCGCCGAAATCGTAATGAACGCCGGTCTCGCCGGGTTTCCACGCCGACTTGTCGGCGGCGTTCAGATTGACGTCGAACACGCGGACGTCGTCGCCGTAATCGGTCATGGCGACGATCGAGCCGAGCGTCTGGTCGTTGAACGAACCGACCGTGTTCGTCTTGTTGACATACCCGTCCGGCTGAACTTCGTGAACGTAGTACTCGCCGTCGACGTCGAGGTTTTTAAACTCGTAATACCCCGCCGCGTCGGTGTTGACCGACGTGATGTAGACCAGCTGTGTTCCGACCCGTTTGTAGAGTTCGACGCGTGTGTTGGAAATCGGCACGTCGCCGACCGAGAAGGTGTCGCTCGAATCGCGGTCTTCGTAGACGTAGCCGGAGATATTCACGCGGTTTTCGCCGAAATTATATTGAATTCCGCTTTCGTTCCAGCCGTAGCCGGGTCGGGCCGTCAGGTCGATGACGAACAGGCGGCTGTCGTCGCCGTAGGAATCGAGCTTCCGAATCTCGCCGTAGGTCGCGCCGCTGATCGTGCCGATGTTGTTCGTGGCGTTCAGGTAACTCGACGGCTGGACTTCGTGAATGTAGTAGACGCGGTTCAGGTCGAGTTCGGTGAACTCGTAGTATCCGGCGGCGTCGGTCTTGGTCGTTCCGATCAGAGTCAGGCTTCCGCCGGTCTCTTCGTAGAGCTCGATCGTGACGCCGCCGATCCGCGCGTCGCCGGCGGTCATCGTGGTGCTGTAGTCGAGGTCTTCGTAGACGTGGCCGGAGACCGAGAAGAGTTTCACTTCACCGAAATTGTTTTCGATTCCGTGCTCGAACGGATTGATGTTGATCCCTTCGATCGTGCGGATGTCGGCCGAAAAGTTCGGGTCGGCGACGACCGCGCCGCGGACGTCGGTCGGACCCAGGACGTACCCGGCGGTGTTTTGGGCGTCGAAATAGCCGGACGGTTGGGTTTCGTGCAGCGCGTAGGTGGCGCCCCGTTCGAGGTTCAGGAAGTAGTAGCTTCCGTCGGCGGCAGTCCGCGTGCTCCGCTGATAGACGTAGACGCCGTCGACCAGTTTGTAGAGCTCGACCGAGACGTTGGCGATTCCGATATCGCCGCCGTTGAAGACGCCGTCGAGATTTCGGTCTTCGTAGACGTTCCCGGCGATCGTTCCCCAGAGGACCTTGCCGAAGTTGTTCTGAATGGACGACGAGCCGCCGACCAGGTATTCGGTCGTCAGGAGGAGCGGGTCGGGACTGACCGGATTGTTCTGCGCGCGGGCGCACTTGTCATAGTAGTAGACGTCCTCGCCGTAAACTTCGCCGTAATAGATGTCGGATTCGCAGACGACCTGATACGTGCCCGGCAGGAGATCGGTGAACTCGTAGTAGCCGTTCCGGTCGGTTTTCGTGGTCAGTACTTTGCCATCTTTGGCGTAGGGGGTGAAGACGCCGTCGTCGTTGAGGTGGTAGAGCGTCATTTCGACGCCGGAGAGCGCGTAGTCGCCGTCTTCGGGGCGGTAATAGCAGTCCCAGACGACGTCGGCGTAGACATAACCGGAGATATCGACCGGTTTGGGGGTCAGCGGAATCGTTTCCATAACGCCGGTGGTGTTCAGACCGCCGTCGGTGAACGGATTGTCGCAGATATCGTCGACGATGTCGAGCCGTCCGTCGATCACGTAGACGTCTTTGTAGAAGAGCGAGGTGTCGAGCGGCATATACTGATCGGCGGTGAACTTCGCGGTGAAGTTCACGCCGGCGTATTCCATCTCGATCCCCTCGAAGTTCGATTTGGTGTAATACGTATTCCCCGCCGCGTTGACGAAGTCGACGTCGACCTCAAAGACGAGTTTCTTGCCGGCGGTAAAGACGTTGTTGTGGAACTGGATCGTCAGCGAGGTCGCGCCGTCGCCGATCTTGTCGGTGTGCCCGTCGGCGTAGGTGAAGAAGTAGTCGAAATCGCCGGCTTTGATGTCGCTCAGCGGCGAGACGACGAACGGGTCGTGTCCGGTGTCGTAGTTTCCGCCGTTCGGTTCGGCCGCGGTGGTGTCGAAGAAGGCGTAGGTGCCGCCGTCGCTGTAGCCGAGTTCGAAGGTCACCTCCTGCATGGCCAGCGAGGGGTCCGCGACGTTGGTGACGTAACTCACGTAGAAGCGGTCGCCCATTTCGATATCTTCGTTCTGCTCGAGGATCACCCCTCCCAGAGTCATCGTGGTGTCGACCGCCAACAGCTCGCGGCGTTCGAGCTCTTCAACGCGGCAAAGACGGTTCATTTTCACGGGGTTTGCCTTTTTACGGAGAAACCGTTTCCGCTCGCAGAGCGGCGAGGCGGTCTCAAGGGAGACCGGCTCGGGTTCCGGCTCGGGAACGATGGTCAGGACGGATTCGTGTTTGCGACCGCGGCGGAATAAATCAATAAAACTCACGGCTGAACCTCTTTTTTATAAAAATTTTTCAGATCTGAAATTTCTGCCAACTTCTAAACGGTTTCACTGTTTCAGGAAAGGCCAGAACCGAACGGTGGTGTCGAAACCTCCGCTGAGGAGTTCCCCCTTGTCCAGGTCAAAGTAAAGCGCGGCGATCGTGCCGGTATGCCCGTACCCGCGGGCGAATTCCGAGGCGTCTTCGAGGTTCCAGACTCGAATCGAGTTCAGACTGTCGCCGGACGCGAGGATATCGCCGCCGCAGAAACAGAGCGAGAAGGTCTTTCCGATCGCGGCGCCAAGCGTCTGTTTCTTTTGTCCCGAGACGGCGTCCCAGACGAAGATCGTCGGGGATTCGCCACCGGCGGCGATCAGCGAGCCGTCGAGGCTGAACGTCAGGGTGAGAAGGCGGCGTCCGTCAGTCCGCAGGTCTTTCCGGTGTTTGAACGTGTCGGCGTCCCAGAGACGGACGATTCCGCTCCGCCCGGCGGCGGCCAGGGTCGCCCCGTCGGGAGAGAAGCGGATCACGGTATTTCCCGCGCCCGGCATGGCGAGGGTCGTTTTCGCTTTCCCCTGCGCGACGTCGAAGATCGTCACCTGCGGATCGTAACCGCAGACGGCCAGGTATCGTCCGTCGGGAGAGAAGCAGATCGACTCGGCGCCGTTACCGACCTTCGAAAGGGTCTTGGTCGATTTCCATTCGCCGGTATCCCAGAGTTTGATCGAACCGTTATGGCTGAGCGTGGCGAGCGTCACCCCGTCGTTCGAAAAGGCGAGGCTCCGAATCCAGTCGTCGTCGGCGCGGAAATGCTTTAACAGCGCGCCGTTGGCCAGATCCCAGACCGCCAGATGGCAGTCGTCCCCTCCGGTCACCAGTTCGTTTTTCGCGGGAACGAACGCCATAGACGTGGTGAGCGGGTATTTGTCGACGTCTTCCCAGGTAAAACTGAGAACCCGGTTCGCCTCGACCATCGGCGCGGTGGTCGGATATTCCGGCTCCGCCTCGGCCGGCACTCGCGATGTTAAGATCGCGAATCCCGAGATGGCGAGGGTCCGAAGGAAGTCGCCACGATTCATCTTGATTTCCGTCATCATTTTTTCGGCCGTTCTTTACGGTAAGGATGACTCCGCTCCCCGAACGGGGAAACGCGTCGGCATACGGGCGTGACGGCAGATACGCCTCCGCCGGCACAGAATAATTCTTGTTCCATCTATCGGCAGAGATTCCGACAAATGTAAAGAGGAAATTTTGAAAAATTCATTCTTTAACGGTTTTTCCGGAAATGACGATTCCGCCGGTTCCGCTTCGAAAGAGCGGCGCGGAAAAAGGGGAATTTTGCGAAACCGAACCGTCGGCGGCGCGTTTAATCGGTAGGTACACTATGTTATAATGGTGAAGATTGATCCGAACCCATTACCGCGCCGCCGGGCGCGGTATCAACCGAAACCGGTATGTCGAGCAATGAGTGATTCGCAGCGTCGGGGCGGCGTCGCCCGCAAACTTCTCGTAACCCTCCTTCTCCTCTCCCTTCTGGGGGGCGGAGGCTGGTGGGGCTGGAAGCGTTTTTTCAGCGGCGGCGGGGCAAAGTCCAGCGTCATCTATTCGAAGGCAACCCGCGGGACGTTCGTTCACGAGATTGTCGGGAAGGGGAACGCGCAGAGCGCCAAGAACGTCGACGTGACCTGTCAGGTCGAAAGCAACGGCGGGACGACGATCATCTGGCTCGTTCCGGAAGGTGAACATGTCAAAAAGGGGGATCGGCTCGTCGTCCTCGACTCGTCGGACCTTGAAGACAAGGCGAGCACGCAGCAGATCACCTGCAACACCAACAGCGCCTCGGTCGCCTCGTCGCGCGCCTCGCTTCGGACCGCCGAGCTTTCCCTGGAGGAATATATCGAAGGGACGTTCGAGCAGAACTGGATGACGATCGAAAACGACATCTACACCGCTCGGGAAGAACAGAAAAAAGAGGCCGATTCGGTCGCCTACACCAAAAAACTCGTCCAGTTCGGATACACGACGACCGTCCAGCTCGAGTCGGCGCTGGTCGCCGAGCAGAAGCAGGTGAACACTTTAAAGAGCAACCTTTTAAAGCAGGCGGTTCTTCTGAAATATACCAGCGAAAAAGAGATCACGAAGCTGATGGCCGACATCGAGACCGCCCGCGCCAAACTGAGCAGCGACACCTATTCGGCCGAAGTCGCGAAGAACCGGCTCGACCATTTTCTCCAACAGCTGGAGTACTGCGTCGTTCGCGCGCCGACCGACGGACAGGTCGTCTATGCCAACGACGACGTCTGGCGCGAATCGGATATGATCCAGGAGGGTTCGAAGGTCTACGCCAACCACGTGATGGTACGCCTTCCCGACCCGATGGAGATGCAGGTCAAGGCGATGATCAACGAGTCGAATATCGCCAACGTCAAGGTCGGAATGAAGGCGAAGATTGTCTTCGACGCGCTCGCCTCGCAGTCGTTTGAAGGGACGGTCAGCAAAGTGAACCAGTATCCCGAGGCGCGTTGGATGTCGTCGTCGAAGGACTACGTGACGATCATCGATATCGACAACCCCTCCGATAAGATCCGTTCCGGCCTAACCGCCCAGGTTCAGATCGAGGCGCAACGGGTTCCCGACGTGCTGATGGTGCCGGTCCAATGCATTGTCGAGGTTGCCAAAAAGACCTACGTGATCACTTATTCGGGGGGCGAATGGGGGTATAAGGAGGTGAAACTCGGTCTGTCGAACGACAAACAGGTGATCATCGAAGAGGGGCTCAGCGAGGGGGATCAGGTCGTCAGCGGCGCGCGGCAGTACAAGAGTAAAGTCCATTTTCCCGGTATGCCCGAAAAGAAAAAATCGGACGGCGAAGAGACCGATGAGGAGACCGGCGAGGCCGAAAACGGGGCGTCTCACTTCCCGCAGGGGGACGGCGGACCGGTTCCCGGCGGCGATATGCCGCAAGACGCTCCCGCCGCCGCGCCGTCCGCCGGTCCGGTTCCCGGCGGCGACTCGTCCGACGAGCCTTCCGTTGAAAAGCTGAAACAGAAAGAGAAAACAGCCGAAGAGGAGGAAGAAGACCAGGCGCTCCTCGACTACCTGGTTTCGCTGATCCGCCGGGGGGAAAGCGACGAGTTCGCTCGGCTCGAATCGCTCGTTCCCTATTTTGACATGACCGCGATGGAGGTCTGTCAGAAGGCCGACGTCGACGGCGACAAACAGATCGCCCGCGACGAAATTTCCGAGGCGCTCCCCCTCTGTCTTCCCTTCTTCGACGACTGGGACCGCTCGAAAAAAGGGGAGCTGTCCCGCACCGACCTGGTGATCGGTTTTTGCACCGCGCGGATCAAATATCAGCGGATGCAGCAAACCCTTTCCGAGGACGACGGCGAACAGAGCGGAATGAAATTTGTCTTTAAGAAGGAACCTTCCGAAATTTTCTCGTTCCTCGACCGCAACGGCGACAACATCATCGACGCGTCCGACGCGCCGGACGGGGAATCGGACACCTTTGCCAAACTGATCGAACGGTTCGACCTGAGCAAAGACGGCCGGATCAACGCCGACGAGTTCTCGAAAGGGATCACCCGGTTCAAGCAGGATATGGGGAAGACGACTTCGGTGAAGAGTAGTTCCAGCGCGCCGTCGGGCGGCGGTCCGCGCAGACCGCCTCGGTAAGCGCGGTCTCCGAGCCGGCCTCGATTTGCGGCGGACGTCGCCGATCTCGGAAGGTTCGGCAAAGCGACACAGCCGGGTCGTGAAAAGACAACGATCGCGGGATATCCGGACAATCGAAGCCCATGACATCAGAAACCATCCAAGACGCGGCGGCGTTCCTTTCGGGCGTGACGCGCGAATATGTTTTGAAGGGAGAGACGGTTCGCGCCCTGCGCGGAATCGACCTTTCCGTCCCGCGCGGCGATTTCGTCGCGATTATGGGAGCGTCGGGGTCGGGAAAGAGCACCCTCTTAAACCTTTTGGGATGTCTCGACCGGCCGACGGCGGGAAAGATCTTTCTGGGGAAAGACGACGTCACCCAGCTCGACGACCGCGCCCTTTCCGAAATCCGAGGGAGCCGGATCGGATTTGTCTTTCAGTCGTACAACCTGATTCAGCAGCTGACGGTGATCGAGAATATCGAGGTGCCTCTCTTCTACCAGAAGAACGTGACCTCCCGATCCCGGCATCGATGTGTCGAACTGGCCAAGATGGTCGGTCTGGGGGACCGTCTTTCCCACCGGCCGACCCAGCTTTCCGGCGGCCAGCAGCAGCGCGTGGCGATCGCCCGTTCGCTGGTGAACGATCCGTATTTTATCCTGGCCGACGAACCGACGGGGAATCTCGACTCGGTCACGACGCTCGAAATCCTCGACCTGCTCGATCGGCTCAACGAGGAAGGGCGAACGATCATTCTGGTCACCCACGAAGACGAAGTCGGCGCGCGAAGCCGGCGGATCGTCCGATTGCGGGACGGCCAGATCGAGTCGGACGAAAGGCTTCGGGAGATTCCGCCGATCCCCGACAAAACGTCCTCTCCCCCGGCGGCGTAAAAGAAGATGCTTTGGTTTAGAACGTTACTCTTGGGGGTGAAAAGCCTCCTTCTGCATCCGCTCCGTTCCCTCTTAACGGTCCTTGGGATCTTTATCGGGGTCGCGAGCGTGATTTGGCTTCTGGCGATCGGCGAGGGGATCAGCCGCAAGGCGCAGGAGCAGATCGAAAGTCTCGGCGCCGACAACATCATCGTCCGTACGATCAAGCCGCCGAACGAGGTCCTCAGTCAGGGGAGCCGCGGGGGACGGGGAATGCAGATCCCCGAATTCGGTCTGACGCGCGACGATTTTTCGCGCCTGTCCGAGACGATCCCGACGATCATCCAGGCGATTCCGGTCCGCGAGGTGCGCGAGACGTTCCACAACGGAAGCCGCAAGGTCGACGGCCGCCTGGTCGGCTGTACCGCCGACTACATCGACATCACCAAACAGAACGTCTTTGAAGGGCGCTTTTTGGACGAGATGGACAACTCCAAGCTGCGTGATTTTTGCGTGTTGGCCTCGAAGACCGCCGAGCAGCTTTTCCCTTACGAAGACCCGGTCGGCCGAATGGTTCGGATCGGCGACAACTACAATTTCACGGTGATCGGGGTCATGCAGTCGCGCGCTCCGTCGGCGGCGGCGGGCGGTTCGCTCGACTCGCAGGACTTTTCTTTCGACATATACATTCCGATCAACACGTTCCGGGTACGAATCGGCGACACGGTCATCCGCCGTTTGAGCGGGTCGTTCGAGGGACAGACGGTACAGCTGAACCAGATCACGCTGAAAGTCGACAAGGTCGAACACGTGACCGAGACCGCCGAGATCATCAAACTCGACCTGGAGGCGCACCATAAGTACGAGGATTACGGCGTCACCGTTCCGCTGGAACTCCTGGAACAGGCGAAGACGACCCGTCTGATGTTCAACATCTTTATGGGGCTGATGGCGGGAATTTCACTCGTCGTCGGCGGAATCGGGATCATGAACATCATGTTGGCGACCGTGACCGAACGAACGCGCGAAATCGGGATTCGCCGCGCGCTGGGCGCGAGGCGGGAAGATATTGTCCGGCAGTTCCTTATCGAGACCGTCGTGCTGTCGATCGTCGGCGGCGGGCTCGGCGTTTTGGTCGGACTCACCTGCGGTCCGGCGACGGAATTGGTCATGTTCCTATTGAGGCATTTCAAGCCGGACGCGGTCGCGAATCTGCCGCCGATCATTCAGAACATGAAGCCGATCATCGTCTACTGGTCGATTCCGCTGGCTTTTACGATATCCCTTCTGATCGGGGTCGTCTTCGGTCTCTACCCGGCGGTTCGCGCCGCGTCGATGGACCCGATCGAAGCGCTCCGCCACGAGTAGCCGATTGCGCCGGTATATAAAAGAACGCCCCTAAAATAGGGGCGTTCTTCGCGGAAGGGGGCGGCGGGACTACCCCATCTTTTCGAGGAACCGCGCCAGGTAGGCGGGGTCGTCCTTTTCGAGAATCTGCGTGATTTTTGCTTCCGGCACGTTCATGTTCCGGAGCGCCTTTTCGACGCGGGTCCAGAGCGAGGCGCGTTTCTTCCCTTCGGAAAGCCAGAGCTCCGACGCCAGTTCGGTCAGCTTCTGGTACATGATCGCGTCTTTATTTTCGTAGTATCGCTTGATGATCCCTTCCTGATATCGGCTTCGTTCGGCCATGATGCTCCTTCTTTCGCCTTGTTCTTAATGCGCGTTATGCGGGAATCTTTCGGTATTTCGAGCGGCGGCCCTTCTGCGCGTCCGCCTGGGCGGCGAGGACCACATCTTCGTAATCGGTAAAATTCCCTTCGAACCATCGGACTTTTCCCCCTCCCTCGAAAACGAGCAGGTGGGTGCAGATCCGGTCGAGGAAGAAGCGGTCGTGGCTGATCACCAGGGCGCAGCCGGGGAAATCGATGATCGCCTGTTCGAGCACGCGCATCGTGCCGACGTCCAGATCGTTCGTCGGTTCGTCGAGAAGGAGGAAATTTCCGTCCCGCTTGAGGAGTTTCGCCAGGTGAACGCGGTTTCGTTCGCCGCCGGAACATTTGCCGACCGGCAGCTGCTGCGAGGCGCCTCGGAAATTGAACCGCGCCAGGTAGAGACGGCTGTTCATCTTCACCGGGCCGAGTTCGACCAGGTCGCGTCCTCCGGTGATCTCTTCGAAGACGGTGTTGTCGTCGTTCAGGGCGTCGCGATGCTGATCGACATAGGAGAGTTTCACCGTTTCGCCCAGCTCGAGCGTGCCGCTGTCCGGTTTTTCTTCGCCGACGATTATCCGAAAGAGGGTGGTCTTTCCGGTTCCGTTCGGGCCGATCACGCCGACCACCGCGCCGCGCGGCACGTCGAACGAGGCGTTCTGAATCAGCGGAATGAATTTTCCGCCGATTTCGAATCCTTTGCAAAGGTCGCGCACGTTCAGAACCTTTTCGCCCAGCCGGGGACCGGGAGCGATCTGAATGACCGTATCGCTCTTATCGTCGATCTTCTGCTGAGCGGCGAGTTCTTCGTAGGAACGGACGCGCGCCTGGTTCTTCTGCTTCCGGCCGCGATGCGCCTTTTCGATCCATTCGAGCTCCCGCTTTAAGACTTTCTGACGCTGCGACTCTTTCTTTTCGGAGAGACGGAGGAGTTCGGCTTTCTGCGCCAGCCACGACGAGTAGTTTCCTTCGAACGGCAGACCGCGGGTGTTGTCGATTTCGAGAATCCACTTGGTGACGTTGTCGAGGAAGTAACGGTCGTGCGTGACGATGATCACCGTTCCGGGGTAATCGCGCAGGGTCGCCTCTAACCAGCGGACCGTTTCGGCGTCGAGGTGGTTCGTCGGCTCGTCGAGCAGGAGGAGATCGGGGCGTTCGAGCAGCGCTTTACAGAGCGCCACGCGGCGCCGTTCGCCGCCGGAAAGCTGACTGATGACCGCGTCGTCGGGGGGGAGGACCAGGGCGTCGGAGGCGATGTCGATCCGCCGGTCGAGTTCCCACCCTTCGAGGTGGTCGATCTCTTCTTGGAGGCGTCCCATCTCTTCCATCAGTTTGTCGAAATTGTCGGCCTGGTCGGGATCTCCCATCAGGACCGAGATCTCGTTGAACCGGTCGATTTTTTCCTGGATCGGGGCGACCGCTTTCATCAGGTTTTCGCGCACGGTGGCCGCGAGATCGAGTTCCGGTTCCTGCGCCACGTAGCAGACGCGCATCCCCTTGACCATCGTCACTTCGCCGTCGATGTCGGTGTCGAGCCCCGCCATGATTTTGAGGAGGGTCGATTTTCCCGCGCCGTTTTCACCGACGATCCCGATTTTGGCTCCGTAGTAGAACGCCAGGGAGATATTTTGCAGTATCACCTTTTCGCCGAAGCGTTTCGACACGCGGTTCATTTCAAAAATAAAGTGGGGCGCCATCCGTTTTTCCTTTGCGAGCGGGCGTTGAAGTTGACGTTTGACGGGGAAACTCCCTATTCTTTACCATACCAGAAAAAAGACGCGCCGCAAGACCTTGACGGGTTCCCGAAAAGGATTAAAATGAGTTATCTTCCCTTGGGGAATGGTGTAGTGGTAGCACGAATGGCTCTGAACCATTTAGTAGGGGTTCGAATCCCTTTTCCCCAACTTTCGGCACAGCGCGAGCTGTGCCTTTTTTTATGCCCGGCCCGGGCGCAAAAAAAAAGGGGGAACGGATCCCCCTTTTTTTAAAATGAACACGGACAGCGAATCGTCGCCTCCCGCCGCGGTCTAGGCGCGATGCTTGACGGCGGCGGCGACGAAATCGGCGAAGAGCGGGTGCGGTTTCGTCGGCTGCGACTTGAACTCCGGGTGATACGCCACGGCGACGAACCACGGATGGTTCGGCAGTTCCATTACTTCGAGATGGTTGCCGGTTTCTGTTTTGCCCGAAAGGACAGCGCCCCCTTCTTCGAATTTCGCCTGATATTCGAAATCGAACTCATACCGATGGCGATGGCGCTCTTCGACCGACTCCGCCCCGTAGATTTGCGCGACTTTCGAGCCCGGGGCGAGTTTCACCTTGCGGCTGCCGCGGCGAACGCCGTCTTCGGGGTCTTTGTCGTCTTGCAGGAGGCAGAAGATCGGATCCTCGCAAGTGCGGTCGTACTCGGTCGAATCGGCGCCGGCCATTCCCAGCACGTTCCGGCCGAATTCGATCATCGCGCTTTGGATCCCGAGCGCGACGCCGAAGAACGGAATCCCCTTTTCGCGGGCGATCTGAACCGCCTCGACCGTTCCTTTCACCGTCCGTTCGCCGAACCCGCCGGGAACGATGATCCCGTCGACGTTTTCGAGGATCTGGCGCGTTTCCTGACGCGTGACGTTTTCGCTGTCGATTCGGCGGATCCGCACCTGGGTACGGTTCGCTCCGCCGGCGTGGTCGAGCGCTTCGTAGACCGACTTGTAGGCGTCTTTATGGTCGGCGTATCGGCCGACGACGGCGATCGTGATTTCCTGTTCCGGATTGTGCATCCGGTCGAGCATTTCGCGCCAGGCGGTCAGATTCGGCTCGGCGGCTTTCAGCCCCAAGAGGTTGACGATCGTCTCGTCCATTTTATTGGCGTGGAGCGCCATCGGGACTTCGTAAATCGAGAAATCGGCGTCCCGCTCTTCCACGACGCAATTCGCCGGAACGTTGCAGAAAAGAGCGATTTTCGCGCGTTCTTCTTCCGGAATCGGCTGTTCGGTACGGCAGACGATCATATCGGGCTGAATTCCGATCGACAGGAGCCGGCCGACGCTGTGCTGCGTCGGTTTGGTTTTAAGTTCCCGCGCGGCTTTCAGATAGGGGATCAGGGTCAGGTGAATAAAGAGGCAGTTTTGTTTGCCGATATCGTTGGCGAACTGGCGGATAGCTTCCATGTGGGGGAGCGACTCCATATCGCCGACCGTCCCGCCGATTTCGGTGATCACCACGTCGACGTCGTCCCGATCGAGGTAGGCGATTTTTTCTTTGATGATGCTCGTCACGTGCGGAATGACCTGAATGGTCGCGCCCTTGTATTCGCCGGCGCGTTCTTTTTCGCCCATTTCCTGATAGAGAAGGCCGGTCGTCCAGCTGCTGTGGCGGGTCAGGCGGTCGCTGGTAAACCGTTCGTAGTGCCCCAGATCGAGATCCGTCTCGCTTCCGTCGTCGAGGACGTAGACTTCGCCGTGCTGGAACGGGCTGAGGATTCCGGGAAGAATATTCAGATAAGGATCAAGTTTCTGCATGCGGACGCGGAGTCCCCGGCTTTCGAGGAGCATTCCGATCGACGCGCAGGTTAAACCCTTTCCGAGCGAACTGACAACGCCGCCGGTTACAAAGATATGTTTCGTCATTATGATATACGGTCCTTTCTAAAACGTTCCGCGTAAATAATCTTCTCCGTCGCGACTCATATTCACGAAACGACGAGCGTTTACAAAAAAGGTGGATCGGACGGACAAGCCGTCCGATCGGCGGTATGTTTCGAAAAATAAAAACTCATCGGTGACGGAAAAAAACGGTTAGCCGACAATCTTTGCGAACCGCTCGTAAGCGTCGTCCCAGAGGGCGGTTTCCTGCGGGACGTATTCGGCGACCTCGAAGCTGTCGCGGATGACCGCGCGCGCCTCGGCGATACCGGCGACGTCACCCGAGGCGACCGCCTGCATCATCACGTTCCCGATCGCCGTCGCTTCGATCGGCCCCGTCACCACGCGGCACCCCGTGGCGTTGGCCGCCGCCTGGCAGAGGAGTTTGTTGCGGATCCCGCCGCCGACGATGTGGAGCGTGTTGATCTTCGCGCCGGAGATTTTTTCGCACATCCCGAGAACCTGCCGGAACTTCATGGCGATACTTTCCAGAACGATGCGCAGGACCGTGCCGTCTTCCTGCGGAACCGGCTGACCCGTCCGCTGGGCGAACCGGCGGATCGCTTCGGGCATATCGGTCGGCGCGAGGAAATCGCGGTGATCCGGATCGATGAAGGCCGTCATCGCCGGCGCGCCGGAAGTCATGTTGTTCATGTCTTCCCAGTCGAGGTTGCGCCCCTTTTGGTTCCAGACGCGGCGGCATTCCTGGAGAAGCCACATTCCGCAGATATTTTTCAGAATCCGGGTCGTTCCGCCGACGCCCCCTTCGTTGGTGAAATTGAACCCCGAGACGACGTCGTTGACGACCGGCCTCGGCGATTCGATTCCCATCAGGGCCCACGTTCCCAGGCTGACATACGCCCAGTCGGTCGAGCCGACCGGACTGGCCGTCGGAACGGCCATCACGGCGCTGGCGGTGTCGTGCGAGCCGGGGAGCACGATTTTCATTCCCGAGAGACCGCACTCTTGCGCCAGCGAAGCGCGCAGGGTTCCCAGAACGGTCCCCGGTTGCGAGACCGGCTTGAAGATGTGGGTCGGAATCCCGAACTTTTCGAGGATTCCTTTGGCCCAGTCGCCTTTCACCGGATCGAAGAACTGCGTGGTGGTCGAGTCGGTGAACTCGTTGCTCATCTCGCCCGACAGGAGCCAGTGGAAGATGTCGGGAATCATCATGAAGCGTTCGGCGTTGGCTTGGGCGACCGAGCCGGAGATTTTATCGGCGATCAGCTGGTAGAGCGTATTGATCTGCATAAACTGCAGGCCGGTGTTGGCGAAGATTTCGTCGCGCGAGACCGTTTTAAACGACTCTTCCATCACCCCGTCGGTCCGCGGATCGCGGTAGCAGTAGGGATTCCCCAGAAGCTTGCCGTTCTTGTCGAAGTAGCCGTAGTCAACCCCCCAGGTATCGACGCCGACGCTTTCGACCGTCGCGCCGAACTTTTCGCCCGTCAGACGGAGCCCGTTCTGCACTTCGTTCCAAAGACCGGGAAGATTCCAGTGATAGCTCCCCATCATTTCGACCGGACCGTTCATATACCGGTGAACTTCTTCGAGTTCGATCCGTTTGCCGTCGAAATGACCGATGAGAAGACGCCCGCTGGAAGCGCCCATATCAACCGCCAGATAAGATTTTTTTGCCATGGTAAAGCCTCGTGTGGGGTGAACGTGAATGGTCCGAAAAACAGACCCGACTACGCCCCTCATTTTACAGAAAAAATACCGGGAAACAATCAGGGAAGAATCATTTTTCGGGAAAAAACCGCGCCGAGGCGATTCCGCCCGTGAAAACGGAGCAGCCGAGGCTGCGCGGTTTCTTCCGGCACGCGCGCCGGGCCGAAGAGACTGATAAATTTGCTAAAAGGGGGAAACTTTAACGATTTTACTGATGATAACGGCCCGTCGAGCCGATAAGGGATAGGGGGGACTCTCGGCCGAAAGGGGACGTTTACGGAGCGAAAGTTTATGAAAAGGACGCAAATGCGAGTGATCGGTCTAGCCGCGCTTCTGATTGCGGGGGCGCTGGGGATCGTCTGTCCCGTGCGGGGCGCCGACGATGCAGCTCTCGGCGGCGATGGGTTTTCGTTCGTCCGCGACCTTTCGGACGACGCGGTGATCCGCGGCTTTGATCTTCCCTGCTCGTCGTTTCAGATCTGGGGAGACTTTTACGTCGGGGAAGGGGATCTCGACCCGAAAGGAACCGATCTTTCGTTTGACAACGAACTGACCGGCGCGCAGATCGGTCTGAACTGGGGGCTCGGTTCGGGAATGCTCGCCACGGCGTATTACAACTACAACAGCTCCGAACTTTCGAACGATACGTTCGCCAATCGGGCGCAGACGCACCTGGGCGGGTTCGGTCTGCGCTACAATACCGGCGGGTTCTATTTCAGCCTGCTGGGAACCGCGGGGCTCGACGACTACGAGCTGACCGGCGGCGGCGACGGAGCGCTCGGCTACGACGGCTGGCAGGCGGGGGGTTCGCTGGAGACCGGCTACTATATGCGCACCGGCGGACTGTTCACCTTAAAGCCGTTCGGGAACGTGCAATACAGCTACGTGAAATCCGACGGGATCGACCTGAACGCGCTTCGCGCGAAAGAGGAAAAGTTCAAAGCCGACGCCCTTTTTCAGACGCTCGGCGCGCGGATCGACGCCGAGCTGGGCCTGGCGACGCTCCAGGCGCGGATCGGGTGGGTTCATCAGTACCTGAAATCGGCGCCGATCCAGACCTACTGGTTCAGCCGTACCCCCGGCACCTATACGCCGGCTCAGGCGTTCTTCGAGGGCTCGACCGGAACCGACCATTTCTGGGGCGGCGCGGGGGTGAAGTTCTCGCTGTTCGGGACGATCGCCGCCAATCTCGACTACGACGTTCTTTTTAACAGCCGTCAGACGACGCACATGGCCAGCGCGGGACTCCTTTGGAGTTTCTGAGAAAGGGGCGCGGCGCGGGAAAAAAGAAAACCGGCGCGGGACCGTTCGTCCCGCGCCGGTTTTCGTCGGTTCCGGTTTCGCCGCCGGTTACTTTTGAAGTTCTTCGGTCAGTTTTTCGATGGTGGTGTCGGGTTCCTTTTCGGTTCCGCCGGACGCGAGCGCTTCTTCTTCGGCTTTGAGCTCCGCGGCTTTTTCCTGCGCGGCCTCTTCGGCGGCGATCTCTTCGGCGCGGACTTCCGCCGCTTTGATCAGTTCGGCGCTGGCCTCAAGCTGTTTGGCCGAGAACCAGGGACGGGGGGTGACGTTCCCCGCCGGCTGATAGACTTTCTGAGCCAGATCGTCCATCGGAACTTCGTTCTCCTGATTCCAGACCGCCGCCTGGAGCGCCTGCTGATCGACGTTGTCGTCGCCGAGCATTTCGACCAGGGCGCGGGTCGTTTTATTTTCGGAGATCGTCTCGATCGGAACCAGGGCGTATTCCTGACCGCCGTACGGATCGTTCTTTCCGTGTTCGAGGCAGACGGTGCGGATCTTTTCGCGAACGGTCTTTTCGGGCGCGACGAACCAGCCGCCGCCGCGGCCGCCGCGGCCGCCGCCCCCCATACCGCCGCGGCTTCCGCCGACCGACTGGTTGCCGCCGCCGCCCATACTTCCGCCGCGTCCGCCGCGCGGGCCGTTGGCGTTAAGTCCCATTCGGCCGGGCTGAGCGCCTCCGGGCCCCCCGAGACCAAGACCGCGGTTCTGCGCCCCCATACCGGGTCCCATGCCTCCCATGCCGGGCATACCGCCCCCCATCCCCATTCCGGGAGCCATTCCCCCGCCGGGCATTCCGCCGCCGACCCCCCACTGGGCGATCGGCACGGCGGCGAACGCCGAGGGAACGTCGATTTCGAGGGGCTGACCCGAAAGGTTTTTCACCGTCAGATTCCCTTCGAGCGCGCCGTTTTGCTTCAGTTTCACTTCGATCAGACCTTGGTCGATCGCGTCGAAGAGTTCGACCTTTTCGGCGTCTTTTTCGGTGTCTTTAGCGCGGAGCCCGACCGGCGCGAAAGAGAGCGCCGCCGCGAGGACCGCGGTCACAATCAAGAAATTCCGTAAAACTCTCATCGGATCTGATAACCCTTTTGAAAAAATTTCGGTATAGAATCCCCCCATCCTATCATAGTCTAAGGAAGATAAGTTGTCTACCGTTTTAGCGGTAATTTGGGGGGTTTTTTATTCTTTCGCCCGGCGAGAACCTAACGACCGTTACATTTCGCCAGTCGGGCGCGCCTTCCCGGAAAGTTTAGTCCGATTCGGGGAACGATTCCCGCGCTCCTTCTCCCCGGCGTTCCAGAAGGAGAGTCAGGTAACTGGCAAAGACGGGATCGGCGAGTCCCAATCGGGCGGCGGCGTCTTTTAAGGCGTCTTGCGCGGAGGTTTGTTCGCCGGCGCCGGAGATGATCGTTTCGATCTCGGTAAATTCCCCCAGATCGGGGAGGGAGTCCCGAGTCAGGTTGAAGGTACGGCCCCGAAAAGTGAACGACGCCGATTTTCGCGTCTTGGCGATTTCGGCGAACGGTTCGTATCCGAGCCGGGTCAGGAGTCGGACCCACGCTTCTTTCCGCTCGTCGATCGGGACGTCTTCCGCCGGCGAAATCAGGGGGAGTTCGATCTCTTCGCGCGTCTTGACAACTCGGTCCCGGCGCGGCCCCTTATAGGTGATCAAAAGCCGCCGGTCGATCCGGCGGAGGCGGAGCGCTTCGCCCGTTTCGCGAAAATCGCGGCTGACCCGCTGAAAATAGAGGTCTTCTTCGAGACGGGGCGATCCGAAACGGGCGCCGAACAACGCCTCCGCCTTCGTTTCGAAGGTCTCCGGCGCGGTCAGACGGAACTTCATTTCGACTTCGTACATTGCACACTCGTTTCGGCGGGGCGGACGCTTTAAGCGTTTTATACCCCGCGTCGGAAAAAATGCAAGAGACCGCGCCTTGCGTGAAAATGGCCTGGATTTCGTCTCCCGAAAAGAGTATGCTCCGTCTCCGGAGTTTTCCCTTTAAAGCAAGGGTGTCTTACCGGCGCAAGTCGCCGCAGGAACCAAAATGATGAAATTCGTAAAACAGACGGCCTTGCCGGTTCTTTTGATCGTCGGCGCGCTCATGGCCGGGTACGCCCTGCGCCGCCCGGTTCCTATGGGGATTACGGCGACCGCTTCGAGCGAAAGTTCCGGCGCGGTCCTTTCGACCGGCTATTTTAACAGCAGCGTCGAGGCGCTCTACTACCTCGACTCGCAGAGCGGACGCCTTTCGGCGGCGCTGATGGCGCGGAGCGATCCGGTGTTCGTTAAAACGTACACGCGGAACATCAAGGCCGACCTTTACGAGACGCTTCAGTCCTTTCCGTCCGTCCCGGTTCCCCAGCGGCCGAACTTTATTATGGTTAGCGGTGAGAGCGACGCGCGGAAAGTCGGCGCGGGCGAGACGGGAAATCTCGCCAAGTCGTTCGTCTACGTCGCCGAGACGCAGACCGGAATCGTTCTGGTCTACATCCTGCCGCAGGAGGGTGACCGCGACCTGCCGGTCGACCGGGGCGAGATCGTCTTTTTGACGAGCGCCCGGCTCAACCAGGGGACGGGCGAAATCAGGTAGCGACGCTTTGAAAGAGTCAACAATCAGCCGAATCGATATTCCAGAAAGGTTTTCAGGGAGTTCTATGCCGCGAATCACGACCATCGCTTTCAGCGCGTTTGTTCTTCTTATCGCGCTTTCGGCGCTTCCCGCCCAACAGGAAACGAATCCTCAAAGAGCCGCGGGGCGGCCGAACGCGCCGCGGAAACAGGTTCATCCGAATGTCGATCCGCAGACGGCGCGGTCGGCGGCGCAGTCCGACAATCGCCGGAGACAATCGCGCCGGAATCAGACGCCGACCGCCCGTCCCACTCAGCGCGCGCACGGGAACGCCCCGGTTCGGGTGAAAGAGCGGAGTCCGGAAAATCCGGTCCGGTTCGCCTTCGCGCCGCACGATCGGCAAACGGCGGCGTCCCGGCCGATGCCGTGGGACCAAACCCCGTCGGCCGGTGCGATCATGTCGACCTTTCTGACCGGCGAACTATCGCCGGAAGTGATCCAATGGCACGTCAACCAGCGGAAGAAGACGCTTTACGAAAAGAATCATCCCGACGAACTTGCCCGCAGCGCGCCGCGGCGGGCGGCTGACGAACGGGGCGGGTACGGCGAAATGCTCCACCGCATGGAGTTCGCCTGGGGGAACCGTTCTCCCCGCTTCGGCGAACCGGCCGAGATGTACGGCTACGATGACGAATACGGCGGCGAATACGTCGGCGCGGATCCGTCGAACGGCTCGGTTCTCGTTCAGCTTTTAACCGGATACAAAAACGGCGAGATCAGAGAGTGGAAAGAGAACCAGACGTTCATGGCGCGCCGCGGCGCGCCTCGGGAACTTCCCGCGGCGGCGGGACGCCCGCTGCCGATGTACGCCTCGGCCCGGCCGATCCCCCAGGGGGCCCCCCTGCCGGCCGCCGAGCCGCGCGACGGGAATGTCTACGCGTCGTCCCGAGTCGCGTCGGGGAACGTCCGCCAGTCGGAGCTTTCGACGATGCCGAGCGGAGACGGTCAGGTTCGGTTGGCGACGGCCGAAGAGCCCCGCTTCGTCGACGACGGATTTCCCGCCGCCGGAGCCGCTCCGCGCCGCAATCCGATCCGCCAGGTCTCGGCGGAGTTTCGCGCTCCCGTTCCCGGGAATGTCGTCGGCCGGGGCGAAAATGTCCGCCGTTCCGGTCAGATTCGCGTCTATTCCGAAGACGAAGACGGGTGGAGTCCGGTTGAATGAAGAGGCTCGCCCGGTGGCCGCTTATTCTCGTTCTGACCATTCTTTCCGTTTCCGCCCACGCCGCGGAATCGGCGGCGCGCGGCGGCGACGTCGCCCTGGTCTGCACCCGAACTTTTCTGCCGGCGATGCAGCGGTGGATCCTCTACCGGCAGTCGCAGGGATACACGATTCACACGCTTGTCCAGTCGCCGCGGCAGGCTCCCTCGTCGTTTCTTTCGTGGGGCGCCGTCCTTCCCGATCCGGAATCGATCCGGGACCGAATCCGCGAACTGAACGCCCGCACGCCGCTGCGCGCGATTCTGATCGTCGGAGACGGCGCGCCTCTTCTCGATCAGACGCCCGCGCCGAACGATCCGCTCGGCTCGGCGCTCGACGTGATTCCCGCGCCGCGCGTTCCGGCGAAAGTGATCGACCGGTTCGGTTACGAAACGCACGTCGCCTCGGATAACTGGTACGCCGACTTGGACGGCGACTCTTTCCCCGACGTGCCGATCGGCCGGATTCCGGCGCGCACCCCCCGTCAGGCCGAGGACGCGGTCGGCAAGATCCTCTACTACGAACAGGTCGCCCCGAGCGGCGCGTGGCAGCGCCGCGCCGCGCTCGTCGCCGGAATGCCGGGCTTTTCGTCGATTCTCGACAACGTGATCACAAGCGCCACGCGGCAGATTCTGGCCGGAGCGATGCCCGACGAGTACGACTGGACGCTGGTTCAGGCCGACTGGCGGAGCCCCTACTGTCCCGACCCGTCGCTGTTTCGATACACCGTTCTCGACGAGCTGAACAAAGGCCCCCTCTTTTGGGTCTATATGGGGCACGGGCTCCATCAGGAACTCGACCGCCTGGTCACTCCGAAGGGAAACTACAAGATCATGGAACTGGACGACCTTCAATACGTCGACTGCAAGGGGGGACTGCCGATCCTGATCTTTTGCGCTTGCTATACGGGCGCCTACGACTCGACCGAAATGTCGATCGCCGAGGAGTTCGTCTTAAAGCCGAACGGTCCGATCGCGGCCGTCGCCGCAAGCCGGACTTCGATGCCGTACGGAATGGGAGTTTTCGGAATAGAATTCCTCGACGAAGTCTTTCACCAGTCGGATGAACCGGGAGACCGGACGCTCGGCGAGTATATCATGGCGGCGAAACGGCGAATGACGTTCGCCGAAAAGGGCGCCGGCGAGCCTGGCGACCCGCCTTCCGCCGAAGACGAGACTCCCGAAGAGGCGCCCTCCGGCGAGACGCCGGCCGAAGAAACCGCGTCCGCCTCCGAGAGCGCCGAAGAAACCGCGCCGTCTCCGGAGTCTTTTTCCCGATCGAAACTGCGGAGAACCGCCGACAGCCTGGCGCGCGCGTTCGATCCGACGTCGGCGCGTCTGGACGGACAGCTCGAAGACCACCGCTATCTTTTCAATCTTTTCGGCGATCCGCTTCTGCGCGTCCGATTCCCCCGGCGGATCGCGTTTGAAATCCCCGAGATCGGCTATCTGAACGAGTCGATCACCGTTTCGGCCGAGCCGGAACGGCCGCCCGCCGACAATTGGTCGGCGCTCGAGCCGTCCGACGCCGAACCGGCGCGCGTGACGGTCGAACTGGTGAACCTGCCGACCCGGCCGAAAGTGAAACTCGTCAACCGCTCCGAGTATTCGGACAGCGACGAGGAACGGATCCGGTATCAGCAGACGTTTCAGGAGGCGAACGACCGCGTGCTCGCCTCGGCCGAGTGCGAGACGTCGGACGGCGCCTGGAGCGTCGAACTCCCCCTTCCGGTCGAAACGACCGGAACGTATATCGTACGCGTTCTGATCACTTCCCCCGACGGGACGTCGGCCGGAGCGAAACGGTTTAAAATCAGAAAACGGTAGTGTTTCTCGAATCACATCGTACGGCGCATTACGCCGCGTCGGCCTTCGGCCGTTCTCGTTCGTCTTCTCGCCAATCCTTTGTTAAAGAGCGGATGGTGACGCTCGGAAATTCGCCGTCGGAACAGCCCCCTGACCCGGTGTAACCGTGTAGTCCGTTATTGACGCCGTAATTCCATACGTGGATATGGGGCCGGAGTTGGAGGGGGAACGTCCCGCCGCCGCCGCCGATTTCGATAAACTCGCGCAGGACGCCTACAACAAACAGGCGCGCGAAAAGGGATGGAAACGGCGTTTCGACGACCTCTCCCCGTCAACGCGGCTCAAATACTACTACCAGGCGCAGAAAGACTACACGAAGCAGACCGGGAAACCGTTCAGCCATTCGATCGCGGTAGAATTCCGCGACTATCGAATAGACTCATTCCAATTACGGGAATACATCGAAGATAAAATGAAAGAAACCGAAGACAAATACATGTATGAATACGGACAATTCTTCCAATATCCTATCCCTTTTTTCAGAATCCTAACAAACATTGCGTTCGGAACAGATTTTGAATTGTTCCCGGAAAAACTTGAATCAAAAACCGTAGAACACACGAATATCGGAACAGTTCTGATCGAGTGCCTTACTTACGATGAACCCTATGAAGATGAGGAAGAAGGGATTGTATACTAGCCGAATTTATACCGAGACTGAACTAACCACGGGGGCGCAAGCCCCCTTTTTTCTCTTCAAAAAGCCGTTTCTCGAAGTTTTCAAAAAATTTTTTTGTGTGGCAAACTCTTGTTTTTATGGAGTTTTGCCACGTGTGACAAAAATTTTTTAAGAAAATTCGATTTCTCTTAAACGCCGCTTACGTTACTTCCGAGGCAAAGCGTTATTCTTCCGACTCATTCCGCGTTGTTCTGCGCTTCGGATTCCTGCGGCACGTTTTGAATATCGTCGGACGAAGCGGCGCCATCGGAATAGACGACGATCCGGTTGTCGACCGTCTCGACGCGGCGGTCTTCGAGGAGGATCTTTCCCGCTTCGAGTCGCGCGGCTTCGCTGCCGACGATTCCGGTGACCACGGCGGTTGTTCCGTTGAGTCTGACGCGGATCGGCGCCAGCGGACTGACCAGCGGGCTTTGCAGAAGGCGCGTTTCAAGCTGCTGGGCCGCCGCGGCCGATTGCGTCTGTTCACGCCGTCCGTTCCGCGCCAGCGCTTCGGAAGGGATGGCCGCCGCCGGACTCGGCGCGGCGTCGGGGAGCCGCCCGCCGATGATCATCCCTTCCTCAAACGGCGCGTTTTGCGCGGCGGGAGAGGTCGCCGCGGCCGGTTCGCTCGGGACCGGGGCGTCGGCGCCGAATTCGTACCAGCGCGGGTCGATCATGAGCGCGTCGTTCGGCGATCCGGGGAAAACGTTCCGGGGACGGGACGCGCCGTCTGTGTAGCGAGCGCTGCCGCGCATCCAGATCTGTTCGGCCGGCGGGGCGGGCTGTTCCGGTTCGGCGGAAGGCGTTTCGTGCGGCCGCGTTGCGGCGGGAACGGGCTCGGCGGGCGCCGCCGCGATCTCAGGTTCGGGCGGTTCGGCCGGGGGGAGCTGCTCGGCGAAGGGGACGGCGCTCCGCTGGAGAAGGGGGGGCGTTTCCTCTTCCTGCTGGGCGAGAGCCTGACGGCGCATATAGCGCATGATCATGAGCCTGTCGATTTCCGAGAGTTCGCCGTCCTGCGAAGTTCGTTCGGCCAGGTCGGCGAGCTCCGCGTCTTCGTCGCCGACCATTCCGATGAACCGGCCGCTGTAATCGTAGAGGGCGTTGTTCGAGAAACGGCTTTCGGGCCTGTTCGGGGTCGGGCCGAAGTAACTCCCCCGAATGCTCGTGCCGAACCGCCCCTCGACCACGCGCGGAGCGAGAATCCCCGACGCCGAGGGAACGAGGCGGCCTTCCGGCCCGACGACCGATTCGACCGAGGTTGTCTGCGCCGCCAGGGAAAACGTCAGTGTCAGAACGAACGCCGACGCGGCCGTTGTGTGAAAAAGAAGAAATTTTTTCATCGTCTCACTCTTCCTGAATGATTCCGAACCGTTCGTCAAAATGCCGCGGAGCGCGGGCGGAAAACCGGAACGGACTTAGAGCCAGTCACCCAGCTCGATATCCTGAAACTTCTGCGTGAAGGTCGCTTCTCCCGATTCTTCGGAGAGGAGCTCTTGTTCCCAGAGACGGTATCCGCCCGTCGCGGGAGGAGCGTCGCCGCCGACCGGAACCAGTCCGGCGGGGAGAGCGAAGCGGAGGACGGTCTTGTGTCCCGCGACGACGCGCGCTTTGCCGGTCAGAACGTTCTTTTCGGCGTCCCAGCTCAGATCGACGAGATCGACCGCTCCCTGCGCGATATGACGGCTGCTCGAGAGAAAAACAGGCCGGCGCGGGTCGGCCTCGGCTATGCACATAAGACGCACGGCGCGCGGCGGAACTTCGAGGGAAAACTTCTCGCGTTTCGTGCCGAAGAATTCTCCCGTCCAGAACTCGTACAGTACGTAGTCACGCGCCGGATCGAGTCCGAGTTCGCCGAACGAGACCGAAATCTCCTTCGCCTCGTCGTCCCAGTTGAAAAGGGCGGCCGCGTTCCACGCGCCGAACGGGCGCGCCACGCGCAGATTCCAGATCGGCAGCTGCTCGAAGATGGGGTAGAGGTTCATCGGATGAACGTCGGCCGGAGGAAGGGTCTGCTGCACCAACGCGATCTTTTCGGGGGGGAGCGCCGCCAGACGGTCGCCGCTGAACGTCACCTGTCCCGGAAGCGAGACGACGGTCGCCGAGACGCGCGCCTGTTCCATTTCGAGGTCGCCGACCAGGAGAGTGTCGGGATCGGTGTAGAAGACGATGTTGTTCACGAAGACCTGGTTCAGGGTCCGCCCCCCCTGATTGAGGACGTTCTCCCATTTCACCGGCTCGTTGCAGTCGACGATGTCCGCGCCGATCCGCGCCGCGTCGGCGTAGGCGGCTTCCGGGCCGGTGTAATGCCCCTGACATGCCAGAAAGACGCTTTTCGGCCCGATCCCCCGGCGGATGGCCTCGACGGTTCGTTCGAACGGGTTGGGACAGTACGGGTCGCTCATTTGGGCCCGAATTTCCGGCTTTTCGTAGAGGTGCGCCATGTATGCCGGGCCGCCCCCCGACATGCCGTCGACTTTGAAGAACTCGTACCCCCACTCTTTGGCGGCGACCTCGTGGATTCGGCGGATGTTGTCGAGCGCCTCGGGGACGGTCGGGTCGATGGTGTAGCGTCCCGCCCAGGTGCTGACCGGCGTGCCGTCCGGATGGTGGAGAAACCAGTTCTTGTGGGCGAGGTAGAACGTCTCGTCCCCCGTTCCGTAGGGCACGGTCCAGAGCCCGGGACGGAATCCGAGCGCGCGGATATCGTCGGCGAGTTTTTTCATCCCCTCGGGAAACTGGTCGGCGTTCGGTTCCAGATCGAGATTGTGGAACTTGCTGACCGGCAGGGAGTCGGAATTCGCCTGCCACGATTCGATCGACCAGTATTTCATTCCGAACGGCTGGAAGTATTCTTTTCCCAGGCGCGCCTCGGCCAGGTTGTCTTCGGCGGTCGCCTTGTCGAAGTAGACGTTCCACGACATCCAGCCGGTCGGCGGGACGGGGCACCGGCTTCGGTCGATCGGCGTGTAGTACGGCACGTAGCGCGTTTTGAAATAGTCGGGTTCGACGTTCAGCGATAGGGACGCTTCTTCGCTCTTGGCGATTTCGCAGACCGCGCGGAAGTGATAGACGCCGTCCCCCCGATCGGTCAGACGGCATTCCGTTCCGCCCAGAATCTGAAACGCGAGGTCCTTTTCCCGCGCGAAGAGCGTGTCGCAAAGAGCCGAGTCGGCCGGACCGCTCCCCAGCGAAAGGACGCGCCCGCCCCCTTTCGGCGCCGTTTGGCAGGCGAAACTGTCGCGCGGGAATTCGATCCGCCCTTCGAACGTGAGTTTTCCCTCGTAGAATTGTCTCGTTCGGTGATGGACCAGGAGGGTCAGGCGTTCGCCGTTTTCCTGAAGGGTGAGATACCCCTGAACCGATCCCCACGGATCGATCAGCGCCAGACGGTTGCCGACGCCGTCCTGCGGCGGAGCGACCCGCCAGCGGCCGTCTTCGTTTTCAAACGAAAGAGTCCCCTGAACGGCGACGGGATAATTCTTGCTGCGGATCGCCAGAAGAGAGGCCGCCTCGTCGTAGGTGACCGCCCACCGGTTGAGGGCAAAACTTAAAAGGAGGACAACGGGCAACATGGTCTACCTCAGTCGATTTCCATGGAAAGCGGGTTCGGGGCGAAATAACTGACCGACGGTTCGGCGGGATCGATTTTTCCTTCCGCCGTTTCGGCGCCGTTCGGCGCGGGCTTTTCGGGCGCGGGAGGCTCTTTTCGGGGGGCGGACTTGTTCTTGTTCCGCGCGGCGAACTCCCGTTTACACCCGTCGACCTCGGCGGCCAGATCGGCGTAGTCGTCGGCGCCGTTCGATTTGGGGTCGTAGTCGAAGATCGACTGACCGAAACTCGGCGCTTCGGCAAGGCGGATGTTTCGGCGGATTTTGGTGCGGTAGATCTCCGCCCCCGCCCACGGCGAGCCGGGGTTGCGCTCTTTTTCTTCGGCGAAGAAGTTGCGTATATCGTTTGAAACTTCGCGCGCCAGCGTCGTTCCCGCGTCGTAGAGACAGAAGACGACTCCCGAAAGACGAAGCGCCGGATGGTCGAGCCGGGTGGCGACCAGCTTGATCGTCTGTAAAAGTTTGCCGAGTCCGTGCAGCGCCAGAAAATGCGGCTGAAGGGGAATGATGATCTCTTCGGCGGCGGTCAGCGCGTTGATCGTCAGAACCCCCAGCGAAGGGGGGCAGTCGATGATCCGATAGTCGTAGGGCGCGCCGTCGGGAGCGGTTTGCTCGGCGGCGAGTTTTCCGCGCAAGATCCGTTCGCGGCCGATCTCGCCCGCCAGTTCGACTTCGGCGCCCGCCAGGTCGAGCTGCGAGGGGGCGACCCAGAGGCGCGCGGCCGCGTTCCGACTGACCGAGGCGACCGACGCGTCGCCGGTCATCACGTCGTAGACCGACGGCGCGCCGGCGGTCGGCTCGATCCCCAGATAGAGCGAGGCGTGGGCCTGCGGGTCCATGTCGATCAGAAGAACCCGTTTTCCGCGGCGCGCGAGCGCCGCGGCCAGGTTGACCGAGGTGGTGGTCTTGCCGACCCCCCCTTTTTGATTCATGATCGCGATAGTGCGCATCGGTCGTTCCAGACTCCCTTTTATCTTTTTACTTTACCAATCCGTGCGATTTGAGCCACTCGAGCCCTTCGGCGGCCGTCGCGAACGCGCCGTCGATCTGCGCGCCGTAGGCGGCGCGCAGAATCCGCCCCATTTCCGGGCCCGGCGCGACGCCGAGCGGGATGAGGTCGCGTCCGTTGACAAGCTGCGCCGGCTTTTTGTCGGCCACGTTCGCCTCGTGCGCGGTTTGGAGCCAATCGTCGGCGCGGAATCGGATGTTCCGCACTTCCGCCGCCGGGGGGAAACATCCGAGCGCGTCGCTCTGACAGAGAGCCACCCAGAGACGGAGCGAGGCGGGTTCCAATTTACACGCCAGACGGCGAACCGCCTTCGGAGTCGGCGCGCCCAACATGTGGTGTACCACAATCATATGTTCCCGAACCAGGGGGAGGACCATTTCGACCACCAGGTTCGGCGCCTTCATCGACTCGAGGAAGGCGCGGGCCGGTTTGACTCCCTGCTCGGCGTGTCCGTGCGAGCGGATCACCCCCTCGGCGTCGCGGCGCGTGGTGAGCGGTTTGCCGAAATCGTGGGCCAGGGCGGCGAACATCAGAACGGTCTGTTCGGTCTCCGAGAACGGTTCGCCCGCCTCCCGGGCCTTTTCGATCGCTTTGCGCGCCTCGTTGCAGACCAGGGCGGTGTGCGTCCAGACGTTTCCTTCGGGATGCCATTTCGGGTTTTGCGGAGTTTCGGCCAGCGCGGCCAGTTCGGGGAACGCGCCGATCCATCCCGACTCTTTCAGAACGTCGAGCCCCATCGAAGGGTATTTTCCCCGGAGCGCCCACTTGCGCCATTCGTCGTAGATCCGTTCTTTCGAGAGGGTCGGGAATTCGTTCAGCACTTCCCGGCAGTACTCCAGGGTGACGCTTTCCATCGTAAAGCCGAACCGCGCGGCGAACTGCATCCCGCGCAGCACGCGCAGGGGGTCGTCTTTGAACCGCGCGCTCGGCGCGCGAAGGATTTTCTTTTCGAGGTCGGCCCGCCCGTTATAGGGATCGATGAGGGTGCCGTCCCGGCGCATTCCGATCGCGTTGACGGTAAAATCGCGGCGGGCGAACGCCTCGTCGTAACCGAGATGCGGCTCGGTGTCGATTTCGAACCCTTTATGCCCGACTCCGTTTTTCGACTCGCGGCGCGGGAGCGAGACGTCGATTTCGAAACGTTTGGCCCCGTCGCGGCCGCTCACCTTCAGGACGCCGAACGCCTGCCCCACCAGGCCGACCCGAAAGTGAGGTCGGAGAATCTCGGCGATCCGCGCGTACGAAAGCCCGTAGACTTCCAGATCGACGTCCCGGTCGGGCGGGTTTTTCAGAAGATGGTCGCGTACCGCTCCGCCGACCGCCAGGACGTCGCGCGCGCCCCCCTCTTCGAGAAGGGAGACGATCCGGAGAATGGTCGGGGTAAAGATGTCGGAGAGCATACGTTCGTTCTTTCAGGGACCGATAATCCGCCGCGGATCTGCCGGGCGGCCGATTGTATAATATAGCGTAAATAGAGAGCCTCTGCAAGCGCCAATCGTTTCTCGCGCCCGGCGCGGCGCGGTGCCGAAAACGACGCCGGAATCGGAAAAAGAGCCCGGCCGGAGGGGGAGAGGGAGAAAGAACGCGTCGGCCGCTCTTTCCCGCGTTTTTCGCGCCGCTTGGCGAAAGATCTATCGGATAAAGTTCGTTGCCAGACGGACCTCTTCCTGACGGGGAAGGGGGATCCCCGCCTTTTCGCCCGCCTCGATCAGCTTTAAAAGCCAGGCCATATTCCGGCCGAGCGCGCGCATGATCTGGAGCCCCTCGGCGTCGCGGCGAACTTCGTCGGGGAAATTGCCGTGAACCATATTCCAGTAGCGCGAGGGAACGAGCGGCATCTGCTGGTGCAGAAAATACTTGTTCATCTGGTCCAACGCCGACGTCGTTCCCGCCCGCCGCGCCGAGACGACCGCCGCGGCCGGCTTAAAACGAAACGGGTGGGGGTCGAAGGCCGAGGCCGAAAAGAAGACGCGGTCCATAAAGCTCATCATCGAGCCGTTCATTCCGGCGAAGTAGACGGGGGAACCGAAGACGAAACCGTCGAATCCGGCGGCCAGTTCGACGAACTCGTTCACTTTGTCGTCAAAGACGCACCTCTTTTTTTGCCGGCATTGATAGCAGCCGACGCACCCGCCGATCGGCTCGGTCCCGATCCAGAAAAAATCGGAAGCGATCTCTTCGCCGGAAAGCGCCGCGGCGACCTCGGCCAGCGCGGCGGCGGTACATCCGTTTCGGCGGGGGCTTCCGTTGACAAGGAGGACTTTCATTTGGCGTTCGGGGTTTTGTTCCGGTTCGGAAAGAGAAAGCGCGCCGCTTACAGCCACTTCGCCGCCCAGGCGCCCAGGTCGCTCCCCAAAGCGCTCCCCGGGAAACGCTTCCCTTCCGGAACGTCGGCGCCGGGCGCGAGTTCTTTCAGATTCTTCGACGTTTCGCCGAGCCCCGAACCGCCGCTGGTGGCGAACGGAACGATCGTCTTGCCGGTAAAATCGTAAGCTTCGACGAACGTGTCGACGATCGACGGTTCGCGGTACCACCAGACGGGGAACCCGATAAAGACGACGTCGTACGAGGCCATGTCGGCGACCTTCGCGGCGATCGCCGGACGCGAGGCGCGGTCGGCCATCTCGACGGAACTGCGGCTCGATTTATTCATCCAGTTCAGGTCGGCGTTTGTGTAGGGGGTTTCCGGCTTGATTTCGAAAAGGTCCGCCTCGATCGACTCGGCCAGCCGTTTGGCCACCGCCGCCGTCACCCCGCTCGCGCTGAAATACGCCACCAATGCTTTTACCATCGTAAACTGCTCCTTCGCATTTGATCTGTCGTTCGCGTCAAAAACCGCTCTCGGCGCCGAAAAAGCGGAGAGAGCGGGCGTCTGTTCCAATTATAGGAGGAAGCGGAGCAAAAAACAACACCGCTGTCTCTTGTTGAGGACGGGCCGATTCTTCCGGTCGGGCCGCGGACGCGTCATTCGGCGGCGTCCGGAGCCGATTCCGCGGCCGGCCCGGCCGATTCGCTCTCCCGGCTCTCTCCAAAGTCGAACCCTTCCGAAGTTTCAATGTCGGAAACCCAGTCGTCGATCCAGGCGTCGAGCCGGTCCGGCTCGCGCTGGCAGACCGAACCGGTGAGGGCCAGCCCGGCAGTCTTCGCGCCGTCGACGACCGCCGTCCCGGCGACGACCGCCGCTCCGGGACAGGCCGCGGCGAGCTTCTTGTCGAAAGCCGAAAAACCGGAACCCTCGTGCGTGTTAAACGGAACGAGCGTTCGTCCGGCGAGAGCGTCGGCGTTCTCTTCGAAGAATGTGTACATGATCATCGGCCAGTCGCCCCACCAGACCGGGGCTCCGACAAAGATAACGTCGTACGCCGTCAGGTCGGGGGCCGGACCGACGTATGGGGGACGAACCTTTTTGGCCTGTTCCGTCTTTGCCATTTCGGTCAGCTTGTCATAGTCTTCCGTCGGGTATTCGTCGTTCGCCGGCACGACCTCAAAGGTGTCGGCGCCGGTCTTTGCGGCGATCTTTTCCGCCAGAATCGCGGTGTTCCCCTTGTCGATCTTCCCGACCTTGTATTGCTCGCCGGCGCGGGAGAAATAGACGACCAGCGTTTTGACGCGCTTCCCGGCTTTCTTCGCGTCGGCGCCTTTTTCCGCCGCCGCTTCGGCCGAATCGTTCTTCCCGAGTTGGATCACCTTCTCGCCGTTCACGTCCACCTCGGCTTCGTAAGAAACGTCGCAGCCGGTCAGGAGGAAGCCCCCTAAAAGCGCGGCGCAGCAGAGAAGCGATTTGCGTAAAAATGAGTAACGGTTCATCAATGTTCCCCTTTCTAAGCCCGCGGCCGGCGCGGGCGCGGCATTAAAGTTCCAGCCCGGCGAGCCAGGCTTTGATTTTGTTTTCGACCGATTCGGGCGCGCGCAGAACTTCCGAGCCCAAAATAGCGATTCCCTCTCCGACCGCCGCGCCGGGACAGAAACGGACCAAGTCGCGCCGGCTCGATCCCAGACCGCTCCCTTCGTGGGTCATCAGACCCCAGACGCGCTTTCCCGTAAAGTCGAGTTTTTCCAGGAGCGAAAAGACCGGATAGGGATAGGTGCCCCACCAGCAGGGGCCGCAGACGAAAATGTTGTCATACGCGGCGACGTCGTCCAGGTACGCTTTCAGCGCCGGGCGCGCGTCGGCCGCCTTTTCGGCCTTCGCCTCTTCGGTGCAGGTGTTGTAATCTTCGGAATACGGTTTGACCGTCTCGACCTCAAAGAGGTCGCCGCCGACCGACTTTTGGATCAGTTCGGCGCAGACTTCGGTATTCCCTTTCGGCAGAGAGCGAATGTTTCCGCCGACGTAGTTGGCTCCCTTCCGGGAATAGTAGACGATCAGGTTCTTTGACATCGGGTTCCTTTCTGTCGATACATCAAAACTATTTCCCTCGATTCCGTCGGAAGGCGTTTAAAGCGAGAGAACGTATTCGATCAAATCGTCGAACTCCTCGTCGGTCAGACGGTCGAGCCGTCCGTCCGCGTTCCCGTGCCCCCCCTCTTTGAGCGCCTCGCGCAGGGTGGTCCAGTGCCCGGTGCTCAGGTAGGGCGCGGTCCGCCAGACTTCGCGCAGGGCGGGGGTGTCGAATTCGTGCCGCGGTTCGAACGGGTCCTGGCTCGCGGTGTTGTGCATCATCATGTCGGTGAAATACTCGCCGTTGTGGCAGTCGGCGCATCCGGTGCGGGAGCTCTCGAAGAGACGTTCGCCCCGCCGGGCCGACTCGCTCAGCGCGCCGTTTTCCAGACGGGGACTCGGCACGGGTCGGAGCGACTTGAGATACTCGTCCATCGCCGCGTAATCTTCTTCGGGAATCCGGCTGAAAAGGATATGGATCACGCCGGCGCGTACCGCCGTCTCGGCGTCGGGACGCACGCCGGTGATCATCGAAGGAGGGGTTTCGTGGGAGAAGAGGAGGCTCTTGGTGTTCTTCGGGTTGTTCGTCCCGTCGTTGAGCAGGTCCCAGCTCAGGGCGTCGGCGCGCGCGTCGGGATGACACGTAATACAGCTCTGCCAGTGCTCGCGGCAGATCAGCGCGTTGTAGAAGAGGCGTTCGCCCCGCCGAACCGCGGTCTCTTGCGGCTCGGGCGCCAGACGCGCCAGGGCGCGGGCGATTTCCACACCCTTGGCGGGAGCGACCCCGCTCAGCTCGACCCAGCGAAGGGGGGAACCGGGGGCGGGAGGGGAGTCTTCGGCGAGGAGGGTCGGCTTGCGGGGATAGCCGCGGTCGCCGTCCGAACCGTCAAGCTCTTCCGGCGCGATCCGAATCCGCGCGCGTCCGATGGCGTCGTCGAAATACGCCGCCGCCCAGACGGTCTCTCCGTGTATCGCGACCGACCGCGTCCCGTCCAGACCGAACGTAAAGCGGGTCTTAAACGGCAGAAGACGCTCTTCGGGGGCGACGGCGCGCTGAATCTCTTCGGGAAGACGGTAGTTGATCATCTCGTAGAGGCGGGGAACCGAAATCAGTTCGACCTCGCCGCTTCCCGAGATTCCGACCGCCAGGAACGCGCCGTCGTTTCCCAGGCGGATCTGCCACGGGTTCGGCGCGCCGCGGTACTGGTTGTCGAGCGCGATCGTCTCGATGTACTTTTTCCTCGCGATATCGACCACGACGATCACGTTGTCGACGATCCATCCCCCTTCGACCTGCGTGGTAACCGTCCGGTAGTTCCCGCGCGTGGCGGTCGCGACGGCCAGGTTTCCGTCGGGGGAAAGCTCCAGGTCGTAGAGGTTGCTGATCCCGTTTTCGAGCGCGACCGGCGTCACCTCGCCGCAGGCCAGGTCGACGATCCTCACGCGGGACGACGTTTGCGCCACGTCGGCGGGGTCTTCCGGCAGGAGCCCGCCGACCGCCAGATACCGGCCGTCCGGAGTCATACGAACGGCGACCGGTTCCCGCCCGGCGTCGAACGATCGGAGACGTTCCCCCGTTTTTCCGTCCAGCTCGAGCACCTGTCCGGCGAACCGGTCGGTCACGTAAAGAAGGAGCCGGTCTCCCTTCATGTGGGCCGCCACGTCCGAGGGCGAAAAACCGGCGTCGAAAACCTTTTCGACGGCCGGGGGCCGATCGGCGCCGTCGGCGTCTTTCACGCGTACCAGAGCGACCTTTCCTTCCGGCACTCCGCCGACGACGGCCAGGTATTCCTCACCCGGAACGAAGCGCATCTTGACCGGCGGAAACGGCAGATCGACGCGCAAGATCGGCGCGTTCCCCTCGGCGTCGGCCGCCGCCAGACGGCGCGGACCGCTTTCGAGAAAATAGAGCGTCTTTCCCGCGCGGTCGACCTGAATGTCGCACAGTCCGAGCGGTTCCCCGGACCGCGCCGGGACGGAGAGACACAGAAAAACGGAAAGGAACGACGCAACCGTCAAAAGCTGAAAATACCGCACCGTCTCACTCCTCGCCGGGCGAAAACCCGTCGTCATCGTCGTACAACTCGTCCGGGTCGGCCCAATCCGCCTCGGAGAACCCCAGCTCGGCGAGCCGCCGCCGCGCGGGGGGACAGCCGTTATACGCCGACTCTTTCCACCAGCGGATCCCTTTTTCGCGATCCGCGCCGACGCCGATTCCGTCGTAGTAAATCCTGCCGAGTTCGAACTGCGCCTCGGCGTTCCCGTCGAACGCCGCCTCGCGAATCAGGTAGGCGGCGCGTTTCGGATTCCGCGCGACTCCCCGTCCGCTTCTCAGGAGGTCGGCGTACGGAAGAGTCGCGTTCGGTTGCCCCGCGTCGACCGCGCGGGCCAGCCAGAGGGCGGCGTTTTCGGACTCGCCCTCGGCATTGTAATAAAAAAGCCCCAGGTCGGCGGCGGCCGCCGGAACGCCCGATTCGTACGCTTTGACGAAATACGAGACCGCGCCGGGGATGTCCCGATCGCGCCCTC
Organism: uncultured Planctomycetota bacterium; assembly: GCA_902796885.1. Taxonomy (GTDB): domain Bacteria; phylum Planctomycetota; class Planctomycetia; order Pirellulales; family Thermoguttaceae; genus RUG695. Next base: position 66,632 of record CADBQY010000112.1, read on the forward strand.
GGCCGGTCAGAAGGGCGCGGCCCAGGTCGAGCGCCGAAAGACCGACTCCCCCGTCGGCGGCCTTTTGATGCCAGCGGAGCGCTTCGGCCGGATCGGGTTCGCATCCCTCGCCGCGTTCAAGAGCGAGCGCCAGCGCGCGGCACGAATCGGCGTTCCCCTTTTCGGCGGCGGTTTTGTACCACCGATACGCGGCTTCGGCGTCGCGCGGCGCGCCGAGCCCGAGCGCCGATCGGACGCCCAGACGGTACGCGGCGCCCGCGTGACCGGCCTCGGCGGCCTTTCGGAAGAGTTCGGTCGCCTTCCGGTCGTCCCGAAAGACGCCGGTTCCGTCGTCGTAACACTCGCCCAGGGCGAAAAGAGCGTCGGGATCGCCCGTTTCGGCGAGCTTTTGATAGGCGCGAAATCCCTTCTCGAACCACGCGGCCGCCTCGCCGCGGTTCCGCTTCACGCCGATCCCTTCGAAAAGAAGACGTCCGACCTCGAGCCGGGAAGCCGGGTCGCCGCTTTTCGCCCTTTCGAGCGCGTCGTCGTATTCCCGCCGAAGCCGCTCTTCGTCGTGTGATTGCCGTTCAGTGTTGCTCATCGTTCGCCTCTTTCTACGGCGGGGTCAGCCCCTCAATCGATTGAAACGGATCGTCTCCCGTCGGCGCGAAACTTTCGTCCGGCGGCGGCGCGCCGCCGCCCGTCCGGAGCGTTCCGATTTGGGTCGGCGCGCCGTCCGTCCCGGCGATTCCCCGTCCCAGGAGAACCTCGTCGGAAAACCCGCGTCCGAGCATCGTCAGGTCCTTATAGAAGACCTGGCGCGGAGGGACGACCGAGCCGTCGACCACGATTTCGGCGCGCCGCGCCGCGCGCGACGTTTCGGAAAACGAGACGATCTGCGCGCGAAAGACGTCGCCGCCGGTCGTCAGTTTTCCCCAGAGGCTTTTCATCCGGTCGAGGTCGACGATCCCGTCGGCAAAGAGCCACGCGGCGTGACGCCGCTGTTTCGGAACCGGCCGTCCGGGCTGCGGACGGGAGTCGAGAATGCGCGTGACCGCGGTGCTGTCGAGTCCCGGAATCAGGTCGAGAACCGCGCGGGGCGCCTCGTTCACGTTGACTCGGCCGGTGATCACCGCCGACGGGCCGACCGAGGCGTAGTCGAGGAATTCGAAGAGCGAGGTCACGCTTTCGCGGCGATCGGTGATCGGCGAGGCGTAGGTTTTGCCTCCCGCGCGAACGAAGGCGCCGGCGATGTCCAGCGGAGTTTGGAACGTCCACCGGGGAGGAAGATCGAAATCGACGGCGTCTTTCTTCGGTTCGACCGACGCGCCCCCTCCGGCGGGGGCGATTCCGTATTGCCGACAGAGTATCACGAACGCGGCGACGCGATCGCCGAGGACCGCGTCGAGTTCGTCGTAGAGGAACCGCAAGTCGTTTTCGTTCAGGTCGATTTTCGTCCGGCCGTCCGGATCGACGTCTCTTTCGGCGCTGAAGACGGTCAGCAGACGCGACCAGGGAATGGTGACTTCGGTTTCGACGTCCCCGTCTGCCGCGCCGATGACGCCGCCGCGCATTCCGCGCGCGTTGCCGGCGTCGGTGCCGAGCGAGCCGATCGGACCGGTTTCGCGTTCGGCGGGCGCGGCGGTCGAACGGTCGCGTCCGCCGCCGGAATAGTTATACTCGGTGTCGACGCCGTAGATCTGATAACGCGTGATTCCGCGTACCAAAAGAATTTCGTCGAGCGAGACGGGGATCGCGTTGCGCGGCGAATAGGTGAGCCGGCGCGCCGCGTAATACGAAGCCTCCGCGCCGTCGGGACGGGTGGCTTCGTCCAGGTCGATCCAGTCCAGAAGGGAATCGGCCATCACCGAGGTCATGCCGGGCAGGCGCATGAGCGTTTCTTTCGCGGCGCCGGGGGTTTCTTTGTCCCACTCGAGGAGGGCCGCCAGATTCAGCCGGGTCGACTCGTTCACCAGTCCGTACCGAACGCCTCCCCGCCGTGTTTCGAGCCGGGGGGAAAGGATCGTCCACGCCGCGCCCGTCCCGCCGTCGCCGACCGGCAGCACCGTTTGGTTGCAGAAGAGCGCGCGGTTATCGTAGACCCCTCCCAGCCGCGCGCGCTCGTCGGCGGTCATTCCGGCGAGCGCGACGGTCAGCGCCGCGGCCGAACGGACCGTGTTCGTCAGGTCGAGATCGTCGAGCCGGTGCCGGGTCGCTTCGAGTTCGACCCGCATCAGCGCCAGGAGAGACATGCCGCCGAGCGCCAGCGCGGCGATCACCACCGTCACGACGAAGAGGATGATCCCCTTGGGGCGTCGGCGGGGGAATCGGCGCGGCTCGAGGGGGAATCGTCTCACACTTTCGCCTCGTCGTCGGTGGGGGGGAACATCCCTTCAAAGGCGGGGGCGCCGCGCCGCGACAGCGCGTAAACCATCAGCGCCGCGCCGACGAGCAGGGTCAGGAGACTGACGCATTGCGAGACCGACAGTCCCGTTCCCATAAACGAGGGTTCGTCGGTCCGCACCAGCTCGATCAGGAACCGACAGACGGGATAACAGATCAGCATCAGCGCGAAGACGAAGCCGTCTTTCCTGACCAGACGGTCGGCGAGGCAGAGGAACGCCGCCAGCAGAATCGCCAGAGCCGAGCTGTATAACTGTGTGGGATGGACCGCGCGCACGTCGAACGGGCCGGGCCGGAAAACGATCCGGCGGGATTTCGGGGCCGCCGATTTTTCCGTTCCGTTTTCGCCGGCGTTCTTTTCGGCCTCGGCGTCTTCCCCTTCGGCGCCCGGCGGGCCGGTTACGTCGAGGACCAGGTAAGGCGCGCGGACGGGGAATCCGGTGCCGTAAAGAAAACTCAAAAAGCCGCGCGTGCCGACCGGCGTGATCATGGGCGTCTTTTCGATTTCGGCGTCGGTCGGTTCCTCGCCGGCCGGAAAGAGGGCGCCGGCGCGGAGAATCGTCATGCCGGGCCGAAGCCCCGCCTCTTCGGGGGCGCTTTCGGCGTCGACCGATTCGACCGTGATCGGCTCGGCGGAGGCCGCCATCAGTCCCTCGTCCTTCTTTTTCAGATGGAAAAGGGTTTCGTTTTGCGCGCCGTCTTCGGCGTTCGGCGGGAAGAGATTGAACCCGCCCAGGGACGCCTGGTCATGCTCCATCTGGTGATAGTGCGCCGGGCTCCCGACCGGAAAGACGACTCCCGGCGGGGCGGCGTCGCAAATCGCGCCGAAACAGCAGCCGTTCATAAAACAGCCGAGTCGGCCGACGGCGATCCCGATCATCAGAGCGGGCGCGAAAATATCCATCGTCGCCAGGAGAGGGAGTTTTTTGATCCGCAGATAGACGAGGGTCGTGACGATCCCGCCGATGATCGAGCCGAAAACGACGAGTCCTCCCTGGGTCAGGTTCAGGATGCCGCGAATCGTCGCGCCGAGATCGACCCCTTGGCCGGGATCGCGCACCACGAACGATTGCCAATACTCCGCCACGTAGAAGATGCGGGCGCCGATAATCCCCGAGATCACTTCGACCAGAACGATCGAGACGATCAGTTCGGGGGGGATGTTCCACTTCTTTTTCGCGCGGCGGATCGCAAAGAGGGAGGCGGTCACGATTCCGAGCATCAGAAAGACGCCGTATCCGCGGACCGGAAGCCCCCGCCCAAAATCGAGCGCCGGAGCGATCCACACAACGATGGCCAGGGCGACCGCGCCGATCGCGATGTCGCCGACCAGCTCGCCGGTGTTCCGCCGGCTCAACATATTCCGAACGATCCGCCACAAAAAATAAGCGGCGATCAGCCAGAAGAGGATTCCCACTCCGAAGAGGGGGAGTCCGAAGAGTTCGGTCGGAACGAAAAAGAGGGTCTGCCGCATAACGGGTGTCTCCGATGGGATGGTTTACGGTATCACGACGTTGTCGATCAGGCGCGTCGTGCCGATCTTGACCGCCAGGAGAACGACCGCCCGTCCGCCGACCGATTCCAGCTCGTCGAGCGTTTCGGGGTCGGCGATCGAGATGTAGTCGATCGCCGACGAAGGCGCCGTTTCGATCAGCGCGCGCATTTCGTGTTTGATCTTGGCCGCGTCGGTCACCTTTTCGGATATCATCTTTTGCGCCAGATCGAGCGCGCGTTTAAGAATCGGCGCCTGTCGCCGTTCGTCGGGGGAGAGGTACTTGTTCCGGCTGCTCATCGCCAGTCCGTCCTCTTCGCGAACGATGGGACAGACGCGGATCTCGACGGGCAGGTTTAGGTCGCGGACCATCTTCTGTATGACCGCCGCCTGCTGGTAATCTTTCTGCCCCAAAAACGCCATGTCGGCGCCGGCGATATTGAAGAGTTTCAAGACGACCACCGCTACGCCGTCGAAATGGGTCGGCCGGAATTCCCCCTCGAGCCGCCGGGTCACGCCCCCGATATGGACGTGCGCGTCGAACCCTTCGGGGTACATGTCGGCCGGTTTCGGGGCGAGAACGAACTCGACCCCGCCGACCGATTCCAGCTGCGCCAAGTCGGTGTCCAGAACGCGCGGATATTTTTCGTAATCTTCGCCCGGGGCGAATTGAGTCGGATTGACGAAGATCGAGACGACCGTCACGTCGCAGAGACTTTGACTTTGACGGACCAGGCTTAAATGTCCGTCGTGCAGAGCTCCCATCGTCGGGACCAGTCCGATCGTCTTCCCTTGGCGGCGGATTTCCGCCAGACGTTCGGAAAGAACGCGAGGATCGCTGATCACTTCCGGTTTGATCGCTGTCATTTTGAAGCTGACTCCTTGTCATTCAGAGGGTGGAAAGTATGGATCAAATCCCGTTTGATCCATACGATTCTACCATAAAACCGCGGGGAATTCCATATTGGTCGCGGGGGAAACCTTCCGGCGAAGAACGGCTCCCGCCGTCCGCCGAAAAAGGAAAAAACTCCCCCGTTTCCCCGTTTTCTGGCGCGGGGTATTTGACAACCGGGCGGTATCCGTGTAAAATTAGGGGGAGTCTCTGCGCCGGAGGGGGGTGTTCCCGCCGCCGGCGGGGGATTTTTACCGATCCCGACTTTCGGTCCGTCCGCGGGCGGTCCGCAAACGCTATAAGAAAGGTTGACGTTATGTTTTCACCCGGCCCCATGCAGCTGATCATTGTCCTGTTGATCGCCCTGCTTCTGTTCGGCAACCGCCTTCCGAGCGTGATGCGTTCGCTCGGCAAGAGCGTCGTCGAATTCAAGAAGGGGGTCAACGATGTTGACTCCGAGGTCAAAGGCGCGCTGAAAGACGCCGACGAAAAAGCGAAAAAGTCCGATTCTTCCGAAGAATGAACGAACGCGAAAACCGCCTGGACGTGATCTGGGCCCCGTGGCGGATGGCCTATATCGGCGGGGCCGACAAACCGAAGGAAGAGCCCGCTCCGCGGGTCCTTCCCGGCGGCGATCCCAAATGCTTTATCTGTCAGGGAGCGGTTTGCGAACCCGCGGCGGAAAAAGACCGCTACATTCTCGAACGGACCCGGCTGACGATCACTCTTTTTAACCGTTACCCCTACAACAACGGGCATCTGCTGGTCGCTCCCCGGCGTCACGTCGCGCGGCTCGATCTTTTGACCGCCGAAGAGCGCGCCGAACTGATCGAAACGGTTACCCGATGGGTCGCCCGTTTGGAGAAGACGATGAACGCCGAAGGGTTCAACGTCGGTCTGAACCTGGGACGGGTGGCCGGCGCGGGGCTTCCGGGGCATCTTCATTGGCATATTATTCCCCGGTGGAACGGCGACACCAATTTCACCACGACGTGCGGAAGTCTGAAAGTGATTCCGCAGTCGATGGACGCCCTCTGGGATCTTCTGAAAGAAGAGGCCGCCGCAGAGGAATAACGCCCGCGTCGAAGTGACGGCGTAAAAAAAGCGGAACCGCCCGAAAAAGCGGTTCCGCTTTTTTTGCGCCGGGGGGCGGTTTACCGCACGAATCGGATCAGGTCGTCGATGTCGTATTCGGTCAGCACGCCGTGGATCAGGTCGGTCATCGGGATCGGCGCCGGGGCGGCGTTGACCCGTTCGGTCCAGGTCGGGATCGGTTCGGACGCGGTGACCTTTTCGAAGAGACCGGGCGCGGCCGCCGCCGCGTGCAGCGCGACGATTCCCGCCGAGGCGGTGTCGGCGATCAGCTCGATCTTCTTATCGCCGAACTTCTCTTTGAGCGACTTGGCCGCGGCGATCAGGTCTTCGGCGCGCATTCCGACGTAGTTCTTCCCCAGCAGATACGCGCAGTAGAAGTCGATTCCGTCGGTGCCGAAATGGTCGTAGCGGAAATACTCTTTACTGACGTTCTGCGTTTCGCCCCACCCGCGCAGGTCGATCGCGCAGACGGGACCGTCGGCGGCGTCGAGAGTGTCGGTCAGATTTTTCACCGCGCCGCTCGCGCGTCCGTTCGAGGTGACGATCAGCCGGAGCGTCTCTCCCTGCGAGTCGCGGTACGCCGGGCGGACCGGGCAGTAAATGCCGGGCGCGGTTTTGTAGATCCAATCGCCCGATCCGGTCGCGTCGGCGATCTCTTCGGCGGGGGCGATGGCGTCCGGTTCGGCGATCACGGCGGTTTTGCGGACCAGCGCGGCAAATTCGTCCGCCGAAAGACCGGCGAGCTTTTCGGCGCGTTCGGCGGCGAGCTCTTTGGCCAGATCACGGTTCAGGTCGTACGTGGTGCGCGCGTTGGGAAGGGACATCACCCCTTTCGGGTCGCCGACCGAGTTGAGCTGCTCTTCCGGGAAGATCGGAACCATGGTGTCGGGATGGATCGTGTAGGTGAGTTCCGTCCGGTCGGTCAGCCAGCGGACCATCCAGCGGATCGTGGCGTTGTAGACTTCGGGCGAATAGCCGTGCCCCCCTTCGATTTCGACGATCGAGAGCTTTTCGGGCGCGTCGAGACGCGAGTAGATCCGGTTGGCGAACCGGAAGCTGGTCCACGTGTCGTCGGTGCAGAAGAAGTCGTTCGTCTTACAGCACATCAGGGTCGGTTTCGGGGCGCGCATGATCGGGTAATCCTGATGATCCATTCCGAACGCCACCTGGCCGAAGATGTTTTGCTCGGCGTCCTGCGGGTTCAGCACGTGGGTCAGCTCTCCGTAGAAGCCGGTCAGGAAGCAGCAGGGCGCGGCGCACGCCACGCGTTCGTCGAGCGCCATCATATACGAGGTCTGCGTTCCGCCGCCGCTGTTCCCCGCCACGCCGAGCCGGTCGGCGATCACGTCGTCGCGCGACTGCAGGTAGTCGAGCGCGCGGGAGTTGTCCCAGAATTCGAAGGTGGCGGTGTTGCGGCCCAGGAGCATCGAGGTCGCGCCGATCATGTTGTGCGCCGCCGTCCCCCAAAAGGTCATCTTCCCCTCCTCGTCGAAATTCTGGAACCGTTCCCCCTGTTCGATCGGGTCGAAGACGAAGACCGCCAGACCGTTCATCGCGCCCAGCGCGGCGAGGGTCTGGTGGTCGTAGGCGGCTTTCCCGTTCTGCCAATGTCCGCAGACGATCAGCAGCCCCGGGTAGGGGGGCGCGAACTTTTCGACGTTCGGCAGGAACATCGTTCCGGTGGCGTAGAGGTGCGGCTGTGTTTCAAGAATGATCTTTTCGACGCGGTATTCCGGCAGGTTGATCGCGCCGGTCACCTGAGGGTTCAGCGGGGTCTTTTCCCAGAGGCGGCCGAGATTTTTCAGAAAAAACGCCTTGTGCGCCTCTTGATAGTTTTCCACGTCGGCGACCGACTTGACGTTTTCGTACGTCTCGCGCCACGCTTCCGAGGCGGCGTCGATCTGCCGGATCAGTTCTTCGTGAACCATAAAGGAAGGGTCGCCGACCAGCCGGTTGGCGGCGAGAATCGAGTCGGCGGTCTTGGCGTCGTCGGCCGAAACGGAGACGCCGCCGCAAAGGACGGCCGCCAGGACGGGAAAGAGAACAGAGAGGAATCGGCGCATGGTTTTCTCCTAACGCGTGAAAGGGCGCGCCGCGGACGAACGGGCGGCGTGCCGAAAAACATCAATCGTCCCTCTCATTTTACGAAGAGACGCGCCGCGAAACAAGACCCGCGCGGCGCGGAATCGGAAAAAAGGGGGAAGACGGCGCGTCTAATCGCGGGTCGAATACCGCTGTTTCAGATCGATCCAGAGCGGGGTCTCGCCGTTGCGCAGAGGGAATCCGAGACGTTTTCCTTCGGGGGAAAGGCGGTTGATGAGCGGCTCGCCGGCCAGATAGCGGCGGACGTTCTCGCAGAAGATGTCGCACACGTCGTCGAACCGCCATCGGATCTGTCCGCCGACGTGCGGGGTGATCAGGACCTGGGGGAGATCCCAGAGGGGGTGGTCGGGCGGGAGAGGTTCGGGGGACGTCACGTCCATGACCGCGCCGGCCAGTTCTCCGGCGGCGACGAGTTCGGCCAGCGCGTCGGAATCGACCAGCGGCCCGCGGGCCATGTTGACCAAAAGGGCGTCTTTTTTCATCCGCGCCAGGCGCGCGCGGTCGAAGATGCCGCGGGTCGCCTCGCACAGGGGGAGCGAAAGGAAGACGACGTCGCTTGCCGCCAGCAGGTCGTCGAGCCGGTCGGCGGGCCAGAGTTCGTCGACCGCGGCGGGTCTGTTTTCAGGAAAGAGATCGACGGCGTAAATCTTCCGCGCGAAGGGACGGACGACTTCCGAGAAGCGGCGGCCGACTCCGCCCAGACCGACGATCCCGACCGTCTTTTCGGTCAGGTCGCGGGTCGGCTTTCGTTTGAATCGGCGCCAGTCGGGATTTTCCGCCCGGGCCGCCTGATCGAGAATGAACGAACGGAGATTCCGGTGCCACGCCAGGGTCAGCGCCAGGCCGTGCTCGGAGACCTGGTCGGCCAGAACGCCCGAGGCGGTCGTGACCGTGATTTCCGAATTGATCACCGAGGGGACGAGGAGCCAGTCCATTCCCGCCGCCGACGACTGAACCCAGCGGAGACGTCCGGCGGCGACGATCTTGTCCCACGGAACCGGCACCTTGGCATGGCCGCAGAAGTAGTCGGCGTCGAAGAGGGCTTCGGCGATCCCCTTCTGGTCGGTGTTGACGATGTCGACCTCGGGCCACGCCTCGGCGATTCGCGCGATATGCTTTTCGTCGACGGGGGTTTCGCGAAAACAGATGACCAGATTCATACGGCGTTACTCCTCGATCAGGCGCGCGCCCGCGGCGGGACGCGTGACAAACCGGGACGGCTTGATCCCGGTTTCGGTTTCGTATTTTTCGGCGATCGCCGCGGACGCCGTCTCGGCTTTTCCCGTTTCGACGAGCGTCACGGTCGAGCCGCCGAACCCGCCGCCGGTCATCCGCGCGCCGTAGACGCCGTTTTCGAGTCCGAGCCGCGCGGCCAGATCGACGAGCAGGTCGGTCTCGGGACACGTGACTTCGTAGTCCTCTTTGAGCGAACGGTGTCCGGCGTACATTTCGCGGCCGGCGGCGGCGTAGTCGCCGCGGCGGAGCGCGTCGGCGAACCGCGCGGTCCGCTCCTCTTCGGTCAGGAAATGCCGCGCGCGGCGGAAAATCCGCCCGCCGTTCGGTTCGGCTTCGATCGCCTCGCGCGCCGCGTCGAGCGCGGCGAGTGACGCGTCGCGCAGCAGCTCCACGCCCAGCAGCTCGGCCGCGCGGGCGCAGTCGTTCCGCCTTTCGGGGTATTCGCTACCCGACAGTGTGTGTTTCACGTTGCTGTTGATCACCAGCACCGCGACGTTCGGGTCGTCGAGGGGAACCGACTCCCTCTCGAAACTGCGGCAGTCCAACAGCATCGCGTGTCCCTCTTCGCCCATCGCCGAGATGAACTGGTCCATGATCCCGCACGGCATCATGGCGTATTCGTGTTCCGCCTTTTGGCAGAGGAGCGCCTTTTCGACCGGATCGATTTTGCGATCGGACGCGGCTTCGACCAGTGTGGCGACGGCGACCTCCAGCGACGCGCTGCTCGAAAGCCCGCCTCCGAGCGGCACGTCCGATACGATCACGCCGTCGAACGGTTTCGGCCGGAGTCCCTTTTCGAGGGCGCAGGCGATCGTCCCGCCGACGTAGCTGTGCCAGTCGACCTTGGGCGCGGGCGGGGTCTTTTCGAGGAGGCTGAACTCGCCCGTTTGGTCGAAAATTTCGGAATAGAGCGAGGCGGTTCCGGGCGTGTCGCTCGGCCCGGCGGCGATCACCGTGTATCGTTCGATCGCCATCGGGAAGACGAACCCGCCGTTGTAGTCGGTGTGTTCGCCGATCAGGTTGACGCGGCCGGGCGCCGCGACGGTCCAGCGGGCTTCTTTGCCGAAGCGCGCGGAATACGACTTCCGCGCGCTTTCAATCAGTTCTTGGAAGGGCATCGTTTTCAGAGATTCTTGGAGTTGCGGCGGTGGAAATAGGCGTCGCTCACCTTCCCCGACGAGGGGCCGGGATTGTCGACCCGGCGGGGATTGTATATCGGGGCGGTGACGCCGAACGAGCTGACTTTGGCGTCTTTGGTGTTCTTGTCGAAGATCGGCGCGATGTTGGCGTGCGAGGTGATCGGGGTTCCGCCCCGGTCGGTCTGCTTTACGCCGCCCGGTTCCTGATAACGGGAGACGCGCGCGCTCTGCTTGTAGTGCGTCTCGCGAAGGAACTGCGCCAGGGAGATTTGGGGCACGCCTTTTTTCTTGGCGTCGTCGAGCAGGTTCATGTGGGCGTCGCGCACTTTGTTTTTCAGCTCGTCGGGCATGTCGGGGTCCATGTCGATGATCGTCATGATCGGCGTGTTGCTCGTGATGACGTAGTTCACGTCCGGGTCGATTTCGCCGCGGACCTCCCCGTCCTTGTCGATCCACGCGCTGACCGAGGAGCCGGACTGATTGATCAGGTTGACCAACAGATCGAGGTCGTCTTTGTTGTCGCCGTCGACGTCGAGGAAATAGTCGAGCGCGACCTTGACCTGTTCGCCCGACTTCCAGAGCGGAGTGAAGATGTAGTCGCCCGGCACGAACGGGTCTTCCATCTCGTCGTTCAGAATGCGCGCCTCGCACTCGTGCGCGTCGACGACGCGGATCACCTCAAGCGAACCTTTCGATTCGAAGACGCCCTTGGCCAGCGCGTCTTTCGAGTAGACGCCGAACGTGGTCAGAAGGCGGACGCCGTCGGCCTCGCCGATGTTGAGCCAGACCACGCGGTTGAGCTGGTCGACGTAGACGATCTTCCCGTCGGGGATTTCGGTCAGCGGGTCGGTCAGCCGTTCGATCCGGTCGCGCAGCGACGTGTTGATGTCCGCGATCATTTTGACCGACTCTTCGGCGTCGGCCGTCTGCGTTTCGAGTTTGTCGATGAGCGCCTTGTCGTCGGCCTTGACGTCGGCGACGGTCTTTTCGAGCTCCGACTTTTGCGCCTGCAGGTCTTTATAGCGGGTCTCGGCGTCTTCCTGGCGCTTGTCGTTCGTGTTGTTCAGGTCGTCGGTTTTGGCGTCGAACGTCTCTTTCTGAATGTCGGCCTTGTCGGTTTCGACGTCGGCGATCAATTTGTACGAGTCGCGGTCTTTCACCGACTTTTCAAGCTGGAGGTCTTTTTCTTTCAGGTTTTGGACAAGCCCCTCGATCACCGAAAGACACGATTTCGGCGTTTCGGACTGGTCCCCGGCGACGTTCTTCAGCATCGCGTCCGCGGCGGCCACGGCCGCTTCCGAACTATCGCCGCCGACGCCGATCCGGTCTCTGAGCGTCTTGGCGTCTTCATCCAGCGTGGAGTGTTCTTTGCTCAGCTCCGAAGTGAGCGCGTTATAGTCCTTCGTTTTCACCTTGGCGCCGTAAAGAGCCATCGCGGTGAAGTACTCGCTGATCCCCAGGGCCAGGGCGAGGACGAAGAAAACGAGTCCGACGATCGTCCAGGTATTGCTGCCGGAATTACTCATGGTATGACCGCTTCATTCTTGTGGAGAGCTTCGGTTTTTTCCTTGTTCGGGCGAAAGAGGCGTGATCTCACGGATCTTTCGGTTCGCGGCGCCGGAAGACCGGCGCGCCGTCGTCCGCCGCCCCGCCCGCTTCCGCGGCGGGCGCCGCCGGCGCGGGCGTGCTTTCCGGATCGATCTTCGCCTGATCGGGGTTCAGGTTGAAGGTCGACGGGGCGAGATTGTTCGGTATGACCGGCACGCGGGTGGTGTCGGGCTTGACGTCGAGTCCGCCCGGTTCCCGGTAGCGCGTGATTTCCGACGTCTGGCGGAAATGGCTCCGGCGGAGGAATTCGTTCAGTTTCATCAGGCGCAGACCGTCGAGCCGCGCCTCGTCGGAAAGTTTCGTCCGGGCTTCTTCGACCGCCTTGCGCAGCTCGTCCGAAGCGTCGGCGGCGTCGAGCGCCGCTTCGACCGGCGTATTGCTCTCGATCAGATAGGTGGTGTCGGTCGTGATCGTTCCGCGCAGTTCGCCGTTCTTGTCGATCCAGGCGTCGACCTCGCCGCCGGTCGCGTCGATGATGTTGACCAACAGATCGAGGTCGTCGGCGCCGTCGCCGTCAATGTCGAGGAAATAGTCGAGCGCGTAGCCGACCCGTTCCCCTTTTTGCCAGAGGGGCGTATAGACGAGGTCTCCCTCGGCGATCGGGTCGGTCAGTTCGGTCTCGAGGACGCGCGCCGCCTCCCCGTCTCTGTCGATCGAACGGATCACGTTTTTGAGCGTCTCTTCATCTTCGATGATCCGCGCGTCGGCCTGGTCTTCCCCGACGAAACGGATGATTTCCACCGCTCCTTTCGGCTTAACCACGCCCTGTTCGCGCGCGTTGTCGTCGAAGACGGCGAACTTGGTCAGAAGACGGAGCCCCTGGCTCTTGCCGATGTTCACGCGGACGACCCGTTCGGACTGGTCGACGTAGACGACCTCGCCGTCCGGTACTTCGAAATAAGGGTCGGTCAGCCGTTCGATTTTGGACCGGAGAACCGCGTTGATATTGGCGATCGTTTTGACCGACGCTTCGGCGGCGGCGGTCTGCGATTTGAGATGTTCGCGGTTGACCGCGGCGGAACGTTTGGCCTGCTCGACCTCGCGCACCTGGTCGACCGTCTCGCCCGACAGGGCGTCGTACTCTTCGGCGGCTTTGGTCATCTCGGCTTTGTTCGCCGCGGTGATCCGGTCGATCTCGGCGTCGAAGTCAGCCTTTTGGGTGAACGCGCGCTCGTCTTCGAGCGCGGCGGTCATGAAGTGTTCGTCGCGTTCGGCGTTCGCCTGCTGAATGTCGGCGTTCCGGCTGTTGATTTCGCCGACCAGTCCGCGGATCGCCTCGCCGCACGACGCGTAGTTATTCCCGCCGAGCCCGGTCAGGCGTTCTTCGAGGTCTTTCACCAGGTCGGCGGTTTTCATGTCGGGGGAATAGCCGAGCGTCTCTTTCAGGCGGGCGTCCCACAGGCGGTCGGCCGCGCCTGTCTGCTGGGCGGTGTTGTAGTTGTTCTGCGCCGTCGTCAGATCGACGTTCGCCTGTTTCAGAGCTTTCGCGGTAAAGTATTCCCCGACGCCGAGACCCAGGGTCAGGACGATGAAGATGATCGACATCACTGTCCAGGTATTGTTGTCAGAACTGCTCATCTCAAATGCTCACCGCTCGCCCGCGAAAGGCGCCGATTTTCGGCCCGTTAGATATCGTATCGAACCGCCCTTTTCGGTATCGGCGAAAGGACGATTCCCCCCCTTATATATTAAAATAGGGAATTTGGATCGTCAACAATCGGTATCGGCAAAGAGGAAAAAAGTTCCCTCTTTCTCCGCGATTTTAACGAATTTAACCGCTTTGGGGGTTGTACGAAGCGGGGAAAAAGAGTAACCTTTCGCGGATGATCCGTCGGCAAAGGGGAACAGAACGAATGTACCGGAACGAAAACCGCCTGAGAAGACGCTGTGGCAGAGCTCTGACGGGGCTCTTGCTGGGGGGGACTCTTTTCCTTCTCGGCTGTCAGGGAATCCTTCCGTTTCACGGGCGGGCCTCGAAAGACGACCGCCGTCCGGAACTGGCGCGGGAAGGGGTCGCCGCGTTCGAGGAGGGGAACGACGCGCTGGCGGCGGAAAAGTTCGCCCAGGCGATCAAGTGCGACGAAAACGATCTTCTGTCGCGCCGTTATTACGGCGAGATCCTCTGGCGCAACGGGAAAAAGAACGAAGCCGTTCACGTCTTATCCGACGCCGCGGGCCGGGACGGTTCTCCCGAAGAGCGGGCGGCGATCTGCGAGTCGCTCGCCGAGAAATTCCTCGAATCCGACCAGGCGGCCTCGGCGCTCCACTACGCCGATAAGATGATCGAACTGGCTCCGCGCCGTCATAAGGGGTGGCAGCTCCGCGCGATGGTTTGCCAGGAGATCGGCAAAAAAGAAGACGCGCTGACCGACTATCACCGCGCGCTCCGGCTGGCGCCGGGCGATAAGGATCTGATCCGCAGCCTGGCGATTCTGGAAGGGGAACTGGGGGACGACCGGGCGGCGCTGGCGGTCTGGGAAGATCTGGGCCGTCTCTATCCGAGCCGCGACCAGCCCTTGGAAGTCCTTTTGGGGAAAGCTCAGGCGTGCCGTCATTTGGGACGAGGCCGACAGGCGGCGGATTGCTACGCCGCGGCGATCGAGCGGAATCCGGACGACCCGGCCCTCTACCGGAATCTGGCCGACGTCTATCTGGAGAACCGCGACGTCGAATCGGCGCGGGCGGTCGCCGAGCGCGCCGCCCAGCGGTTCCCCGACAGCCGCGATATGGCGTCCCTTTCCGCCCGGGTCGACGAGGTCGCCGCCCGCGAAGGGGCGTCCGCGGTCAAATAGCGCTTCTCGTTTCGCTTTTCAAACTTCCGCGCCGAAATCGACGTCGAGCCGTACCGCGAGGATCTCTCCGGCGGCGAGTTTTACGGTGAGCGTGTGGGGGTCGGCCGGTTCGTAGGGTTCCCCCGACGGCCGGTCGAAGAGGTCGACCGGCGCCGCCGCGCGGATCGGCAGACGCGACCTGATCGTGACGGCGCTCTTTTTTCGGCTTGTCTCGTGCAGCAGAACGCGCAGTCCGGCCAGTCGCGCCGATTCTGGCGCGGCCCCTTCGGCGGCCGGTTCGTAGACCGGCTTGAGATCGAGCACCGCCGCCGACTCGGGAGAGACTTCCAAAAAGCGCGTCGCGCTCGGCTCGGCGACGGCGACTCCGTCGAGTACGATCGGTTCGGGCGCGGCGCGGCGCGCCGCCTCGGCGAGCGGGTCGGCCAGATCGACGCCGACCGCGAACCGGAAGAGACGCCCCTCTTCGCCGCGGGGGAGAAGAACGGCGTCGGCGCCGCGCATACCGACCCGCCGGTAGAACGGAAGCCCCGCGCCGAGGATCGAAATCCCGAGTTCGTCCTCGCTTCGTATATCCAACAGATCGGGTGCCTGGAAGAAGTCGCGGGTCGTCTCCCAGAAGAGACCGTGGCACGCCGGGCGGAGTTCGGCCAGCGTGTCGTTCCACGCCAGACGCACGCCGTAGTACTCGTCCCAGGGGGCGTCGCTCGGCAGCGCGTCGGGGGTCAATTCCAGTTCGACGTCGATCACGCGGCTCGTTCGGCGCGCGGCGATCCGCTGCCGGTACCCCGAAAGGCGTTCGCCGCTCGGCGCGACGAGGGAGCCGCGGATTTCGAGGACCGCGTCGAGCGGTCCGTCCGAAATCACGTCGATCTTTTCCGCCGTCATGATCGAGTAGCCGTATCCGCCGGAATCTTCGTTTCGGCCGTCGCCGCGCAGACGGTCGCCCGAAAGCTTCATCGCCGCCTGCCAGGCGATCCGGTTCCCCATCCCCGGCTGGTTCAGCAACCCGCGGCGGCCGGTGATCTGGGCGGCGATCTGAGTGCGGACCGAACGAACCTCGCCGGTGTCGGCGTCGATTTTCATCGTGAAATAGTTGGTGCGGACCGTATAGAAGCGCTCCGTCGCGCCGTCTTTGAATCGGACGGTTTCGAATTCGACCATTCGGTTCGGGTCGGATTCTTCGCCGCCCCGGATCTTTTCGGCCAGACGCGCGAAGAGCTTCTTCTTCGGCGCGGCTTCGAGGGGCGGCGGCGCGGGCGCGGGCGTTTTCGACAGGGCGAGAATCGAGTAGGGGGGGACGGTGACCGTCACGCGTCTCACGCCGGGCGCGACGAGCGTTTTGATATACAAATCGGTCGAGGGAGAGGAAACGAACGCGCCGTCGGTCTGGTAGGAGACCGGCACTCCCGTCATGTTCAGCAGGAGAACCCCTTCGCCCGGCTCGGGGGAACCCGCCAAGAGACGGGCCAGTCTTTCGACCGCCGGCTCGGCGGCGGTCATCGCGCGGTCGGCGCGCGCGATCCGCTCGAGACGGAGCGACTCTTCGCGGCGGAGCGGCTCCTCGGCGCGCGCTTTTTCATCGTCTTCGAATCCTTCCAGGGCGAGCCGCCAGGGGAACGAGATCTGTTCGGACAGATCGTCTTTCAGCTCGTCCAACGCCGCGGTTTCGTCGAGGATCCGTTCGAAGCCGGGGAGGCCGGCGATCGAACGGCTTTCGTGGAAAAGTCCGGCGAAAAGGGCCAGCGCGGCGGCGCGGTTCATCCGTGCCGAAAGCTCGCGCAGGATCGGCCAGACCGAGACGGGGTTCCGTCGTCCGTCGCGCGCGGCGCGGGTCAGAAAGTTCGTTCGGAACGCGTCTTTTTCGAGCGAAAGGCGGATGCCGGTCTCGTTTGTCTTTTTAAAGAACTCGCCGAGCGAAACGACTTCCCCCAGGACGGGGGCGAATTTCGTCATCCGCGCCATATCGCCGAACCAGACCGACTCTTTGCCCGGCCGGTGTTTATATATCGCCGACAGGGCGCGGTCGCCGCTGGACGAGTATCCGACCCGGTCGGGGAGGAGCATGTAGTCTTTGGCGTTTCCGCCGTCGTAGCAGGGACGGGAGAGACAGCCGATCTTGACGCCCCCGGGCGCGGTCCAGTCGACCCGGCTTTGCACCTGATCGGTTCCCTTCCAGCCGTCGTCTGTAAAGAGGAGCGCGTTTCGGCAGTTCGCCAGGTTCAGTATTTGCGGAAGGATCGGCGAATAGCCCGCCTCGCACCGCCCGAAAACGCTCGGCACCGCGCCGAAGATTTCGTAGTACTTTTCCCACCCCAGAAGAAGCCGTTCGGCGGTCTCGGCGGGAGAGAGAAGCCCCAGGGGGGACTCGTTCAGGTCGCCGCCGATAAGCGTCACGCGCCCGTCGGCGATTTCCTCTTTGAGGAGAGCCGTCAGGTCGGGCTCGCCGTTTTGAAGCTGCTGCAAAAGGCGCGTCGGGACGAGCAGATTGGTGACCTCGCCGCGGGCGGCGCGGCGTCGGAGCGTTTCGCCCAGCGCGGCGAGCGACTCGCGCGAGACGACGGTCAGGTCGATCAGATTCATCGGTTTCGGGAAGAAGTACTCTTTCGCCTCGGTCAGAAGTTCGAACGCGCGGCGGACGCGCTTTTCGAATTCCGGGCGATCCTCCGCGCCGAGCGCTTTGGCGGCGGCAAGTCCGTTTTCGCGAAACCCCTGGGTGTCGAGGTTGCTCATGTAGCGGAGTTTGCGCGAGAAGAGTTCCGAAACGAAATAGCTGAACCCCAGCGCGTAGAACGTTTCGACGTCGTCCGCCGCGTCGGCGGGATTGAGTTCGAGCGCGTCGAGCGCGGCGCGCGTCATTTCGGCGCGGGTTTCTTTGTCGGCGATGATCACCGAGCCCGCCTCTTCGGCGCGGCGGAGCCAATCGCGGGGGACCTGCCCCATGGCGCAGGGAGGGATCAGGATCAGGTCGCGCTTCTTGCCCGGCGAAGGGGTCGACGCGCGGTCCCACGAGGGGAGCGCCCCGAAGTGGCGGATCAGCGCCGGATGATAGAGCGCGGTCCACGCCGAGAAGATCTGATCGGCCTCTTTCGCGGTCCGATAGATTGAGAAATCCTCGAGGCTATAACAGGGGAGAATCGTAATCAACCGCGGGCTCCTCGTTTATAATGTTAAGATAGGTAATTTAGAAAATCGGCGAATAAAAAACCGGGCAATCACCAGACCGGAAAGGGGAAGGGGGGGGTGGTCCAGAAGAATTGCCCGGTAAAGACATCTGAATTGGGGGAGCGGTTAAACTCCCCCGCCTCAATTACACCGCCATTATAGTCGGAAATTCGACGGAGTAAAGACCCCCGGCCGAATTTTACGGTTTGCGGCCGATCATTCCGTCCAGGCTTCCAGGTAGCGGGCCATCTGATGCAGGTCGCTCCCGACCTTGACCGGCCGCTGATAGGCCCGGAGTTTTTCCATGTTGATGAGATCCTCGAAGACCGGATAGCTGAGGTTCATCGTGTCTTGGACCGAGATCATCACGCCGCTGATGTTCTTTTCGCAGAGGGCGCGGTAGCAGCCGACCCCGATCTGGCTTCCCAGGATCACGTCGTACGCCGTCGGGGCGTTGCAGCGGACCTCGTAGCCGAACTGGAGTCCGACCATCTTGCGCGGTTTGCCGGTACGTGTTTTGTACTCTTCGGCGATCAGACGGCCCAGGCGGCTGCTGTATTTGAGCTGCGAGACGGGGAAATGCCCGAACGAGTCCGGTTTGAGCGAGCGGTACTCGTCGTCGGAGATACATTTGCGGATTTCGACGATCGGGAGGAATTCGGCGATCCCCTCGGAAATGATGGCGACGAAACTGTCGTTCCCCATCTTTTCGCGGGCCAGGATCACGTCGACGCAGTGGTCGACGACCTTTTGCATGTCGAAGACGGTCCGCATGAGCGGTTTGCCGTCGGCGTCTTTGATCACGTCGCCCGTTTCGGGGTCGATCGTCTCTTCTTTCGTCTGCCATTCTTCGGGCATGTCTTCAAGTCCGATCACCAGACTCGCTTCGCCGGCGACTGCGGCGCCGTAGGCGAGCCACGCGGCTTTCCGACCCATCAGCTGGCAGACGTACCCGCCGCCGGCGGCCTGCGAGTCGGCCAGCAGGTTGCGGATCTGTTTGGCGAGCATTTCGACGGCGGTGAAATAACCGAACGTGAACGGGATTCCTTCGTAGTCGTTGTCGATCGTCTTCGGCAGGTGGACGATCTTGAGCCGTTTCTGGTCGGCCGGCAGGTCGTCCATGAAAAGCTTGAACTTGGCGGCGGTCGTCAGGGTGTCGTCCCCCCCGATCGAGACCAGGGCGTCGATCCCCATCGAACGGAGCGCCTTGTAGACGGTCATCAGGGGCGCGGTCTTTTCGGGATCGCGCAGGTCGGCGTGGGTCTTGAGATGCTTTCCGGGGTTGACGCGGGCGGTGCCGATGCAGATCCCCTGTTCGGTGCGGAGCCCTTCGAGGTTTTCCTTATCGAGACGGATATACGCTTCCCCCTCTTTGAGGACGTCGCCGTCTTTATAGTTGGCCAGATAGGTGTACCCGTGTTTCATTCCGTAGACTTCGACGCCCGCCTGCTGAAAACAGGCGGCGGCGCTTCCGATCACCGCGTTGGCGGCGGGAGCGGGTCCGCCCGAAAAGAGAATGGCGACCTTTTTGACATCGGAGACGGGTTTCTTGGGACTGGCAAGCGGAATCGACATGGGAAGAATCGTCCTTTCTGGAAATGAACGTTGTTCGAAGGCCCGGCGAAACGAGGACGCCGGGACCGTTAAACGCGAATCAAGACGCGCGGACCCCGCGCGGAACGGGGGAAAGACGGCTCCCTGGATCGGGCCGGGTCCGCTCAGGCTCCATTATGACCCGGTTACCGATTTTTAAAAGCCCCCCGCGGGGCGCGAGCCGCGAGCCGCGGCGGGGCGATTCTTCCCGTCTTGGTTTCGGGGGAGGGCGTCGGCCGCGCCTCGTTGGGCGCGGCAATGAAGAGCCGTAACGATGTTCCGCGAGCCGCGGCGGGCGATGATTCCCGTCTTGGTTTCGGGGGAGGCGTCGGCCGCGCCTCGGTGGGCGCGGCAGCGAAGAGCCGTAACGATGTTCCGCGGCCGGTTATTTCAGCGCCGCGGCGACGAGAGTTTCCGCTTCGGCGAGGATTCGGTCGAGGTGGTCTTGGCCAAGGAACGACTCGGCGTAGATTTTATAGATGTTTTCGGTTCCGCTCGGCCGCGCGGCGAACCATCCGTTTTCGGTAACGACTTTCAGTCCGCCGATCGGCGCGTCGTTCCCCGGCGCGCGGGTCAGAATCGAGACGATCGGCTCGCCGGCGAGGGTCGTTTCGGTCACCTTCTCGGGCGAGAGACGGGTAAACGCCTCTTTCATTTCGAGCGTGGCGGGGGTGTCGATCCGCGCGTAAACGGGGGACCCGAACGATTCGGTCAGTTCGCGGTAATGAAGACCCGGATCCCGGCCGGTCCGCGCCAGGATTTCCGCGGCGAGAAGCCCCATGATCAGACCGTCCTTATCGGTGGTCCAGACCCCGCCGTCGAATCGGAGGAAACTCGCGCCGGCGCTCTCTTCGCCGCCGAAGAGGAGCGAGCCGTCGAACAGACCCGGCGCGAACCACTTGAACCCGACCGGCACTTCGACCAGCCGCCGCCCCGCCGCCGCCGCGACCCGATCGATCATTCCGCTCGAGACGAGCGTCTTGCCGATTCCCGCGTCGAGGGGCCATTCCTTTCGCGTTTCGACGAGGTACTTCACCGCCACCGCCAGAAAATGATTCGGGTTCATCAGACCGACCGAAGGGACGACGATTCCGTGCCGGTCCGAGTCGGGATCGTTGGCGAACGCGATGTCGAATTGATCCTTCAAGCCGATCAGGCGGGTCATCGACCAGGGGCTCGAGCAGTCCATTCGGATTTTGCCGTCCCGGTCGCACGTCATGAACGAGAAGGTCGGATCGAGCGACTCGTTCACGACGGTCAGGTCGAGCCCGTACCGTTCGGCGATCGGTTTCCAGTAGCGGAGCGCGGCGCCGCCGAGCGGATCGACCCCGATTTTGATTTTCGCGCGGCGGATCACTTCGAAGTCGATGATATGTTCGAGGTCGGCGACGTAATCTTCGGCGAAATCAACGGCGGTCAGTCCCGGCGCGTCGGCGAGCGCCGAGCCGGTCAGGGCGGCGACCCCCGCGCCGCCGGCTTCGAGGATTTCGTTCGCCCGTTTTTCGATTTGGGCGGTGACGTCGACGTCGGCCCCCCCGCCGTTGGGCGTGTTATATTTGATCCCGCCGTCGGACGGCGGATTGTGCGACGGGGTGATGATCAGCCCGTCGGCTTTCGACTCGTGCGATCGGTTCCACGCGAGGATCGCCCGCGAGATCGCCGGAGTCGGCGTCACGCCGTTTTCCTTCTGGTAGACGACCGGCACGCCGCCGGCCGCCAGAACCGACAGAGCGGTCGCGTGCGCCGCCTCGGAGATCGCGTGGGTGTCGCGTCCCAGAAAAAGGGGGCCGGCATACCCCGCCGCGCGCCGGTATTCGACCACCGCCTGAACGATGGCGCGGATATGCGACTCGGTAAAGGTCCCCAGAAGGGGCGATCCCCGATGCCCGCCGGTGCCGAAGCGAACCCGCTGGGCTTTCACCGCCGGGTCGGGCTTCTTTTCGAAATAATCGTTTCGGAGTTGTTCCGGGTCGATCAGAATCTCTTTCGGAGCGGGTTTTCCCGCCAGTTCGCTCACGGCCATTTTATGGTTCCTCGCTATTAGATATTGACTTTCCCCCGCGCCATTTGCTATGATCCGCCGTTCCGTTTCCCCCGCCTTCATTCTACGCGGCGGAGTGGAATGATCAAGGGGTTTCCCCAACGACGACCTGGCGAAACAGAGCTATCATTGAGTAAACAGAATCCGAAAGAAAAACCGAAGAAGAAATCCTCGCCGCTCGGCTGCCTGAGTACGCTGCTGGTGCCGCTTCTGTGCGTCGTCGCCGTCCTCTGCTGGAAGAAGGACGAGGTCGCCTGTCATGTTCTGCGCGGGCAGCTCGCCAAACGGTTCCCGGAATTCCGGTTCGATATCGGCGCGGTTCGGCTCGAATCGAGCGGCGCGTCGGTCAGCCGGCTGAACGTTTTTCTGCCGGCGCAGGGAGATTTTCCCGAGACCCCGTTGTTCGGCGCGGAAGAGATTCGGGTCGAGGTGCCCCTGTCGATTTCGACGATTCTCGAAAAGAAGTTCGTTCCGCGCCACGTCCTGATCAGCCGGCCGACGGTCATGGTCAACGATCGGACGATGGCGGCGGTCGGCGCGCTGTCGAAGGGGGGGGAGCCGGTCAAGATTCCGTACGTGCCGGTCGATATCCGCGGCGCGAGCGTCGAGATCACGCTGCCGGCCAAGAATAGCGGCGGCCAGCCGCATAAAATGGTCTATTCGGGAATCGACGCGGCCCTGACCCCGCCGTCGGCCGGCGGGCCGGGACCGGCGGCCGCGCAAACCGCGCCGCAACAAACCGCGCCGCAACAGACGCCTCCGCAAACTCCGCCGTCGGCCGCCCCGGCGCAGAACGGGTCCGGACGCAACACAAACCGCCGGTTTGGGGACGACCCCGTCGCCGACGGACTGGCCGCCGTTTCGCTGATCGGCGACGTTCTGAACCGGGAGAGGGCGTCCGGCACGGCGTCCGCGCAGGGGAGCAATACAAACCGCCGGTTCGGGGACGATCCCGTCGCCGACGGAATGGCCGCCCTGTCGCTGGTCGGCGACGTCCTGAACCGGGAGAAGGCGTCCGCGCCGGAATCCGCGCCGGCGGCGCAGCCCGCGTCGGTCGACCCGACCCGCTGGCAGATCCGCGGCACGTGCGAGAACAGCATCGTCAAAGGGGTGACGTTCGACGGGAACGCCGCGCCCGACTTTTCGGCGGTCACGATCACCGGCCGGGTCGACGCGCTCGAACTCGGTCAGCGGATTCTGTCGCCCCTGCTCGATCTTTCGGGAGTGAAAGACAAGGTGCAGTCGTTCACCGGGCGCACGTCGTTCGGGTTCACCATCGAGTGGAGCGCCGAACGGGGGCTGAACTACAAAGTGGACGGGAATCTCTTTCAGGGGAGCCTGAACACCCCTCTTTTGAGTCATCCGATTTCGGATCTCTACGCCCATTTCAGATTCGATCCGACCCGCGCCGAGATCGACCGGCTCACCGCGCGGAGCGGATCGGCGGTGATCCTGGCCGAGTTTTTCGGGGACGGGACGCCGTTCGCCTGGCGGATGCGGGCGCAGTTCGAGAACCTGCCGATCGATCAGTCGGTTTTAAAACTTCTGCCCGACGGCGCCGGGCGCGATCGGCTCGGTCCGTTGGCCGATCTGACCTTCGCCGGAGTCGCCAAAATCAATCTGACGCTGCACGGAGTCGATAAGACAATAGCTCGACCCGTCCTTTCGGTAAGCTGCAAAGACCTGGCGCTTTCGCACCAGGTCTTTCCGTTTAAACCGGACCCCCTTTCGGGGAATCTTCAGTTGGACGACGCCGGGCGGCTTCGTTTCCTTTTCAAGTCGGAAGGGGAGACGCGCCGCCTTTGTCTTTCGGGGGAATATCCCGACGTCGGCCAGCGGCGGGGAACGGTTCGGCTCGACGCCGAGCGTCTGCCGATCGACGCCAAGCTGATCGCCTCGATGGACGACGATTTCCGCGACGTGATCGAGGAGCTCCACCCGGGCGGGTATCTTAGCGCGGCCGCCGAACTGAAGGAGTGCGGAGCCGATCCCGACGAACTGCACGTCGATATGCGGCTCGACGACGCGTCGATCGTTTACGACCTTTTCCCGATGCCGGTGACTGGAATCACCGGCCGCGTGACGTGTGAAAACGGCAAATGGCGGTTCAGCGACCTGCGCGGCAGGAGCGGCTCGGCCCTCTTCACCGCCGAGGGGACCGCCGCGTGTATCGGCGGCGTCGAGGAGTTTTCGATGACGGTTCACGCCGAACGGTTTCCGCTCGGCGAAGATTTCACCGCCGCGCTGATCGACCCCCAGCAGCGGGAACTGGTCGAAAAGCTCCACCTGCGCGGCGCGGCCGACGCCGAGATCCGCATGACGTATATCCAGGAGGAAGACCGGCTCGATCTGAGAGTCGACGGCGCGACGCGCCCGGAGGAAACTTCTTTCAAGCCGGAGCATTTCCCCTACGAACTGACGAATCTGGAAGGGAACATCCGTTACGGCGACGGTCTTCTGACGATCGAC
>CADBQY010000113.1 GCA_902796885.1 uncultured Planctomycetota bacterium
AGCCGGAGCTTGAACTCCGGCATGGTTTCGTAGTACTGTTCGGCGATCTCCGGGCGTTCGGGGCGCGGGCCGACCACGCTCATGTCCCCTTTCAGAATGTTCCAGAGCTGGGGGAATTCGTCGAGCCGGCATTTGCGGACCCAGCGGCCGACCGGCGTGATCCGGTCGTCGTTCTCGCCGGAAGAGAGACGCGCCACACCGTCCTTTTCGGCGTCGACGCGCATCGAGCGGAATTTGAGAATCTTGAACTCCCGCCCGTTCTTGGTCAGGCGGACCTGGCGGTAGAAGACGGGGCCGCCGTCGTAAAGTTTGATGCAGAGCGCGGTGATGAGGAGAACCGGGCTCATGATGATCAGGCCGCATGCCGAAGAAACGATGTCAAAAATCCGTTTCGCGAAGGCGTATTCGGCGTTGACCAGTTTCCGTTCGACGCGGAGGACGGGCGAGTCGAACGAAGGGATATGCTTGGCGCTCCGCATGATGGCGTCGCCGATACGCGGCAGGAAGAAGCCGACGACGTTCGTTTCGATGCAGTGTTTCAGGATTTCGTCCCGGCAGTCGGAATTGACGCCCGCCACGAAGACGGCTTCGTATCTGGCGAGCCGGTCTTTGATTTCGGGAAACGTGCCGTCGAACTGAATTTCGTCGACGAGGTCGTAAAGGCGTTCCATCGGTTTGCCGACGATGGTGCCGAACCGGTGTTTGCTCAGCGGCGAACTGTAAACGAGGATCGTCTTTTTCCGCGGGTAGGCTTTGAAAAAGAGCTTGTTCCCGGCGTTCGACCAGACGATGTCGATGACGAGCTGGATTCCCAGCAGGATGCCGAAGACGGTCGGATTGTTGAAGTAGCCCCAGGCCAGCGAGACCAGCGTGTAGAGTATCGCGACGGTGAAAAACTGCGATACGAACTGCGCGAAGACCAGACTCCGCGCCCGGCTGTAGCCGAACATGTAGGCGTTGTAGGCGCGGTAGAAGAAGAAGAGGAGGACGGCGTAGCCGCCGATCGCCAGGAAGTTGTATCGGAGCCCGATCGCCTCTACCCCCGGGAATCCCCGGTACCGGAAATAGAACCATGCCGCGGCGAACAGGAGCACGCAAAGCGCCAGATGAAGCACCTTCACCAGACGCATTCTCAGGTTGTTTCGGAAGGCTTTGCGGGCAATACTGTTCATGACTTCTGATACCCCTCCGGGTTCCGCGTCTGCCAGTTGTGGGCGTCGCGGCATATGTCGCGCAGGGTCCGTTTCGTTTTCCAGTTCAGTTCGCGGTTCGCCTTGCCGGGGTCGGCGTAACTTTGCGCCACGTCGCCCGGGCGGCGGCCGGTGATCTCATACGGTATCTCGACGCCGTTCGCCTCTTCGTAGGCGCGCACCAGTTCCAGCACCGAATGACCCGCGCCGCTCCCCAGGTTGTAGACGTTCACGCCCGGTTTCATCCGCTCGTAGGCGGCGGCGTGCCCTTCCGCCAGGTCGGCGACGTGAATGTAGTCGCGCACCCCCGTGCCGTCCGGCGTCGGGTAGTCGGCGCCGAACACGTACAGTTTCGGACGCCGGCCGACCGCCACCTGCGTAATGTACGGCATCAGGTTGTTCGGGATTCCGCGCGGGTCTTCCCCGATCTCGCCGCTCGGGTCGGCGCCGACCGGATTGAAGTACCGGAGGATCGTGACCGCAAACTCTTTGTTCGCGTTTGCGTAATCGGTCAGGATCTCCTCGTTCATCAGTTTCGTCCGCCCGTAGGGGTTCACGCACCCCGTCGGCTCGCTCTCTTTCAGCGGCACGTTCTGGCTCGTTCCGTACACCGTCGCGCTCGAACTGAATATCAGCCGGTTCACGCCGAATTGCGGCATCGTCTCGCAAAGCGCCAGCGTCGTGTCGAGATTGTTTTGGTAGTATTTGAGCGGTTCCGCCACCGATTCGCCGACCGCCTTGTACCCCGCGAAGTGGATCACCGCGTCGATTTTGTGGTTGGCGAATATTTCTTTGAGCTTGCCGCGGTCGCGGACGTCGGCTTCGTAGAAGACCGCTTCGCGCCCGGAAAGGCGGTTGACCCGCCTGATCGATTCGGCGCTGCTGTTCGACAGGTCGTCGACGACGACGACGTCGCGGCCCCTCCGCAGGAGGGTCAGCGCGGTGTGCGAACCGATGTAACCGGCTCCGCCGGTCAGTAGAAGCGTTTCGGGCATTTCAGGGGCGGGGTGGAGTGGGGACGACGGCTAGGTGTGAAAGTTCCGGCTCGAGGCCGATTAGGCGCTCTTTCGGGCGGG
>CADBQY010000114.1 GCA_902796885.1 uncultured Planctomycetota bacterium
GAGGTCAACAGTGGGAACCAAAAAGACGGGTAAAGGTCGGCGGAAGCTCGGAAGAAAAAAGCGGCGAATGCGTTCGAAGATCAGACATCGTAAAGACTGATCCCTTTTTTCGCTCCGGTTTCACCCCGGACTGTTGAAGCGTGACGCGTCAATCCCCAAATCCAACAGTTTCGCTTGGATTTGGGGCGCGTATTTTATAAGCAGGTCGTATTCCTCTTCCCGGCGGGGCGAGCGCGCAAAAGCGCGGTCCGCCGCCGAAGCCTCTTCCGGCAGAAGATTCTCTTCCCCCGCCACCTTCCAGGGGTGCAGATTGATTTCGATCGGGCGATCCCCTCCGGGATTCCCCCGTTTCGAGAGCGCGTCCAGGATCGCGGTGACCGCCGAAACGTTCATTCGGCCCGAGTCGACGATCCCGAAATAGACCGGCGCGGCGTTCAGGTTTTCGACTCGACGGCTTTTCGCCAGGTAGCGGTCGAGGATTCTCTTTTTCAGGTATCCTTTCGCATGAAAGAAAAATGGGGGGCGCCAAAGACGTCCGATCGAAAGGACCGGCTCGGAAGGAACCCGCATCGTCAGACGGTCTCGCCGCGCGGCGTCGGCCAGAAGAGAGGTGATCGGCGGAAAGACGTGAATATGTTGGTGGGCGTCGATATGGTCGACCCGGTCTTTCAATTCAGACGGGAGGAGTTCGGCGAACCGTACGCATTGCGCGTCGAACTCGACGCGGATCTGCCGCGCCGCCTCGTCCCGGCGGCGCGAGCGAAGAAGAGAAGCCAGTGAGAGGAACCCGTGCCGGAACCGACCGTCCGGGGCGGCCAGCAGGGGGATCGACTCGGGCGGCGAAACCGCCCGGCCGCTCGTCAGACAGAAATGAAGCCCCAGCCCGATCGGCTCGGCGAGCTCGGACGCCCGGCGCAGCGCGTCTTCGGCGGCGCCGTGGGTCACGAAAAGCGAGACCGACTTCATCAGGCCGCCGCGCGCGCATTCGACGATCGACCGGTTCACCGACGGGGAAAGTCCGAAATCGTCGGCGTTAAAGACGAGCCGCGCCATCTTCGCCCCTTTCGTGAGGAAACGCGGCCTGAACGACCCGTTTTTCGTCGGCGCCCCAGACTTTTTTCACCGTGTAGAGAGGACGCTGTTTCACCTCGTTGTATATGCGCCCGATATACTCGCCCAGGATCCCCAAAGAAACGAGCGTCGCCCCGCCCAGCAGGAGATTCACCAGGATGATCGAAGTCCACCCGGGTGTCTTTGAACCTAAAAAGAGGAACTGAAAAAGGGCCCAGCCGCCGTAGGGCACGGTGATCAGGAGAACGATCGCGCCCAGGTAGATGATCGCGCGGAGCGGCTTGGTCGAAAAGCTGATGATTCCGTCCGCCGCCAGCTCGGCCAGACGAATGAAGTTGAACGACGAGGTTCCCGCGTAGCGCTCTTTGCAGTCGAACGGAATCGACGTCTGCCGAAACCCGAGCCAGGGGATCAGCGCCTTGAAATAACGCGTCCGTTCGGGAAGCTGAACCAAGAGATCGACCACGCGCCGGTCGAGGAGCTTAAAGTCGGGGGCCGCCGCCTCGATCTTCGTTCCGGACAGGGCGTTCATCACCTTATAGAAGATCGCCGAAAGGAACCGTTTCGACAGAGGCGCCTTGTCGCCGTAACGGCGGACCGTGTTGACGATCTGGTACCCCTCGCGCCACGCTTCGACCATTTTCGGGATCAGTTCGATCGGATGCTGCAGATCGGCGTCGATAATGACCACCGCCTCGCCCCGCGCCATCGCCAACCCCGCCGAGACCGCCACCTGGTTCCCAAAATTCCGGGCGAACGAAACGCCGCGAACACGCCCGTCCCGCCGATGGAGCCGGTCGATCACCTCTTGGGTGGCGTCGCGGCTTCCGTCGTCGACCATCACGATTTCCCAGGTCAGACCGGCGGCGTCGAAACAGGCGGACGCCTGCCGATAGAACTCTTCGAGATTTGCCTCTTCGTTAAACGCCGGTGTGATCACCGAAAGGAGCGGCGCGTCTGCGTCGTGCGGTTCTGCCATAGCCCTCTCCATGGTGCGACGGGAATCGTCCGCTGAATATCAAACACAGAAAAACAATACGGCCCGCTAGAACGAGTTCGTTCTCTTGAGGTCCTCCTGCAGACCGTCGGGAACCGGCAAAGTTCTCGGCGCGTGGGGAAAATCGGGCAACTCGTCGACGACCTGCCCGTATTCGCTCTGAGGAACTTCGGGACGATCGCACCCCGAAATCATCCAGACCCCCAACAGAAAGAGAACCCCGCAGAAAATTTTAGACATCGCGACCTCGTCACGCCTCGGCCGGAGTCTGGCCGCCGATCAGACGGTTGACCGCGCTGATCATCGCCATGATCGACGCTTCGAAAACGTCGGTCGAAACGCCGTGCCCGCGATAGATGACCCCGGGCGCCGAAGCCTCTTCGAGGAGGACCAGCGCCTCTCCCTGCGCGTCGGGCCCCCCCGAGACGGCGTCGACCTTGTATTCGCGAACCGCCAGCTGGTAACCCGTCGCCATTTGGATCGCCTCGAAGAGGACGTTGACCGGCCCCCCTTCGCCGCGGACTTCGACGGTTTTCTTTTCGTCGTTCTGCGACAGGGTCAGCCGCAGAAGAGGTTTCTTTTCGGAACCGATCTCCAGCTCGTAACCGACGTAATGCCAGTAGCGGTCGACCGATTCCCCTTCCGATTTCTTGTCGTGAATCGACTGTTCGATGATCGCCAGGATATCGACGTCGAACACGTCCTTTTTGCGGTCGGCGAGTTTTTTGAATTCGACGAAGACCTTGTCGAGCTGTTCCTGGGTCAGGTCGTGCCCCAGGTGTTTGGCGCGGTCGGCCAGCGCGGCGCGGCCGCTGTGTTTCCCCAGAACCAGATCGCTCTTGAGAAGTCCGACGCTCTCGGGGGTCATGATTTCGTAGGTGGTCCGCTCGCGAAGCATCCCCGCCTGATGGATCCCCGACTCGTGGGCGAAAGCGTTCTGTCCGACGATCGCCTTGTTCCGCTGAACTTTCAGCCCGGTGATCTGCGAGACGAGCCGGCTGGTCGGAACGATCTTCTTGGTATTGACCCGCGTGTCGGCGCGGAAAATGTCGCCCCGCGTTTTCAGACTCATGACGACCTCTTCCAACGCGCAGTTCCCGGCGCGCTCGCCCAGGCCGTTGACCGCGCATTCGAACTGCTGCGCCCCGGCGCGAATCGCCGAAAGAGTGTTGGCGACCGCCATCCCCAGATCGTTGTGGCAGTGAACGCTGATCGCGGCTTTGTCAATGTTCGGAACGCGGTTCAGGAGGGTTTGGATCCGCTCGAACATCTCCTGCGGCGTCGTGTAGCCGACCGTGTCGGGGATGTTGACCGTACTCGCTCCGGCGGCGATGACCGCCTCGACCACCTTGCAGAGGAAATCGATTTCGGTTCGTGAAGCGTCTTCGGGAGAGAACTCGATGTCGTCGCAGTAATTACGCGCGCGTTTGACCCCCTCGACCGCTCGGGCGATGATGTCGTCCTGGGTCATTCGGAGCTTGAACTCGCGATGAATGGCGCTGGTCGCCAGAAAGACGTGGATTCGGGGACGAACGGCGACTTTCAGCGAGTCGCGGGCGGCGTCGATGTCTTTGTCGACGCAACGGGCCAGACCGCAGACGCTGCAGTTTTTCACCGTCTTCGCGATCTCAAGGACCGACTCGAAATCGCCGGGCGAAACGATCGGAAATCCGGCCTCAATGACATCGACCCCCAGCTCTTCCAGCGCTTTAGCCACTTCCAGCTTTTCCGAAAGGTTCATGCTCGCTCCGGGGGACTGTTCCCCGTCGCGCAAAGTGGTGTCAAAGACGGTGATGAGCCGGCGCGGCTCGGCGGTTTTCTCGGCGGACTGTTCCATCGTTTCCTCGAAGGGTGAACAATACGGTTAAAACGGCAAATATCACATTGCCACATAATTATAGGGAAAAGGCGGGAATTTTCAAGAGGATTGACCGAAGGGGGCCGTCCGGCGAAACGGCGCGCGCGAATCCTCCTCTTCCGATCTCCCCGCCCCCTTCGGAACGGCTCGCGCCTTTTTGACAAAACCGCGCTCCGCGCTATAATAGGGGTAGCCTTCGGGCGAATGTTTAACGTTTGAATTGTACGACCTGACAGATGGCAGAACTTTCCGTAGACGAAATCGCCCAGCGAGCCCTGGCGCTGGAGATACTCTCTCCCACCCAGCTCGAAGACGTCTGGAACGCGCTCGGCACCCAGAACGTCGAGCGCGACCAGTTCCTTGCTGCGCTTCTGCGGCAGGGACATCTGACCAAGTACCAGGTCGACCGCCTCGCCAAGGGAGAGTCGACCGGCTTCTTCTACGGCGATTATAAAGTCCTCTATTCCGCCGGGGCGGGGACGTTTGCCCGCGTCTTTCGCGCGGTCAACGTCAAAACGGGAAAGACCGCCGCGGTCAAGGTCCTGCGAAGCCGCTATTCCGACGACCCGGAAGCCGTCAGCAACTTCCGGAAAGAGGCCGAGGTGGGGATGCAGCTCCATCACCCGAATATCGTCCGGATCTACGACTACTTCTCCGAAAAGAAGACCCATTACATCGTCATGGACTTCGTCGAAGGCCAGACCCTTCGGCAGTATATCAACGTCCATAAAAAAATCGAATACAAAATCGCCACCCGGATCGCCGCCGACATCTGTACCGGACTCGACTACGCGTTCAAACGCGCGCACCTTCATCGCGACATGAAGATGACCAACGTCCTGATCGCCAGCAACGGGACGGCGCTTCTGCTCGACTTCGGTCTGGCGGCGGAGACCGACACCAAGGGAGAACAGAAAAATCAGCGCGCCATCGAATACGCCGCGCTCGAACGGAGCACCGGCGTCCGCCGCGACGACAAACGAAGCGACATTTACTTCCTGGGGGCGATGTTCTACCAAATGCTTTCGGGAATCCCCCCGCTGGGAGACATCAAAGAGCGTGCCCAACGTCTGAATAAAGACCGTTTTTTCAACGTCAAACCGATCCGTCAGGTCATGCCGCGGATCCCCGCTCAGCTCTCCTATATCGTCGAAAAATCGATGGCGCTCGACCCGACGAAACGGTATCAGTCGCCGGGCGAAATGCTCGCCGACCTGTCGGCCGCGCTCAAAAAACTCGAGAAGCTCGGCACCGACGAGGCCGCCGAGGCCGCGTCCGTCTCGGCGGCGGTTCATGCCCCTCAGGCAAAAAAGAATGCCGACCAGGCGGTGGTCTGCGTGGTCGAGTCGAACGGGAGCCTGCAAGACTCGTTCCGCGACTCGCTCAAAAACGCCGGGTACCGCGCGCTGATTTTCTCGAACCTCGACCGCCTTTTCGACCGTCTCAACGACTCGCAGCAACGGATCGACTGTATTCTGCTCAACGCGCAGTCGCTCGGAAAGCAGGCGGTTTTGGCGTTTAACGAACTGGCTAAGATTTCCGCCGCCGAGGTTCCCGCCCTTCTCCTCTTAGACGAAAACCAGCGGAAATGGGAAGCGAAAACCGCCAGAACACGCTGGCACAAAACGGTCGGCATGCCGATCACGATGGCGCGCATCCTCTACATCATCGGCCGAATGCTCGCCGAAAAGAAAGCGCAAAAAAAACCGGAAGAGCTGCCCCCCCCCCGCCCCGTGTCCCCCTCGTTCGACTCGACTCCCAGTCTGATGGACGCCGAATCGGCGAAACCGTCGAAAGAGAATGCGCCCGCGCCGACCGAAACGCCCGTCCCGGCCGACAAGACGCCGCCCCCCCCGAAGAAGGAACCCCTTCCCTCCCCGTCCGACTCGTTCGACGACCTTTCGGCCGCAATGGACGAACTCGACAATATCGCGATCCCCGACGCCGTGGCGCCGCAGGCGAAAACGCCCCCCTTCGATCAGGTTTTGGAGCAGAACGCCGACGCCCTGGCCGAGGCGCTCGAAGAGGCCCTGGCCGAACCGAGCCGTCCCGCCCCGTCCCCTTCCGATCCCGGTCAGGCCGCCCCGTACCCCGAAGACGAAGAATTCTTTTTCGACTATATCGACGACCGCGATCTGAGATAACGCCGTTTCTCGAAATGAGTATCTTCTCGCAACACTTCTTTCGGCGGTT
Source organism: uncultured Planctomycetota bacterium (assembly GCA_902796885.1). Classification (GTDB taxonomy): domain Bacteria; phylum Planctomycetota; class Planctomycetia; order Pirellulales; family Thermoguttaceae; genus RUG695. Next base: position 6,120 of record CADBQY010000114.1, read on the forward strand.
TAGTCCGTCTCCTTAGTATTGCCGGAGAGAACCTTTTAATGAGCGGGCGAGACGGCAAAAAAGGATGTCTGCGGCGCGAGAAAACGCGGTCATCCGGAAGCGACAATCCCCAAAGACCGCTTTCAAGGAAATTTTAACGTCTCGAAATATAGTGTTGAAATATGTTTGTTCACAAAATATGCCGTTTCCCTTGACTTCTGAGTGCCCGGCATTAGAATCCGTCACGTTCCGCCCGGCTCCGTTCGTCTGTTCGATTGGAGCGAGCGGTTTCCGACCGCTCCAATCGAAGGCGTCGACGGTTATATCCGTTCCGAACGGCTTCGCCGGTCCTTTGGCAGCTGCCGCGCGGGGTCGAATGAAGATCATCCGCGAACCATTGATTCTTTCTCAAAACAGATGTAGAATGATTCTGCCACTGTTGGAGAAATGTTGTTTTTTGTGACTCGTGTCACTTTTTCTGCCGAAACCGTTTCCAAACAGGAGGTGAATACCATGATGGACAGAAATCCCCAACGCAGACCAAGAAGCGTCGAGACATCCCAGCAGCCGTTCGGCCGAAATATCCCCTTCAGCGCCGAAGCCGAAGCGGGCGTGATCGGAGGAATGCTTCTCAATTCGTCCGTCTGCGACGAGGTTGCCACGATTGTACGCGCGCAGGATTTTTATTCCGACGCGAACCGCCGCCTTTTTCAGTGTCTTCTCGATATGCACAACGAGGGGAGAGGAATCGATCTGATCCTCTTGACCGAACGGCTCCGCCGCTCCGGCGAGATGGAGCAGATCGGCGGCGAGGCCTATCTTGCCGAGCTGATGCAATCGGTCTCGGTCGCGGCGCACGCTCCCCGCTACGCCGAAATCGTTCGCGACAAATCGGTGCTGCGCGATCTGATCGAAACGACGTCGGGCATTCTCTCGAGCGCCTACGAATCGGATCGAACTCCGCGGGAACTGATTTCCGAAGCCGAAGAGAGCATCTATCGGATCAGCGATGTGCGGAGCTCGAAGAACGTCCTGCCGATGCACGATATCGTGGACGATCTTATGGCGAAGATCGACTTGATGAACGGCGAGATGGACGGCGTGCCGACCGGATTTGCCAAGATCGACAAGATGCTCAACGGACTGCACGCGTCGGAGCTGATCATCCTGGCGGCCCGTCCGAGTATGGGAAAGACGGCGCTGGCGGCAAACATCGCCGAGTATGTCACGATTGAAGCGAAACAGCCGGTTCTCTTCTTCAGTCTCGAAATGAGCCGCGACGAATTGGCGATGCGTATGATCTGTTCGCGAGCACGGATCCGAAAGCGGGACCTCATCAACAACAACCTGAACGACGCCGAAAGAAAACGAGTCAGCAATGCGCTCAGCGACCTGACCAACTCGCCCCTTTTCATCGACGACACCTCGTCGCATACCGTCTCGGAAATCGCGGCGGCGGCTCGCCGTCTGAAGCGTCAGAACGGTCTGGCCCTGATCGTCATCGACTACCTGACCTACATCGAACCGGACAATCCCCTGGAACCGCGGCAAGAGCAGGTGGCCAAGGCGGCACGCCGTCTGAAAGGACTGGCGCGGGAGCTTAACGTACCGGTTCTCTGCCTGGCGCAGGTGAATCGGCAGGCCGAACAGTCGAAAGACAACCGGCCCCGTTTGAGCAACCTGCGCGACTCGGGCGCGATCGAACAGGACGCCGACGTCGTGATGTTCGTGCACCGCGAAGAGTATTACCGCCGCGACGAGGAGGCTTTCGACCAAGACCTGAAAGGGAAAGCCGAAATCATCATCGCCAAACAGCGGAACGGGTCGACCGGAACGGTCGAAATGCACTGGAACGCCGAATTCACCCGCTTTTCGGACGACGCTGACGGCGAGTCCGACAATTTTCCCGGTGACTACGCCGAGTTTAACGATATCAGTTCCGAGGAATTCTGAGCCTTCCGTCGGCGCGCCGCGCCGCCTCAATAGAAAGCCGTTCGATGCCTTCATCTTCGCCGATCGTTGAAATCCGCGCCTGCGATTTTGCCTACCGGTCTTCCGAGCCGGTTCTGGAAAACGTCAACCTGACCGTCGACGAGGGAGAGTTCGCCTCGATCATCGGGCCGAACGGCGGGGGAAAAACGACGCTCGTCCGTCTGATCCTGGGGCTCCTCGCCCCGCAGCGGGGAAGCGTCACCCTTTTCGGCGGCAATCCGGCGCACACGCGTCTGGCCGCGGGATACGTGCCGCAACAGGTCCGTTCGGACCGTCTCTTCCCGATTTCGGTCCTCGGGGTCGTTCTCACCGGCCGTCTCGGTTACGAGGCGCCCCCCGACGCCCCATGGGACGAACGTATCCGCCGCGTCTTTTTCCGATACACACGAGCCGACGCCGACGCCGCGCGCCGCGCGCTGGAGCGCATGGGGCTTTCCGGATTCGAAAAGAAAGCGTTCGGCGACCTTTCGGGGGGGGAACGCCAGAGGGCGCTGATCGCCCGCGCCATCGTTTCTTCTCCCCGGCTTCTGATTCTCGACGAGCCGACCAACAATATGGACCCCAAAGGGACGGAAATCCTCTACTCGCTGCTCGAAAAGGAAAACCGCCGAACGACGATCCTGATCGTCTCGCACGACCTGGGGGTCGTTTCGCGCTACGTGCGCAGCGCGATCTGCGTAAACCGCCGCGTACTGGTACACCCGACCTCTCAGCTCGACGGAACGGCGATCCGCGAGCTGTACGGATCGGATCAGCTCCTCGTCCGGCACGATCACCGCTGTCACGAAGCGGGACATCAACACGTTCCCGAATAAATCGTCCCTTTGTAACCACCCCCTTGAACCGTTCGGTTCAAGGGGGGGTTGTCTTACGCATTCGGTTCAGTCCGGAAAATCGCGCAGGATGTCCCAAGACGGCGTTCCCTTTGAATTCCAGGTATTTTTGTTCGGCTCGCAGAGCTTTCCCAGATCTTCCCGATTCGGGTCGACCGGAGCGTTCGGATCGGCCTCTCCCTTTTGCCAGATTTCGGCGATCGTCCGACGAACCCAGCGGGCGGTCCGGACGGCGTCGTCGATATCATCTTCGGTCCAGGCGGCGAAACTCGCCTCGCAGGAATTGTCCTTTTTTAACAGGATGTAGCCGGGAATCAGAGGATTTTTGCCGCAAGTCAGACCGATCTCCCCGATCAGCCGTTCGGCCATACGCGTGTAGAGGGGAAGCTGCAGGTTCTTCCAACGTTTTTCGGGGAATTTCAAATCTTCGGGAAAGATTTTCTGATCCTTCCCGCGGTGCTCCTGCTCGGCCATATTGTTCCCCTTGATATTGACGTCGGGAAGTTCGACCGCGTCCGTTTCCCGACGCCCCTCGGGATCGCTTAAAAGCCACTCCAAACGTATCCGAAGGTCTTCGTTGTCCTTATCTCCTTTCCCGCCGTCTTTATCGAACGTCTTGTAGTCGAAGACAAACCATTGATCGTGTTCCTCGTTGTAGTCGAGTCGGTCGATCATTCCGGTCAGCGTCAGAGGAAAAGCCGCCGCGCCGTCGTAAGGCTTTTTCCCCGCCAGTTTGTACCAGGTCTCCTTTTCGACCGCGATGATGCTGTTCCCCAAGCGGCGCCATCCCGCCTGCCAGCGGGCGAAGCCTTCGAGACGCCTGCGGATCAGTTCGAGCTGGAGGAGCGCCGTTCCCGCGGCGCCTCTCATCTTGTATTTCTCGACGGTCTTGCCGAGCTCGGCGATAAGAAATTCTCTAATCTCTTTTTCGTCGGCCGAGTCTCTGACGTCGTTCTTGCCGAACTCGCGCAGGACGTCGTGCGCGATCGAGCCGAACGTAGACACCGGAATTTCCGGATTCGAATCGTCGAACGTGGCCAGCTCGTAAATTTTCCTGAGAAAATATCGATACGGCGATTCAAGAAAAGACGCAAAATCGGTCACCCTCATCTCCTTCGGCAGCTCGCCGGAAAGGGGAATAACCGGGAGGGCGAAGGGATCGGGCGCCCCGTCCGGCGCGGACGCGCGCAAGTCGCCGTCCTTCGGGGGTTCGACGGCGAAATAGGGGGCCAATTCCCCTTTTTCGGGGGAATCGTCCGACGCGTCGCCGCCGAAAAAACGCTCGACCCGTTCGGCGATTTTTCCCTCGTTTTCGGCAAAGAGAAGCCGGCTCGGAGGGGTCGGCGAACCGTCGCTTCCGGCGCGGGCGAAGAGGATCCGCAGGCCGTCGTTCCCCTCCGCGTCCAGTCGGCGGACGATCGCGGTTAAGTAATACGCGTCGCGGGCATAGCGCCGTCGGTTGTTTTCGATATTGACCTCGGTTCGGACCGTATCGGGAAGGAAAACGTCCGACGATTGCGACTGGGGAACGATCCCCTCGTTCATTCCGACCAGGATCAGGTTCGGCGCTTCGCTGAAACGCGCGTCGAGTCCGCCGGTGATGTCGACGGCGTCGTCGGACGTCTCTTCGCGAATCTGTCCCGAGGCGCAGCGGAGAATAAAACCGATCGCTTCCCCCGCGGTCAGTTCGGGGTCCGCGCCGCCGGGAAGCGCGTTGATTTGGTCGAACGCCTGATAGAGGATTTTCAACCCCTGGTCGATCTGATCGTCGACCGGCAAAGAGGCTCCGTCCGCCTCGTCTTCCGACGGTTCGCGGTCGGGATAGAACATCGCCAAAAATTTGCCGATCCGATCGAGGTATTGGGAAAGGGGCGCCGTTCGGCGCAGGTCTTCGGAAGAAACGTCGCCGTCGTCGGTTCCCCAAAGCGCCGCCAGGACGCTCCGCGCCGCGCGCGAGAGACGCGAGAGACTCTTCTTTCCGTCCCGGAAATCTCCCTTTGACAAAGCGGCGAGGGCGACGGTCTGAGGAACATACTTGTTCTGATACCGATCAAGTTCGGTAAGCCAATCGCACGGTTCTTGGGATTCCTCCGCGTTTGAAATTCGTCGAAACGCGGCGTCGACGTCCGGCTGGCGGATCCAGGCGGCGAAACTGTCGTACGATTCGGTTCGAAGATAGTCGGCGGCGCCGCGCAGAAGAGCCGCCACGCGGCACGAGGCGAACGGCTGCCCTTCGCCGAAATGCGCTTCGATCCCAAGGTCGGCGAGCTTTTCGGCAAGGTAGGGGCGGGACGACGGATCGAGAAGGCCGAGCGCGACCCGTCCGCGCCGAAAGACGCCCCGTTCGGCTCCGCGCAAATGTGTATAGCAGGCGGCGTATTCCCCCTCTTTGACCGTGTCGGAGGCGGCGACGATCGACTCTTCACGGGGGATCTCGATTTGATAGTTTTCCCACGCTTCGGCTTTGAGGCAGCCGAAGCCGTCGAAGAGGTTTTTCGCCTCGCCGGGCGCCTGAATAAAGAGAACGACCCGTTCTTCGATCTTTTCGAGAATCTTCTTCTGAAGATTGCTCAGATCGGCGGTTCCGACCAATACGACCGTCTTGTCGGTCTTCACGCGATTCTCCTCGACGGCGGCGAGACGTTCCGTCTGTCTGTCGCACAAACCCCACCGGCCGAGCGTTTTGTAATACTGATTTTGAATGGCGCAAAGCGCGTTCCAGCGCACGACCTCTTCGGGGATTCTCTCTTTGACATACTTTTGCGGAGACGAAAAGCTGAGACCTTCCTTGGCGACCTCTTCGTGAAGACGCGCCAAATAGGCGGCGATATCGAGCCGACCGGCAAAATCGCCGGCCGGGGGAAGATTCCGAAAGACGTCTTTCGCGGCGGTCTCGTTCGAGCCGAGCGCCTCGCGCCACGCCAAAAGAAGAGCGGGCTTTTCGGCAAACGCCTTTCTCGGCATATAGAGGCGTTCGGGGAATTCGCCGACCGGAATCACCACTTTCGGAGGATACCAGTCGGGACGGAGACTCCCGGCGCGAACCATCGCCTCGGCCCCGCGAGCCAGCTTCTCTTCAAACGAACGAACCGCCAGTCCCGAAGGAAAAACGAAGATAAAGTCGGCCAGATCCAACAGGCGGTCTTTGACCGCGCCGAGCGCGTTCCGTTCGAGAATCTGCCGGACCACGCCGCTCAGAAACGGTTCTTTCCAATCGATAAAATAAGAGCGCACAAAACCTCCAGCGTTCAGATGACAGACGAAGCGCCGAAGTCAGTTGTCTTTCGACGCGATCGACAGAAGACGAAGCGAATTAACAAACAGGAAGAGAACAACGGCGATCGCGAGAATCGACTGCAGGTTGTTCAGCGAAATCTGCGGAAACCCGGGAATCTTTTTCCGCCAGGCGCCCTTCTCTTTTTCGGCGCCTTCCCCCTGCGAGTCGGCGACAGTCTGAGCCGCCACTTTCGGATTCGGATCGGCTTTGGCCAGACCGGCGCCGCGGTAAGACGCCCCGTTCCCTCCTGCCGACCTGAATTTTACAGAATTTTTCGAGTTTGTCGAGGCAACGGCCACATTCGAGGCCCCCGTGGTCTGAACTTCGGCGGACGCCTTCGGACGCGACGCGGCGTATCGGGGATCGACGTAGACTTCAGGATGCGTTCGCCCGATCGCCTTCCGCTGCGCGGTCAGGGTGGGCGAAGAGATGGCCGGATAGGGAGGAAGAGAATAACCGTCTTTGTGCGCGTTTTTGTATTCGGCCTGGGTCCGGAGGAACTCCTTCGACGGGGCGCTGCTCTTGGCGCCGTCGATGTCGGTCACCGTGGCCGGCTTGTAGAAGGGAGGAAGATCCTTGCTCTGCGGCAGTTTCGATCCGCTCGTGTAGACCGGTTCGGACGAGATCGGAAATATCCCCGACGAACGGAGAGCGCTCTGCGCCGGAACCGACGGCATGGCGATCTTCTTTAACGGGATCTCTTTCCGGGCGGCGCGGGCGAAAAACTCGCCGGCCGAATAACGGTAGTGCATCAGCTGGAACTGTGCCTGTGTCAGAAACGCCTGAAGGCGGAGGCAGAACGTCCCCATCGCCAAATGCCCGTCGGACCCCCAGATGATCCCCGCCAGTTCTCCGTAACGGTTAATGATCGGCCCCCCCGAGTCGCCGTAGCGGACTCCGGTTCCGATCTGGATAGTCTCGCAGGGGAGCGTCGCCTTCGAGTCGGGGCCGCCGTTCCACTTCCCCGCGCTCTCCTCGCCGGCGTCGCTCGGCCGACCGTAACCGAGAACCGGTCCGGACGAGACCTGATAACCGTTCAGGTCGGACTGTTGACCGAACCCCGCCACCCAAAGCTCGTCGCCGAGCTGGGGAACTTCCAACGAGATCGGCATCGGGAGAAACGGCGGCCGGTAGATGACGACGGCGGCGATATCCCAAACCGTATCGGCCATCAGCACCGTACCGGGCGTCTCGAACTGGCTGAACTTGACCAGAAGCGGGCCGACCGCTTCGCTGACCACATGCCAGTTGGTCAGAACGATACCGAACTCGCCGACTTCCGCCACATAGCAGCCGGAACCGTAAAAGATCGACTGCACCTGTGAATCCACCGAACGCTGAAACTCGCCCTGCCCGACGATTTTCGCCGCGGGCGGGTAGATCGAACGGAACGGATCGATCGCCGAGTCGGAAACTTCGCCCGTTGCGGCTGTCTGCGCAGAATCGGGGCGGGCGTCCCCCCAGGCCGTGGAAGTGCAGACAATAAAGGGGAAAAGGATCAGCAGGAAGAGAGGCAAAAGGTCGAAGAGTGTTCCGGTTGTACCGATATTCGCGACTTTGACGGGCCCCAATTCGGACGAGAGATTCCCCGGCATGGAGCAACAGAAAACGCCGCGCGGGGAGCTTGTCGGTTTCATGACCTGACCGCTGTCTAAATTCCGGAACATAGATGTATCGATACCTTTTTCTGATTTCGGCTCAAAAGAAGGGCTGTTCAAGGAACTTTTTTTAAAGCGGCAGAGTCGGATTAATTGGTCTAATCGATGTCAAACGAAAATTCGGCCGCCTCACCTTCGTTCAGGAAAAGATTCAGAATGTCGAGCGCGGCCGCGCTCTGGCGGGCGGAACCGGTACCGTCGACCCCGCCCGTTTCGGTCAGATAGACTTGGACGAAATGAGAGTACTCTTCGCAGATGTGCCAGCGGCGCTCGTCGTCGGCGCTTTCCAAATATCCGCGCCAGAGGCTGGTCAGCCGATCGAGTTGGCGCGATCGGCCGTTGAGAACCGCCGCGACCAACCGGTCGATCTGGCGCAGAAATTTTTCGTCTCCGGGATACGCCGCCAGGAGCCGTTGGAAGGGGGAAAAGAGCGAATTCCGGCCGGTTCGAAGAACCAGCGGCGAGCGGAGAAGCGGAACTTCGGGCCGGGTCTCTTTGAAGTAGTGCACGCCCTCTTCGGGATGGGCGCTCTCCAGCCAGCGGAAAACCTTTTCGGAAAGATTCGGGGGAGGAAGAATTTCCTCTTCGGACCGCTTCACGCGGAAGATACGCTTTTCGGTCTTTTCGCCGCTCCGGGACGGTCCGTTCTTTTCGGGAACCCGATCGGGTTCGATTGCGAGTGTTTCGCCACGGTTCGGCGAACGCTCGGCGCGCTCCAGATCGGCCAGCCACTCGGTTCCGAGCGCGTCGAGTTCGTCGGCGCTTGGGATCTCGGGAATCTCCCGTCTGATCCTCTGGGCGTAACCGCGGTCGTAACTGATCAGCCGCGCCTGGAAGAACTCGAACTTGCCGGTTTCCAAAACTCTGCAGATCAGCCGCTGCCAACCGTGGAGAGGAACGGTCTCCTCGGGCCGGAGAATCAGCCGGTCAAGGTTCAGATAGGGAACGGGCCGGAACCGGCTCAAATCGGCGCCGCCGTTCTTTTCGGAGACGCCGATCACGCGGAAATGGCGGTTCGGCGCGAAGAAAACGCCGGACGAAAAGGTCAATTCCGGGCGAAAGCGGACCGGAAAGAGAGTCGACATCGCCGAAAGGAGATAGAGGGACTGTTGCCCGCCGGCGACGATCGTCGTGAGGGAATGGAGGATCGTGTCGGCCAGTTTCGCCAGGGGCGCCGCGCCGGGACACGCCGAGAGTCCGCGCAACAGAGGCACGTCGAACCACTTCCGCGGGGAATGAAGCGTGATCGGTTCGGCGGTCTCGCCCGGTTTGGCGACGAACGAAAGACGCGTGCGCGTCAGGACCGCCTGATAGAGAAAGACCGGATTGTTCCCGAACCGGAGAAAAAGTTCGGGGGGAACGACCAAATACTGAAGATAAAAATTGTCGAGTCGGCTCAGGCGAATCGGAGCGCCGCTGAGCGCGGGAATCAGACGGCCGACCGCGTAGGCGCCGCTTGGCAGATGGTGAAAAAAAAGGTTGAGCAGATCGAAGGCGCCGCTTTGGGGAAGGCGGAACGACGCGGCCGATTCGAGAATCGCCTCGAAATCGATCGGAAGTACGTCGGCGCTTCGGATCACTTCGGAAGAGATCCCTTCCCGATGCGAAACGGGAACGAAAACCTGCTCAATCTTTTGCATGTCGGAATTGTCGGTCGGAATGACAACGGGTAAAAACTGCTTCTCTGGTAATATACCTTACGCGATAAAAAAAGCTCGATTGGCCGCGCGACAAAACGTGAAAAGTCGCAAAACCACGCTTTGTCGAAAGCGGCCGCTCGAACTTCGCGGGACGATGGGAAGGAGGTTAATTCCCATGTAAGATTCCCACGACAATGAATACGTAAGAAAAGAAGGAAAATCCCGATTTCCCGAAAAAAAAACGCCGTTCCGCCGGGGATTCGCGCCTCAGGTCCGGGAGAGGGAAAACTACTCGGCGAACCGCTTTTTGACGATCGCCTCGACCTCGGTCAGCCAGGCGGCGCGCTCTTCGGGAGAGCTCATGATGATCGACTCAAAATTGCGGCGGCCGAAATCCCGACTCCCGACCAGGCCGAAAACGATCGTCTTCCAGAAGTTCTCGAGCGGATCGTGGTAGACTTCCAATTCGACGTCGCGCGGGGTGTTCGAGGTGGTAAAGACCTGGGCTCTCTTCTCGGTAAAGTTCGAAACGACGCCGTTTGCCGAAAAAGAATAGGCGAATCCCGCGCGAAAGACACGGTCGAGCCATCCTTTCAGGATCGCCGGCGGGGTTCCCCACCAGTTCGGGTGGACGATCACAAAGCCGTCCGCCTCGCGAACCGCGTCGATTTCACGCCGAACCGATTCGGGGAGCTCTTCGATCGGAAGTTTCTCTTCCCCCATCGGCATGACCGGATCGAACTTTTCGGCGTAGAGATCGCGGAGAACGGGTTCGTGTCCCATTTCGCGAAGGGTTCGGCAGGCCGTCTCGACGATGGCGCGGTTGAAGCTTTCCCCCGGATTCGGGTGCCCCAGAATGACCAAAACTTTCACTCCATCTCTCCTTTCGGAATTGTCGTTTTCCATTTCGGCGGCGGATTAATCCGCCGCGAGGCGTTCGGTTATATTTTATCCTCTTTACCGCGCCCGTCCAGTCGCGCCGGGCGCGGACGCCCCGAAAGCGATAATCGAAGAGACTTTTTTCTGCGTTTTCGGAATTTCGAGAAGATAGGAAAAGTTTGCGGCGGCGCGCGGAATAAAAAACGCTCACGCGCCGGAAAATATTATAGAAAACCTCTTGACGCAGGGCTCGCTTTTTGAGATACTCCGCGTAAGGGTTCCGATGGGAGGACTCTTAACAAAAACGAATTTCCCGCGCTCCCGTTTTCGAATATCCGGGCGCGGTTTATACCGTCACGACAATGTGACAGAAAAAGGAGTTTCATCACATGCGTACGCGTACATCGTCCATTTTCATTCTTCTCTTGGCCGCCACGCTCCTTCCGCTCGGCTGCCAAAAGGCCGAGTCTCCCAAAGAGGACGCTCAGCCCGCCGCCGAAACACACGAGTCGACGGCGCTGGACATCCGTTCCGACAAAACCCCCGAGGGGGTGACGAACCACTTTTTCGGCGCGTTCTTTTCCGGAAAAGACAGCGAGGCGTGGTCTTACCTGACTCCGGAGGCTCAAAACGCGACGAAAGACTCGTTCGAGGCCCAGGCGAGCGATACGATCCGCTGGAACGTCACCAAGGTTGACCGCGACAACAACAACGCGTACGTCTACATCAACGTGAGCGATCTGAACGACGCCGGCGAAGTCACCAGCGAAGAGCTGATCTTCGCCCTGCGCAACGAGTCGAACCAATGGGGAGTCGCCGGATTCAGCGCTGGCGATATGATCGTCAACTTTGAAGAAAAAGTTTTGGAAACGGTCAGCGTTGGCGAGACGCCCGCCCGCGTCAGCCAGAACCCGAACGGCGCGTCGGCCAAATAGTCACACGGGCCGAAGCGCTTCGAGGATTCCCTCGATCGTCGCTTCGGCGGCTTGCAGGGCGGCCGGAAAGCCCGCCGCTTCAAGCGCCGAGCCGGTCAGAGGGCTGATCGAGACCAGCGTTGTGTTATGCAGACTTTTTCCGAAAAGGCGAACCGCTCCCGCGGCGGTCGCGCTGCTGGTCACCAGCGTGTAATCAATCCGACCCGAATCCATCAGCCGGACGATTTCGTCGTCCGGCTTTTTTATTTCGATCGCGCGATAGACGCTAATTTCGGCGACCGCCCCCCCGGCGGCGGAAAGACGTTCCCGCAAGACTTTTCGGCCGCGATCCCCCCGAACCGAAAGGAAACGGCGGCCCCGCCGGGCCTCGTCTTCGAGTGCCTCGGCCAGACCTTCGGCCGAATGGAGCGCAGGGACGACGTCGGCGCGAAATCCGGCACGGATCAATTCCCGTTCGGTTCCCGGACCGACGGCGGCCAGGGGGATTTCGCGCAAAAGGGCGCGTCGGCCGCCCCCGTCGCGGTCGGCGGCATCGATGGCGGCCAGAAAGAAGATCACGCCGTTGGCGCTCGAAAAGATCACGCGATCGACCGCCGCAAGGGTTTCCGGCGCGATCGACTCGGGCGCGAGCGTCTCGGCGGGAAGGATCTCCTGTACCGGCTGAACGAGCACCCTCGCCCCTTCGGCCTCGAACAAAGGACGCGACTCTTCGGCCTGACGCCGGGGCCGGGTGAGAAGAACCGTTTTGCCGGAGAGAAACGGACACATATCAAAACCGCCGTCTAAACTGTTGAAAAAAGATGCGGGCGAGAGGACTCGAACCTCCACGCCTTGCGGCACCAGATCCTAAGTCTGGCGTGTCTGCCAATTCCACCACGCCCGCACGGGTTCGACTATTATAACAGCCGGCCGCCGAACGGCAAGTCTTTCACTCGACGCTCTTTAGGCCGATTTCGGCCAGCGGCTCATATTTCGGGCCGCCGCGGCTCAGTTCGCTCGAAAAGAGCGTGACCGAGTCCACCGACGAGACCCCGAAGAATGCCGGTCCCTTGGCGGGGAGGAGGAACGCGTCGAGTCCCGAATCGTCCTCGTGCGCCCCCTTTTTGACACGACCGATCGTCAGGTGGGGAGTGAACCGGCGCGACTCGCGGGGAAAGCCGATCTCGGCAAGTTCGGCGTCGATCGCCTCGGCCAGATCGGTCGATTCCTCCACCCCCTCGCTCACGCCGACCCACAGAGTACGGGGATGTTCGGCGTTGGGGAAAGCGCCGATCTCTTCAAAGACCAGATCGAACGGCTCGATTCGTCCGCAGGCGCTTTCGATCGCTCGAATCACGTGGTGGATTTCCGTCTGCGGCACGTCGCCGAGAAACTTGAGCGTCAGGTGGAACTGGTCGGGAGCGACCCACTTGATCCGTTTTAGGTCGGTCACGCGGCGGTTCAGATGGCGGGCGATCTTCGAACGGACCTGCGAGGCGATTTCGACGGCGATAAAGAGTCGGAGTTGGTTTTTCATTTGGTTTCCGCCTTTCGGATAACGGCCTCGACGACGGCCGGGGGAAGGAACGAGGCGAGCATCTCGGCGTCGGCCCCCCCGGCGATCTCTTTGATCAGGGAACTCGAGACGTGGGCCAGCTCCCCGTCGGCGACCAGGAAGAGGGTCTCGACTTCCGGCGCCAGCTGGCGGTTGGCCATCATCATCGTGATCTCGGCGGGGATATCGGTGATCGGACGGACCCCCCGGATCATAATCTTCGCCCCCCGACGGCGGGCGTAGTTAACCGTCAGCCCCTCGTAAAGCTCGACGGAGACGTTCGGGATCGAAGCGACCGAAGCGCGAACGAACTCGGCGCGCTCTTCCGGCGAAAACCAGGGACGTTTCTCACGGTTGATGCCGATCGCGACGACGAGCCGGTCGAAAAGGCGGCTCGTCCGTTCGATGATGTTCAGATGCCCCAGGGTGATCGGGTCGAACGACCCCGGATAGACCGCAATCGTCTCTTTGTGCATACTCTTTCCTTTCGTTTTCGCCTTCGCGAAGGCGCTCTTCAATTGTACAGGCCCGACGAAAAAGAGCAAGAGTTCCGCCGACCCGGCACACCTTGAAAAAAGACGGCAAGAAGTCATAATGGGTTCAAATATTTTTTCATTTGACCCACCCGCGATAAACCAAGGGAGAAATTATGACGCGCCTTTCGACGGGGATACCCGGACTCGATGAAAAAATCGGCGGCGGCCTCCTTCCCGGAACGATGACCGTCTTGGTCGGATCGTCCGGAATCGGAAAAACCCAATTCGGTCTGCAGTTCCTTGCCGCCTCTCAAGAGAAGCGGGGGGTCATCTTCGATATGACCGCGCGGGGGGATTCTCAGAACCATGCCGACTACGCCAACCGCCTGTTCGGCTGGAACCCGACGACCGAAGACGCCGAGCGGCGCTTCAGCGCCGACGAGTTCTTCACCCCCGGATACGCCGTCGGCGACTACTTCGGAGCGCTGGCCGGCCGGGGAAAGCGGGTGACGCGCCGCGATCTTGACTTCGAAGACTGGCGGCAGTGGCAAGGTTCACTGGCGCGCCGGCTCGACGCCGCCGTCGCGTTCCTCTTTACGCATTTCACCCGCGGCGTACGCCGCGTCCTGATCGACGGGATCGAACCGGTCGCCCACCAGGGTGACTCGATCCAGTTCGAGCTTTTGGAATACGTCTATCACCAGATTCTTCAAAAAGAGCCCGCATGGGTGGCGCGCGATCTGTTCCGGCAGGATTTCCGCCGGTTCGAAGAGAAAATCCTGCCGATCCTCTGGCCCGCCGGATCGGTCGCCACGGTCGTCAGTTACACGGCGCCGGAGACTTCGCTCGAGGCGCTCATCGACAAGCCGTTCGACGAAGGCGATCTTCTGGCCCAGGCAAACACCATCGTCTACATGGGTAAGATCCGCGACGGGGTAAAGTTCCGCCGCGCCCTCTACGTGGCGAAGCACCGCGGAAGCGTCTGCCCCGACGAAATTCTCTTCTACGACATCACCGATTCGGGCATTTCCCTTTCGGCGGAGTAGACCGCCCGGGTGTCACTTCATCTGGAAGAGAACCGAAACGAAGAAGAAGCACCCCATAATGATCGCCAGAATGTACCCGGCGGCAAAGAGTGTCCAGAACCAGACCGGCACGTCCTTGTACCAGGGGTGTTCGTGTTTCTCTTTTCGAGCTTTTTCGGGTTTCTTCAGGGGAACCGCCGGACGCATTGCCGAAGCCGACGACGCCGCGGCCGCCTCGGCCAGCGAGATCGTCGAATGCTCCCCCGTCCGCTCGACTTTAATGTCGTTAAGCGCCAGTTCGAACGCGTCAGATTTCATGTCATCGCGGTTGGCCCGCTGCGAAAGGAGAATGTCGGCCGGCGCCTTGACAAACTCCTCGGTCGTCCGTCCGTCGTCGTTCCCGGCCATCGACCCGCTGCCGAGACTCGAACCGTAAAGATTGACGACGTTCTCGCGTCCGATCCCGATCCGGCTGTCCTCTTCCCGCTCGCTCAGCCCGGTCGCGTTCCACGGGTCGTTTCGATAGGCGAAGTCGCCCGAAAAGAACCCGTCGCTGTTGTCTTCCCCCTCGTTCGTTTTAAACCCGAGTTCTTCCGGCTGCGCGTAGCCGTGATGAATGAGCCAGCGGCCGAGGATGTCAGTCACTTCCTTTGCGGTCTGAAACCGGTCTTCCGGCTTTTTCGCCATCATTTTGGCGCAGATTTCGACCAGGTCGTCGGGACAGTCGGGCCGGTCGATGAGGATGCTCGCCGGAGTCTCGCGCTGGTGCGCCAGAAGACGCTGCGGGATCGTGCCGAACGGGAACGGGGGATGCCCGGTCAGACAGAAGTAGAGGGTGCACCCCAGGGAGTAAATGTCGGCGCGGCCGTCGATCTTGCTGCTGTTGATCGCCTGTTCCGGCGCCAGGTAGTCGGCTGTTCCCAAGATGCTGTCGTGTTTGGACGAAGAGCTCGTTTCGTCCTCCTCTTTTAAGAGCGCCAGCCCCAGGTCGAGGAGTTTCGCCGTCCCTTCGGCGTTGGCCAGGATATTTTCGGGCTTGACGTCGCGGTGGATCACGCCGATCCGGTGCGCGTGAATCAGGCCTTCCGCCCCCTGCCGAATATAGCTGACCGCGTCTTCGAAAGGGAGCGGTCCCTCTTTGTCAACAAGCTGGCGAAGATTGTTCCCCTCGAAGTATTCCATGACGATATAGTGCATATCGTCGTAGCGGTCGATGTCATACGCCTGCACGATGTTCGGATGATTGAGCGCGGCGATCGCCTGAGCTTCCCGGACGAACCGTTCGATATACGCCGAGTTGGTCATCCTCTTTTTCGGAAGGATCTTGATCGCCACCATCCGGTGCATCAGGGTGTGTTCGGCCAGGTAGACGGTGCTCATCCCGCCGGTGCCGATGTGGTCCAAGATGCGGTACTGGCGCAAGAAAAAACCCTTGTATTTCCGCTTCATCAGCTGGCGGACATGCCAACGGGTGATCAGTCCTTTTCGAACCAGCATCCCCGCCAGATAATCGGCGTCTTGCAGACGGGTTTTGTCCCCCTCTTCGGCAATCGCCGCCAGGGTGGAGTTGAGCCGCTCATCTTCGGTCAGCTGACTTTTGCGAAGGAGGTCAAGAAACGTTTCAACCGAAAGTTTTGCCATCAGTTATCTCTCCGCGGACAAGTTGATTCGGATCGGGGAGGCTCGGGAGCCCGCCCCGAAGGGTTAAACCATGGAACGCCGAACGGACCGTTCGAGGCCGTAAAGGGAGCCGTACCGGCGTCTGCGTCCAAAATGCGGGCGGCGGCGGCGAATACCGAGTCGGCGTAGTCGGCCTGATGTACAAGGAGCGCCTCGAACGAGGCGGGAGGTTTCACCGCGCCCCATTCGTTAAAACGCGGATGCGTCAAAAGGATATGTTCGAGCCGCAACAGCTCGTCGGGCGAAACCTCGGCGTCGGAGGCGTGGCGGCGGACGACGTCCCGCCCCAAGAC
Source organism: uncultured Planctomycetota bacterium (assembly GCA_902796885.1). GTDB lineage: Bacteria > Planctomycetota > Planctomycetia > Pirellulales > Thermoguttaceae > RUG695. The sequence goes on from CADBQY010000114.1 coordinate 22,321, forward strand.
GGGGTAGCCGACCAGATCGCCGGCGACGGTATGTATCGGGATCCGCGAGGCGGGATCCATCTCTTCGATTTTGCCGATTTCGTGCAACATCGCCCCGGCGGCGACCAAATCGAGCGAAAGCGCCGGCGCGGTCTGCGGGTACGCCTGTAAAAAATGCTCGGCGAGGCGGACGGCGATTTGCGTCACCGAAAGGGTGTGTTCCAAAAGTCCGCCGGGATAGGCGTGGTGATTGCCCCTCGACGAAGGAGTCGAAAGGAGCGGCTCGCGGTATTCTTTGTATATCCTCAAAACGAGTCGCTGAAGAGGTGCGCCTTTGGTTATTTTCTCTTTGGCGAGAGAGACGATTTTGTCGTAAAGGACATCGGGTTTCACCGTCGGCGCGGGAAAGGCGAACCGCAGGACGCCCCCTTCTTCGAAGTCTTTTTCCCGCGCCTCGCGAATTCGGAAGATATGGAGCTGGGGTCCGTATTTGGTGACGCTGTACGCCGCGTCGATCTTGTAGAGCGCGCCGATCTTCCACGTGTCGCGGCATTCGGCGAAAAGGGGGGAATCGCCCCAGAGAACGGCGCCGACCTGGCGGTTCGCCCCGCTGAAAAGGACGCGGAAATACGGTTTCCCCTCTTTTGTCTTCCGCTCTTCCCGTTCGAGGAGACTGGCGAAAAAGACCCCCCGCTGGTTATTCACCATTTCGGAAAGAAGGATGAGTGAACGATTGCTTAAAACCATCTTCCGGCCCCGTGACTCTTTCGTTTACTCTTTCACGCCCACGATAAACGTGTCGCTAATCGGCGCGAGGGTGACGGAAACGTGCGTGTAGACGACCCCGGCGTCGTCGGCGACCCGCCGCCCCGCGGCCGGAACGATTTCGCCGGTGCGCGGATTCCAGACTTCAAGCGCCTTGAACGCCCCGCGCAACTTCGCGGTGAACGCGGCGGTTTCGTCTGACGAGTTCGCCAGATAGTAGACGTCTCGGCCCCACTTGACCTTGTGTACATATTGGCACATTCCTTCGATGGGATAATCCCAGCGGGGAACGACGCCCAGCGTCGGCATCACCGTTCCCGGATCGGGAATCAGATCGACGTCGGGGGAGGGAAGGAGGCGGTCGACCGCACCGCGCATCGCCTCGTCGGTCGGCCGGGGAAGGAAAACGGCGCGCAGGACGCCGTTTTCGGTCTTTTCGACCGGAGCATCGTACAGAATTGGGTTTTCAGGCTCGCGGCGATAGAACCCCGGGCGGTTGAACTCGCGAACGCGGCGGAACGACTCGGGCAGGACGATGTCTTCCTGCCCGGTCAGGATCGCCGGACGAAACGCCTGAGTCGCGGGGTCGATTCCGAAGATTTCCTCGACCGCGGCGCGGACTTCCTCGTCGGCGTCCCCCTCTGTCGAACGGGAGGGAAGACGCGTCGTGCCGAGGACCTTCCCCCCGGCGCGGTAGAATTCGAGGACCTTCCGCATATTCGCCGCCGAGATCACGTCGGCGCCGGTCAGAACGATCATTTTGAATTCTTTGTAGTCGCGTTCGTTGTTCAAACGCAGAATCGGACGGCCGTCTTTCGTTTCGACGGTACATTTTGTATTAAGCGTTTCGGGGTGGACAAAGAGGAAGTCGCGGTAGAGCTTCGAGGTCAGCGTCGCGCCGATCTCCATGTAGTCGGTCTCTTCGGGAATGAAAAGGCCGAGCGGAAAATCCCCTTTGATCGGATAGCCGGTCAGGGCGTCGTAGGGGAAATGGAACCCCGCCTGAAGCGCGTCGATCGGGTAGAGAATCGCGATATCCTCCACCGTGCGCGCGTGGCGAAGAAGAACGCAGCAGCGGCTGACCCAGTCGCCGTAATCTTTCAGACCGGGCTCGACCGCGGGGTTCTGCCATCCGATCACCGGATCGATGTAACACCCCGCCGCGTTCGACCACTGTCCGTGCGGCAAGATGAAGTTCCCCCCGCGCGCGAAGATCTCCATCAGCGCGCGGTACATCATCGAGACGTCGAACGTGTTGTTCCGGTAGTCGCCGTAGACTTCGACCGCCACGGTGTCTTTGTCGAAATTTTCGGCGGCGCTGGTCGGCACCTTAAAGCCGTTCCGCCCATGCCCGTAATAATGGATCGAATCGAAGAGGGGAACGTCGGAATAGCGGTGCGTCAACATCGCGTCGTTACACATGTCGACCGGACCGATCGTGTACGGTCCCTGCGGATGACCGCTCGAAAGAACGCCGCGCTTAGCCGCCCATTCGTGAACTTCCTTCGGATACCCTTCCGAAAAGAGGAAGGCGCGGGTCGACCAGAGGCGGCACCGGGCGGCGGGCGTCTCGTCGCCGATCGAATAGAAGAGCGCCGGATAATCGAGCGCCGGTTCACGATGGTGAAGCTTGCGGTACGCCTCGTTAAAGCCGGGAGTCCAATTCCGTTCCCCCTGCGCGCCGGCGGCGGGCAGATCATCGAAGAAGGTCATCGGAATCGTCGTGCCGAACGCTTTGGGGAACCGTTTGTCGACCTGGTCGTACGTCAGGCTCATGAACTTCCGGACCGAATCGGGCGAGAGGTAGTCGACAAAGCCGAACGGGTCGGGCGCGCAGACGAAGACCATCGCCAGCCATTCCCCTTCCGGAACGTTCCAGACGAGCGTCCCTCCCCGAATGGCGCCGCTGATATCGATCCGTTCTTTCGTTTCGGTGTTCATCGCCACCGCGGCCTGCAGAACACCGGCGTCGACGCCGTACACCACGCGGTCGGAAAGAGGGATCGGAATTTCGGCCTCGAGGAGTTCCGGGCCGGTCACTTTCCACTCGTACTTATCGAGGCGTTTGGCCATCGCCTCAGGGAACTGCTTGCGCAGCCGTCCCCCCGCCGTACCGCTCGGAAAACCGATATCGTCGTAGAAGACGATCTTCATTCCCGCCTCGTCCGCCTGGCGGAGCATATACCCGAACGCGTCGAAATATTCTTCGGTCAGATATTTCGGCAGGGTCGAGTCGACCGGCAGGAAGGCGTAGCCGCCGAAACCGTATTCTTTCCCCTTGAAAACCATCTCGCGGATCAACTCGCGCGAAAGCATATCGTTGGTGTGCCAGAGCGGGACCCCGCGCAAAGGAAGCGGATCGCCGGGAAGAAAGTCGGGCGCCTGTCGGAACAGCTCGGCCGGGTCGTCCGCGGAAGACGGTTCCCCAGACGGAGACGACGCCATACAGACGAAACAAAGAGAAAGAGACACGGCAACCGCGCCTGCAAATATGCGGAAATATTTCATCAAGACACCTCTGTCCGGCAAATAGAAAAATCCCCCGCCGGAATCGGCGACTCGGCGGCTGAGCGCGGCGTGTCAGAGATAGACCCAGTCCGAGGCCTTCTGGCCGGGAACGCCGAAATAGACTTTGCTCTCCGGCTGGATGTTGACGTCCCCCGGCCGGAAAAAGTTGAGTTTTAAGGTTTTTCGCATCACTTTGCGGCCGATCAGCGGAACTTCGTTCTCTTTGTTGTAGGCCGCGGCGGCGTCGTCCGACCAGCGCAGGGCGTTGGTCAGACCGCTGAGATAGACGGTGAAGTTATTGACGCGCGGATCGATGTCGGTCCACGTGACGATTCCCCAGTAAGTTTCGCCCGGAGCGATATCGATCGTCGGGAACGAAACCGAGGTCTGATAGGTCTGGTTCGGGTCTTCGAGCGCCGCAATCCGCGTCAGCGCCAGGGGGAGAAACTGATCGTCCCACGCCTTGGCGGTCCGCTGCGTATCCTGCGCGCCGTAAAGCCCGTCGGCTCCCTTTTCGTAGTCGAGGGGCCCGATCAGATTCTCCGAGGTCAGAACGAAACGCGGGATAAACCGGACGGTGCCGCGCGCTTTGATCTCTTCGTCGGTGAGCTTCTTTTCGCCGTCGGTCAGCGGTTTCGGCTCGCCGAGCGGCTGGAGTTCGTAGGTCTTCACGCCGTCGCGCGCTTCCCCTTCGTTGACCTGCATCAGCTGGCTGGTGCCGTTTAGGTAGTCGATGTCGTTGATGACATAAATTCCGTCGAGGTTGTTCGATTTCCGCTCGTGGGTGACGGCTTCGACCCCGCGGTAGCCGGGCGAGTAAACGTCGTTCAAATTCTGACCCGAAACGATTTCGGCGTGCTCGTCCGAGCCGTCGTATTCCCCCTCTTGGCGAAGGATGACGCTGACGGTATTGTCAACCTCATACTCCTTGGCGCTCGAAACGCCGCTGCCGACAAACTGGCCGGTATTGGTGACCGAATAGACCATGTACCAGACAATCTTGCGGTCCATCTGGCCGTTTTCGTTTGGGAAATCGATCGGAATAAAGCGAATCGGCTTGAAACTAAACTGAAGGCACCAGACCTCTTTCGAAAAATAGACGTTCCTGGCCCAGTCAAACGAGTTGTCGTCTTCCCCCTGTGCCTCGGCAACGATTTCGGGGATATCGGACCACTGGAACGTTTCGCTGTAGTTGATGAATGGGCGGATGGTGGTCATCACCCCCGGAGCCGGCTGGCGGGGCTCCTGAGCCCTGATCGGCGCCGCGCCGGCCAGACCGAGAACGAGAAAACACATCCCCAAAACGAGTCGATATCGGTAATTTTTCATTGTCTGCTATATTTTTGCTCGAATGGATCGAAACGGCACCCTCTCCCTCGCCCCATTATAATATGAACCAGCAAAGCGCGTCAACTCGTCGCCGCCGTCTCTACCCCTTTTTCCCCTTTTTTCCTCTCTTCTTTGAGCAAAATCCGAATCTTTTACCAAATTGACCTGGAAAAGCGCGTAGGAAAAGAGTAACCTTCCCGCGGAAAGGAGTCTCCGCCGCGGAGATTCTCCGAACGATTCACCCCGTTTTCCGACCATGACCGAACACCTGCCCGTTCAAGACCCCGATGCGACGCCGGGTCGGACCGTTCATCGGCCGGTCCTCTTTCACGAGGTTCTGGACGCGCTCTCGCCCGAACAGGGAGGGGTTTATCTGGACGGCACCCTGGGGGGTGGGGGGCATTCGCTGGCGATCGCCGACCGTGTCGGACCGAAAGGCCTGGTGATTTCGATCGACCGCGACGCCGCGGCGCTCGACCGCGTCGAGGCGCGCCTGGCCCGCGACTCCGCGCCAAATCGGGGAGTCGTACGGATGGCGCAGTCAAACTACGCCGACTTTCCCGCCGTCCTGGAGATGCTCGGGATCGACAAGGTCAACGGCTTCCTCTTGGACTTAGGGCTTTCGAGCGATCAGCTCGCCGACCCGACGCGGGGATTCAGCTTCAACGCCGACGGAGATCTCGACCTGCGGTTCGACGCGACCGAAGGAGAGCCCGCCTGGCAGCTTCTGGCGCGCCGGAGCGCCGACGAGATCGCCGGCATCATCTTTCGCTACGGCGAAGAGAGGTTCAGCCGGCGTATCGCGCGGGAGATCGTCCGGCGCCGTGCCGAAGAGCCGATCCGCCGCGCGTCCCAACTGGCCGAGATCTGCCGAAAGGTGATCCCGGCCCCGGCCGGGCGCGACCGACAAAGGATCGACCCGGCCACCCGAACCTTTCAGGCGCTGCGGATCGCGGTGAACGACGAACTCGGTTCGCTCGAACGCTTTCTGCGGCAGGCGCCCGACCGCCTCCTTCCGGGGGGGAAGATCGCCATCATCAGTTTTCATTCTTTGGAAGACCGAATCGTCAAGACGGCTTTTCGCGACACGCCGGAACTTGAAGTTCTGACGCGCAAGCCGATCGAGGCCGGTCAAACGGAACAGCAAGAGAATCCGCGCGCGCGGAGCGCGAAGCTCCGGGTCGCCCGCCGGATTCCCTGAACCTGTAACACGAGGAACCCGATGAAAGATCGTTACGACAATTTCTTTGACGCCCAGCAGGACCCGTACGAATACGACGCGGACGGCGAAAACGACGCCGAAGAATACGAAGAGGACGAGCTGGAAGACGAGGAATCGCTCGAAGATGACGACGAGTCATACGAGGACGACGAGCTAGAGGACGAAGACGATTCGGAGGAGTACTCCGAAGAAGAAGAGGAGGAGGAGGTCCCGGCGGCGCCGGCGGCTTCGTCGCGTCCCTTCGGAAACAGTCTGAATATTCAGCTCAACGACCGGAATCGAAACAACGGCGGCGGCAACAATCAGGGGAATACGGCTCGGCCGAACGGAAACGCGCCCCAAAATCGGCCGCAAGGCGCGGGTCAGGGACTGGTCTTTAAGCAGGTAAAACCGGCCGCGCCGACCGTAAACGGCGCGGCGCCGCCAAATCGACCCGCGGCGGCGAATCCGTCCGCCCGTCCCGTCCAAGCCGTCTCTTTGAACCGAAACGCGCCGAAAGAGGAAGAACCGGTCGACGCGCAAGTTGCGAACGACGAAACCGCGGAAGAATTCGAATCTCCGAGAACGGGCGTTTTCTCGAAACTCGCGCCGTGGAACTGGGGAAAATCGCGGCGTATCGAACTCGAGGACGAGGCGTCCGATCCCGACGAAGAGGAAACGACCGGCGAAGAGCGCGAAGAGGACGACGCTGAGCGCCCCGGCCGGTTCCGACGGTTCTTCTCGCGCTTCTCGCGATCTTCGGACGAAACCGAAGCAGAAGCCGAAGACACCGACGAAGAAGAGATCGCCGCGCCGGAAACGAAGATCGCGCGTCTGGGTCAAAGGGTCTCCAAAAAATTCTCGTCCCTTTCGAACCGCGTGCGGGGACGCCTGCGGACCGACGAGACGCTCGACGAGTTCAAGGAGAATCTCGCCGAATCGGAAGAAGAGTTTGACGAGGTTCCGCACGGACGGCTTCGCCGTCTGGTGAAAACCGGAATGATCGGCGGCGCGGCGGCGATTCTCGTCTTCGCCTGCTGGACGGGATATAAACACCTGACCGGTTCGAAATCGGATCCCGACGCGGCGGCGGGGCTCGCTTCGTTCGACGGAAAAGAGAACGACACGCTCAGCGGACTTTCGTCCCGCGCCGAGTCGGACGGACTTGAAACGACGCCGCTCGACTCGATCGCCGAAGAGTTCGACACGCTTGGGGACACACTCTCGGATCAAACCGATTCCCTCAAGGATCAGGTCGATTCCCTTTCGGGAAAAGTCGGCGAGAAGATCGATTCGGTCACCGCGGCTCTCACTTCCGGCGTCAACGACGCGCTTGACAAACTTGACGGCGACCTTCTGTCGAACGACGATCCCGCGGCCGACTCGCGCGGCGGCGAAGCGCTCGGCGCCGTTGCGGCCGGCGCGGCGGCGGCCGCCGCCGGGGTCGCCGCCCTCTCGAACGGAAACGGCTCGTCCGACAACGGGCTCGATTTCGATTTCGGCACCTCAGACGACGGCGCCCTGTCGGTCTCCGAAACGACCCCCGCCTACGGCGACAATCAGGCCGGCGGACTTTCGTTCGACCAGCTCAAGGAAAATCTTGCCGAAACCGGCGAACAACTCAAAGACGGATTCCAATCGGGGGTCGAAAAGGTCGACGATTCGCTGAAGAAAGCGGGCGAAAAGACCGGCGAATTCTTCGATCAGGTCGGTCAGAAGATCAGCGGTTCGGCGCAGGAGCTCAAACAGGAGTTTAAAGACGACATGGCTCAGGCCGGCGGACAGGCGCAGGACGCCGCGCAAAAAGTCGGCGACTGGGCGAGCAACACGTACGACGCCGCCAAGGAGAAGGTCGGGGACGCCGCCTCCAGTATCAAAAGCGAACTGAATCAAGCCGGAACCCAGGCACAGGACGCCGCGCAAAAAGTCGGCGACTGGGCGAGCAACACATACGACTCCGCCAGGGGAAAGGTCGGGGACGCCGCCTCCAACATCAAAAGCGAACTGAATCAAGCCGGAACCCAGGCGCAGGACGCCGCGCAAAAAGTCGGCGACTGGGCGAACGAGACGTTCCAATCGCCGCAATCGACCGCCGGAACCGTGCCGTCGGCCGCGCCGCAGTCGACCGTCGGCACGCTCCAAAGCGGCGGCGGACAAACGCAGGGGCTTTCGCTCGGCCAGAAGAATCCGAGCGAGCCTCTCTTCCTCGAAACCTCGGCTCGAAAAAGTAGCGCCGCCTCATCGCTCGGGGGGAGCGCCAATCAGTTTCAGTCGGCCTCGACCGCCGTTTCGGGCGGACGGAATACGCCGCTGGGAACCGCGTCCCTCGCGCAGAATAACGGCGCGGCCGGAAGTCTGAACAACGGACTCGGCAGTACGCCGACGGCCGGCGCCCTCACGAGCAGTTTAGGAAATACCGCGCAAAGCGCCCCCCCGGCACAAAGCGGCACGCAGCTTCAAGAGAGCGCTCCCCTTTCGTCAAACGAAACCGCGGGCGCTCTGAACAATACGCCCCGGAGCGCGGCCGCCGCGCAGCTTCCGGCGCAGGGAAACACGGCGCCGGTAAGCGCCGCGCCGGCCGAAATCCAGGACGCGCTGGCCCAGGAGGCCGCCGCCGCCCGCTCGGCCGCCGCGCAACAGGCCGAAGTGGTTCAGGGACAGACCCCCGACGAAACTTTCGCCGCCGAAACCGATCTTTCGTCGATCGGGTTTGAAGCGCCCCGCGTCGAGGACGGCGATCCCCTCTCCAATTCCCTCTCCCCCTTCGGGAGCCAGTACTCCCTTCCCGAGGAGACGGTTCCCGCCGCCAATCTGAACGCGGCCGTACCGAACACCGCGAACCTGGGTTCGAACGCCCCGGCGGCGGGTCAGCCCGCGCAACAGCTCTCGTCCCTCGACTACAACCCCGCCGACCCGGCCGCCTCGGCACGGTACAACAACGGTCAGACGGGGATCTCCTTTGCGGGGAACAGTCTCTCCGGCATCACATCGCCGGGTTCGGAATACCGGCAGTACCGGACCAAGGCGGGGGATAATCTGATCAAGATCGCCGAGAACGAACTCGGCGACGGAACCCGTTGGTCCGAAATCAGTAAACTGAACGCGAACATCGACCTTCGCGGACGGCTCGACGAGGGGTTGATCATTCTTCTTCCCCCGAAAAACAGCGGGAACTGACCGCTTCGACCCGACGAACTTGCCAAGCGCGGATTCCTTCCCTTTCGGATCGGATCCGCGCTCTTCTTATCTCCCGGCGACTGGAAGCTCCCCGATTTTTGTTTATAATACCCTTGGCTTACGGGTACGCGTCCGTTTTCCGTCGCCGGAACGAGGGAGTCATGGTCCAGAATATTAAAAATCGAAAACTCTGCTTCTGCGGAAAACTCGCCGGGATGTCCCGAAAGGAGGCCGAAACGCTCGCCCGCGCCGCGGGCGCGGTTGTCTCGTCGGTCCCGCGCGGCGATGTCAACCTGATCGTCCTCGGCGAAGCCGCCCCCCTGGGAAAAACGTGGGACGAACTGCAAGGCGCGTTCGACGAAGCGCTCCGCGACGCGTTTGAGTCGGGCCGGCTTGAAACGATTACCGAAACGACCTTTTGGCAATGGCTCGGTCTCCACCCCGAGACCGACGGCGCGCCCCCGCTCTTCACTCCGGCGGCATTGGCCGAATTGACCGGCGTCACCGCGGCGGCGATCCGTCTTTGGTACCGGCTCGGTTTTCTCAAGAGCGAAAGCCAGGTCGGTAAACTCCCCTATTTCGCGTTTGAAGAAATCCTCGCCGCCAAGCGTCTGAAAGCGCTCTGCGAGGCGGGTTCCTCGCCCCGGCAGATCGGTCGGGCGATCGCCCGACTCCAGAAGATGTTTCCGAACGACCGGCGGGTTCTCCTCCGTCTGAGTCCAACCGCCGACCCGAAAAAGATGCTCTACGCCGACGGGACGTCTCTTCAAGATTCCGGCGGGCAGTCGTTTTTCGACTTCGACCGGGTCGAACCGGTCCCGGATCTCGCAGACACGATCCCGCGCCTCGACGACGTTTTTCGTGCCGACGGCGAGATGCTGAGCGCCGAGTCGGTCTTGGCCGAACTCCCCCGCCGCGAACAGGACGAGGCGATCGGACGGAAGGTGATCGATCTCTGTCAGAAGGCATGGCAGCTGGAAATGGAAGGCGATCTCGAAGGAGCCGTCGTTTCGTGCCGTGCCGCGCTGTTATTGGGCGGGCCCGACCCCGACGTTTCGCTCCAGCTTGCCGAACTATTGGCCGCTTCGGGAAACGATCAGGCCGCCCGCGAACGATACTATGCCGTCTTAGAGGCGGACGGACGTAATGTGGAAGCGATGATCGGTCTGGCGCGTCTGCTTGACCGTCTCGGTCAGCAGGCCGACGCGGCCGAACTCTACCGGGCGGCACTCGAAATCGCCCCGGAGTACACCGAACCGCGCGACCGGCTGGAAGACCTTCTTCGCCGAATGGGAAAAACCGCCCGCTGAACCTCGCGGCGCCCGCCCGTCAAAAAAGGGCCGGCGCGCGACCGCTCTCCCTTTCCCTCCGGTAAAAGACCCTTTTTATTTGCCCCCGATAGGTTATAATGGGGAAGGAGCCTTCTCTCCGGCCTTCGGGAACCCTTTTTGACCTCCCCCGAAGCCCGTCCGAGGAGAAGCTAGCGGCGTCAGAAGTTCCTCTTTTCGCCCTCATACCGGAGGAATTTGAGCCGATAAAGTCTACCACCTTGAAAGGACGTTTCTATGCTTTGGGAAGTCGACATTTTCGCCGCGCCCGACCAGCTTGACCGCGCGGCTTCCGACACCGTTTCCGACGCGGCCGACATGGGTCTCTCTTCCGATCTGACGGCGGTTGCGGCACGGGGTTACCTGATCGAAGGGGATCTCGACGCGCCGCAGGTTGAAAAACTCGCCGCGCTCTTTCTGGCCGACCCGGTCGTCGAACAAACCGTGATCGGCCGGGTGGGGGATCCGCGGCTCGATCTCCCGCCGGGGCGGACCGAAGCCCCCGAACCGATCTACGTTCTCCCGAAACCGGGGGTGACCGACTCGGTCGCCGACAACGCCCGTAAGACGTTCCCCCTGTTCGGCGTCGCCGCCCAGGGGTGCCGGACTTTCAAAAAATACTGGATCGACGGCGTCACCGAAGCCCAGCGCGATCTGATCGCGCACAAGCTCCTGGCAAACGACGCGATCGAACAGCTCGTTCGGGGAAAACTCCCTTTCACGAAACTTCAGGTCGGCGCGCCGGGCGAGTTCAATCTGAGGACCATAGCGATCCGCGCCATGTCGGAGACGGAACTCGAAAAGCTCAGCAAAGAGGGGCAGCTTTTCCTCTCGATCACCGAGATGAAAACGATTCAGACGTATTTCAGCGAACTCGGCCGCGACCCGACCGATATCGAGCTTGAAACGATCGCCCAGACGTGGAGCGAACACTGCTCTCACAAGACCCTCGCCGGACGGATCACCTATTCGGGGCCCGAAGGGGAAAAGACGTTCGACAACATGTTGAAAGAGACGATCTTCGCCGCCACGGTCGAAATCCGCAAAAACCTCGGACCGGGCGATTTCTGCGTTTCGGTCTTTTCCGACAACGCCGGAGTCGTCACGTTCAACGACGAATACAACGTCTGTTTCAAAGTCGAAACGCACAATCATCCCAGCGCGCTCGAACCGTACGGGGGCGCCAACACGGGGCTCGGGGGTGTGATCCGCGACCCGATGGGAACCGGGATGGGCGCCAAACCCGTCTGTAACACAGACGTTTTCTGTTTCGCCCCGCCCGAGACGGACGTCGCCGCCCTTCCGCCGGGCGTTCAGCACCCGCGGCGGATCATCAAGGGGGTCGTCGCCGGAGTGCGCGACTACGGAAACCGAATGGGGATCCCCACGGTCAACGGCGCGGTCTATTTTGACAGACGCTATTTGGGAAACCCGCTCGTCTACTGCGGCAATATCGGCCTTCTGCCGGTCGATATGTCGTTCAAACACCCGCAGGCCGGCGACCTGATCGTGGCGATTGGCGGACGGACCGGACGCGACGGGATCCACGGCGCGACTTTCAGCAGCGCCGAGCTGACCAGCGAAAGCGAGACCCTTTCGGGGGGCGCGGTTCAGATCGGAAACGCCATCACCGAAAAGATGGTTCTCGACGTCATGTTGGAGGCGCGCGACCGCGGCTTGTATAACGCCGTGACCGACTGCGGCGCGGGGGGCTTTTCGAGCGCGGTCGGCGAAATGGGCGAAGAGATCGGCGCCGAAGTCGAGCTGGACGCCGCGCCGCTGAAATACGACGGTCTGAGTTACACAGAAATCTGGATCAGCGAAGCGCAGGAGCGGATGGTCTTCTCGGTCCCGAAAGAGAAATGGGACGAATTTAAAGCTCTCGCCGAAAGCGAAAACGTCGAAGCGGTCGTTCTGGGGGAATTTAAACCGACCGGCCGACTCGTCCTCAATTACAAGGGGGTCAAGGTCGCCGATCTGCCGATGTCGTTTCTCCACGACGGCCGCCCGCCGGTCATCCGCCGGGCGGTCTATCGGCCCGCCCAGGCCGAGCCTCTTTCGGTCCGTCCGCAGGGGGACGTTTCGCCGGCGCAGACCGCCCTTTCGGCGGGAATCGGCACCGACGACTGGAACGCCGATCTCGACGCGATTTTGTCCTCGCTCAACGTTGCCAGCAAGCACTGGGTCGTCCGCCAGTACGACCACGAAGTTCAGGGGGGGAGCGTCATCAAGCCGCTGGTCGGCGTCTGCAACGACGGCCCCGGCGACGCGGCGGTTCTGCGTCCGCTCGTCTCGTCGCGCCGCGCGTTGGTCGTCTCGTGCGGGATGAACCCCAACTACGGCGATTTCGACACCGCCGACATGGCCGCCTCGGCGATCGACGAGGCGGTCCGCAACGCGGTCGCCGTCGGGGCCGACCCGGCGACGATCGTCCTGCTCGACAACTTCTGCTGGGGAAACACCGATCGGCCCGAAACGCTCGGCTCGCTCGTTCGCAGCGCGCTGGCGTGTTACGACGTGGCGGTCGGGTTCGGCACGCCGTTCGTCTCGGGAAAAGACTCGCTCAACAACGAATTCCGTCCGGTCGGCGCCGAAGAGCCGATCTCGATTCCCCCCTCCCTGCTGATCAGCGCGATGGGGCAGATGCCCGACGCCGCGTCGGCGGTCTCGATGGACCTGAAAGAGGCGGGCAACTCGCTCTACCTGGTCGGCGAGACGAAAAACGAGTTGGGCGGTTCGCACTTTGCGCTGGTCCGCTCCCTGAAAGGGGGCAAATCCCCGTCGGTCGATATCCCGCGCGCGCGGCGCACCTTCTACGCGGTCTATCAAGCGATTCGGGAAGGGCTCGTCCGCGCGGCGCACGACCTTTCGGAAGGGGGGCTTGCCGCCGCCGCCGCCGAAATGGCGTTCGCCGGAAACCTGGGGGCGGAACTCTGGGCGGAACACGTCTCGGTTGACTTCGTTCCGGGAGACCGCGAAAAACTCGCCGCCGTTCCGGGCGTAACGGCCGAAAACGCCGCCGATCCGGTCCGTCTTTTCAGCGAATCGAACTCGCGTTTTCTGATCGAGGTTCCCGCCGAGAACGCTTCGGCGTTCGAAGCGATTCTCGCCGAGGCCGAGGTTCCCCACGCCCAGGTGGGGAAAGTAACCGCGTCGGACCGCCTGGTGATCGTCGGCGCCGACGGAAAGAAACTGATCGACCGCCCACTGCGGCAGCTCAAAGCGGTCTGGCAGAAAGCGTTTGATCTCGGAGGTGACTATCAATGACAACGACAAAACCGAACGTACTGGTTCTCCGTGCTCCCGGCACCAACTGCGACGTCGAGACCGCCTACGCCTTTGAGCTGGCGGGCGCCAACGCCGAACGGATCCATATCAACCGGCTTCTCGAAGATCCCGCTCTCCCCGAACGGTTTCAGATTCTCTGCTTCCCGGGGGGATTCAGTTTCGGGGACGACGTGGCGAGCGGGCGAATCCTCGCCGCGACGATCCACCATCACCTGACCGACGCGATCCGCTCGTTCCGCGACGCGGGAAAACTGATCCTGGGAATCTGCAACGGGTTTCAGATTCTGATCAAGTCGGGCATTCTGATCGACGAAGACGAAAACGGTCTGCGCGCCACTCTCACCTGGAACAAGAGCGGCGTCTACACCGACCGCTGGGCGCGTCTGGCCGCCGACGGCGAAAAGTGCGTCTTTCTGCGCGGGGTGAACGAACTCTACCTGCCGGTGGCTCACGCCGAAGGGCGGTTTGTCGCGCGGAGCGAAACGGTCCTCGACGAACTGGAAAAGGCGGGACGGCTGGCTCTGCGTTATCTGCCCGAAGACAACCCCAACGGCGCGGTGCGCGACGTGGCGGGTGTCTGCGACGAGACGGGGCGCGTATTCGGCCTGATGCCCCATCCCGAACGGCACATCGACGCGACCCAGCATCCCCGCTGGACCCGTCTGGCGCCGAGCGAACGCCCCGCCGCCCCCGAAACCGCCGGGGACGGTTTCGTCCTCTTTAAGAACGCCGTGGAATATTTCCGGTAATCGAAGGGAGCTTCAGCACAATGAAAAAACGAAACATCTTGGTCACCAGCGCGCTTCCTTACGCGAACGGCGAGATTCACATCGGGCACCTGGTTGAGTATCTTCAGACCGACGTCTGGGTTCGGTTTCAGAAGCTCCGCGGGAACAACTGCCGCTATTTCTGCGCCGACGACACGCACGGCACCGCGATCACCATCAGCGCCCGCAAAAAAGGGATCACCGAAGAGGAATTCATCGCCGGGGTGAGCCGGTCGCACCAGGCCGACTTCGCCGCGTTCGGGATCGAGTTCGACAACTACGGCTCGACCAACTCGCCGGAAACGCGCGCCTTCTGCGTCGAAATTTGGGACGCGATCCGCAAGGCGGGACTGGTCGAAGAGCGCGAGATCAAACAGCTCTACGACCCGGTCGCGCAGACGTTCCTCGCCGACCGTTTCGTCAAGGGGACCTGTCCGAAATGCGGGCGGGCCGACCAGTACGGTGACAGCTGCGACTGCGGCGCGGTCTATTCGCCGACCGATCTGATCGATCCGGTCAGCACGTTAAGCAACACGACGCCGGAGCTCAGAACCGCTAAACACCTCTTCGTCGAAATCGAACGGGTCCACGAATTCCTGGACGACTGGGTTTCGAATTCCGGCGCCCTTCAGCCGGAGATCGTCAACTACCTCAAAGGTCAGTTCCTCTCCGACGCGCTCTGGCCGTGGGACGTCTCGCGCCCGGCGCCCTATTTCGGGTTCGAGATTCCCGACTCGCCGGGAAACTACTGGTACGTTTGGTTCGACGCGCCGATCGGCTACATGGGGTCGTCGATGCAGTGGTGTAAAAAGCACGGCGAAGACTCCGACTTCTGGTGGAAGAATCCCGAGACGGAAATCCACCATTTCATCGGGAAAGACATCTGCTACTTCCACACCCTTTTCTGGCCCGCCATGCTCAAAAGCGCGGGATACTCCCTTCCGACCAAGGTACACATTCACGGTTTCCTGACCGTCAACGGCGAAAAGATGTCGAAATCGCGCGGCACGTTTATCCTGGCGCGCACCTATCTGAACCACTTAAACCCCTCGTATCTGCGTTACTTCTTCGCCACCAAAACTTCGCCGCGGGTCGACGACCTCGACCTCAATTTCGAAGAGATGGAAGCGCGGATCAACGCCGACCTGGTCGGAAACGTCGTGAACCTGGCGAGCCGGTCGGCGAAATTCGCCGCGGTCACCGGTCTGGGCGACGCCTATCCCGAAGACGGTGGACTTTTCCGTCAGGCGGCGGATCTTTCCGAAGAGATCGCCGCCGCCTATGAAGAGCGCGACTACGGCAAGGCGCTACGTCACATTCTGGAATGCGGCTACCGCGCCAACAAGTTCTTCGAAGACGCCGCCCCCTGGACGATCCGCAAGGAGCTGGCCGCGCTCGAAGCCGACCCCGCCGCCGATCCCGCCGCGCGCGACGCGGCGTTCAAACGCCTGCAAGACGTGGCGACGATCAGCGTCAATCTGTTCCGCCAGATCGTCGTCTATCTCACGCCGATCCTTCCCGACCTGACAAAACAGACCGAAGAGCTTCTGGGCTGTAAAATCGAATCGTGGTCCGACGCCGGTCGGCCGCTCCTGGGAAAGACGATCGGCACCTATAAACACATGATGACCCGCGTTCCTAAAGAAGGGATCGAAGCAATGATCGAAGAGACGAAAAACCTGAACAAACCCGCCGACACCCCGGCCGAACCTGAAACGGACGCGGCGACCGCCGCCGAAGCGGCCGTTTCCGACGACCAATGGAAAGACTCCGGACAGCCGCTCCTCGACGAACCGATGAGCGACACGATTACCATCGACGATTTTCTCAAAGTCGACCTGCGGGTCGGTCGAATCGTCGAGGCCGAGCAGGTCGCCGAGGCGCGCAAACTCTTAAAGCTGAAGATTTCGCTCGGCGGCGCCGAAACGCGCCAAGTCTTCGCGGGGATCAAAGCTGCCTATCCCGAACCGGAAAAACTGGTCGGCCGGCTCGTCGTCTTCGTGGCGAATCTCCAACCGCGAAAGATGAAATTCGGAATGAGCGAAGGAATGGTCGTCGCCTCCGGTCCCGGCGGCCCCGACGTCTTTTTGACCTTCCCCGACGAGGGGGCCAAACCGGGCATGCGCCTCCACTGAGAAGCGGCGATGGGGTCGGTCTATCGGCTTCTGGCGGTTCTCTACGCCGTGTTGATCGGAGGATGCCTGGGTTCATTCCTGAACGTGGCCGTCTGGCGTCTCCCCGCCGGGAAGAGTCTGATCCGGCCCGCCTCATTCTGCCCGAAATGCGGACACTCCATCCGTTTTTACGATAACGTTCCGGTCTTCGGCTGGCTCTTTTTGCGTGGAAAATGCCGCGACTGCCGTCAGCCGATCTCCCCCCGCTATCCGATCGTCGAAGGGATCGTCGCCGCGGCGGGCGGAATTCTCGCCGCCCTCTTTTTCGTCGGCCGGCGCGGGGTTCCGGCGGGCATCTTCCGCTGGGACGGACTTTCCGAACGGATGGCCCTTTTGGCCGACTACCAGAGCGGCGGGTCGTTCTTTTCGCCCGTCACGCCGGAGGGAACGCTCCTGGTCGGACTGGGAATGACCCTCCTGTGGCTGGCGGTCTGCGCGTTCGTCTTCGGGCTGGCGCTGATACACTTCGACGGGCATCGGCTTTCCCCTCTCTGGCAGGGGGGGCTCCTTTGCGGGGCGTTCCTCCTGTTGGGGGAAGCGGGAATCGTTCCCGCCGCCGGCACGGTTCTCTACGCCCTGGCGGCGTCCCTTTTCGGGCGCCGCGCGATCCGCGGGCAGGGGCTGGCGTTTTTCGTCCTGTTTTTTGTCACACTCACGGGGATCATCTTCTTCTATGGCATCTCAACTGAAGCTCTTTGACGACTCGGCGCCGCCCCCGAAACGGGAGAAAACTCCGCGTTCCGAAACGCCGTCCGCCGTTTCTCCCTGCTGGAAAGCTTCGGTTGTCTATCAGGAGGGAGCCGAAGGGGTTTTCGACTACCTGATTCCCGAAGAGTTTCTTTCGCTCGTCCGTCCGGGAGAGCGTCTTTACGTGCCGCTGGGAGTCTCGAATCGGCGCGTGGTCGCCTGGTGTATCGCCACGTCGTTCGGTCCGCCCCCCCTTTCGGCCAAGGGGAAGCCGGTTCGCTTAAAGCCGATCTCGAAACCGATCGACGAGGAACCGCTCCTCTCGCCGAAGATGCTCGATCTGGCGCGCTGGCTTTCCAAGCGCTACTTCTGTCCGCTGGGGACCGTGATGGAGACGATCCTTCCGGCGGGCGTGCGCAGGCAGGCGGGAACCCGGCCGACCACCGTCTATCGCGTCGCCGACGACCTCGCCGAAAGACTCGCGCGGTTAGAGACACAGAAAGCCGACGCGAAACGCCGCGCGCCGATTCTGACGCCGAAACAGCGTCTGGCACTCGACGTGTTGCAAAAATCGCCCGAACCGATGACCCTGGGCGAGCTGGCCCGTTCGGCGCGAACCAGCGACGTGCCGGTCCGCGCGCTTAAAGAGATGGGGCTCCTTCAGGCCGAACGGATTCGGCGGAAGAGCAAAATCTTTGAAGAACTTCAAAAAGAAGTGCCCCGTACCGATCCGCTCGACCTGAACTCCGACCAGGCCGAAGCCGTCGCGCGTATTACGCATTACGTGAAGACGGGGACCTATAAGACGATCCTCCTGCACGGGGTCACCGGCAGCGGCAAGACCGAGGTTTATCTCCAGTCGATCGCCGAGGCGGTTCGGATCGGGAAACAGGCGATCGTCCTCGTCCCCGAAATCAGTCTGACGCCGCAGACGGTCCGGCGGTTCCGGCAGCGGTTCGATTCGGTCGCCGTCCTGCACAGCCATCTGACCGATATCGAACGGCACGTCGAATGGCGTCGGATCAGCGAGGGAAAAGCGCAGGTCGTGATCGGCGCGCGTAGCGCCGTTTTCGCGCCGCTCGACCGGCTCGGACTGATCGTGATCGACGAAGAGCACGAGACTTCGTTCAAACAGGGGGAACTCCCCCGCTATCACGCGCGGGAAGCGGCGCGCTACCGCGCGTGGCAGGAGGGGATTCCTCTCCTTTTAGGCTCGGCGACTCCGTCTCTGGAAAGCTGGCACCACGCCCAAAAGGGGGAATACGACCTCGTCACGATGCCGCGGCGGGTCAACGACTATCCGCTGCCGAAAGTCTCGCTCCTCGATCTGCGCACTTCCGGCGAGACGGGGTTCGCGCACGGCGCCATCCACCGAAAACTGGCGATGGCGATCCAGGACGCGCTCGACGCGAACAGGCAGGTGATCCTCTTTCTGAACCGGCGCGGCTACTCGACCCGCATCCAATGCCCGCGGTGCGGCGAGGTGGTGAAATGTCCGAATTGCGACGTTCCGCTGACCCATCACCGCACCGAACGGGCCGCGATCTGCCACTACTGCGACTACGAAACGCCGATTCCCCGCCGATGCCCGAATCCCGACTGCCGCGGCGGCGGGGATATCCTCTTCAGCGGGTTCGGGACCGAACGGCTCGAGAAGGAGCTCGCCGACCGATTCGCCGCGCCGCTTCTCCGCATGGACATGGACACCATGCGCGGCCGGGGAGCTCACGAAAAAGCGCTCGAAGCGTTCCGGCGCGGCGAGTACAAGATACTCCTGGGAACCCAGATGATCGCCAAGGGGCTCGATTTTCCGAACGTCCTTCTGGTCGGCGTGATCAGCGCCGACACCTCGCTCTATCATCCCGACTTCCGCGCCTCGGAACGGACGTTTCACCTGATCACTCAGGTCGCGGGGCGAACCGGACGCGGCGAACGGGGCGGGCGGGTGATCGTTCAGACCTACGCGCCGGAACACCCGGCGATCGTGGCGGCGGCGAAACACGACTTTCACGCGTTCGCGGCCGAAGAACTCGCCAACCGGCAGAAGGTCGGGTATCCCCCCTTTACCGAATTGGTCCGATTCATCGTGCGGGGGGAAGACGGCGACAAGACCGAGTCGTTCGCCGCGCGCCTGACCGACCGACTCCGCGCCTCGCTTTCCGAGGCGAAAGACAACGCCGGCGCCTCCCTGCCGTTCCGGATTTTAGGGCCGGCGCCGGCGGTCTTCCCTAAACTCCGAGGACTTTGGCGCTGGCACATTCATATCCACTCGAAGTTCGGCGCGGCGATGCGCGAATCGATCCGCCGCGCGCTGGCCGAAAAGATCGACAAGCCCGACGGGGTCGAGTGGGTCATCGACGTCGATCCGATCGACATGCTGTAACCGACACGCAAAAAACGTTATTCTTTCCTCAACGCAAAGGAGCGAACCATGGCCACCGAAAAACCTCTCTTCACCCGCGAGGCGGAAGACCTCATCTTTAACACCGCCCGCGCCCAGGTCGTCTCGACCGTTCTGTGGCGCGGCTCCGGCAAACCCGGTCCCGATTTTTCGAAAGAGCTCGGCGATCTGGCCAAAACGCCGGTACTCGGCACGTTCGTCAGTTTCAAGAAGAACGGCGGACTGCGCAGCTGCATGGGATGGATGAACGACGGGGTCGGCCTCGCCGAGGCTCTGCGCGCCTCGGCCATTTCGGCGGCGCGCGAAGACCCGCGGTTCCCCCCGCTCTCCGGTTCGGAATTCGAGTCCCTGACGATGGAAGTCTGGGTCTTGTGGGGAATGACCGAAACGACTTGTCCGCCGGAAGACCGCGCGGGCGCGTTCGAGATCGGCCGACACGGTCTGCAGATCAGCGGCGGCGGGCGGCGCGGACTTCTGCTGCCCGGCGTGGCGCTCGAGTTCGGGATGGACAATCTCCAATTTTTAGAGGCGGTCTGCCAAAAGGCGGGACTTCCCAAAGGCGCGTGGCGCGATCGCCGAACCGTGCTCTACATTTTCGAGGGACTGGCGATCGACCGTCCCTTCTTCGACGAAGCGGTCGCCGCCGAACGCGCCCGGGCGGCGCGCGAGAACCGGGACGCCGACGGGCGGTTCGACGCGCGGCAATACACCTGGAACTTCGGTCCCGCGCCGACGGCTCCCGCCCCGTCCCGTCCCGCGCCTCAAGAGTCCGAACCCCCCGCGTCGCGCCCGGCGGCGGTCGCCGGCATGTTCTATCCGCGCGGAGAGGAACAGAAGAGAATGCTCGACGCTTTCGCCGCCGTCTCGGCCAAAGAGCCGACCTGCGAGGCGAAAGCGGTGATGGTCCCGCACGCCGGCTGGATCTATTCCGGCGAGCTCGCTTACCGCACCCTCGCCGAGACGAAAATCCCCTCGTCGGTTCTGATCCTGGCGCCGAAACACCGTCCCGAAGGGGCCCCCTGGGCGCTCTCTCCGGCGAAAGCCTGGGAATACGGAGACGGCCGGCTCGAAAACGACCTGGAACTGACGCGCGGAATCGCCGAGGCCGTTCCGCGGTTCAAACTCGACACGCTTTCGCACAGGCGGGAACATGCCGTCGAGGTGATTCTGCCGATTCTGGCGCGTCTGGCGCCGAACGTCCGGGTCGCGGGCGGAGTGATCGGATTCGGAAACGAGGATGACCTCTTCGACGGGGCGCGGCGGCTGGCCGACTATTACGCCGGGCTGAAGAATCCGCCCCTGCTGATCATTTCGAGCGACATGAACCACTACGAAAGTCTGGCGCGGACCGAAGAGCTCGACCAGAAGGCGCTCGACGCGCTCGAAACGCTCGACCCGCGCCGTCTCTGCAAAGTCGTCGCCGAGAACCGGATCTCGATGTGCGGGGTTCATCCGGCGGCGTTCGTTCTGGAGACGCTCCGCCGCGCCGGCCGCCTCTCGTCGTGCCGGAAGGTCGGACACACGACCAGTGCCGCCGCTTCGGGGGACACCGCGCACGTGGTCGGTTACGCGGGATACCTCTTCTTCTGAGCGGCGCTCCGCGAACCGTTTTGCCTTGAAAAATTTGGGGGCTCTGTTAAGATAAAGGGAAGGCCGCGGCCCGGCGGAGCGCTCTTTCGCGCGCGCGAAATCCGGCTCGGCCGACACGAATCCAAACGAAAGCGAAATCAGGAATTCCGCCAGAACAATGCTTGAACTGCGAAACTTAAAGAAATCGTACAAAGAACCGGACGGGAGCGAGCTTCCGATCCTCGACGTCCCTCACTGGAAGGTCGACGCCGGGGAACAGGTGGTCGTGATCGGTCCGAGCGGATGCGGCAAGACGACCCTTCTGCACATCATCGCCGGCATTCTGAAACCGACTACCGGACACGTTCTGATCGACGGGTGGGATATTCCCCTGTTGAACGAGTCGGAACGGGACCAGTTCCGCGCCCTGCGGATCGGTTACGTCTTTCAGACATTCAATCTCCTCCAAGGGTTCTCGGCACTCGAAAACGTGATGATCGGGATGGCGTTCGCCGGGAAAGGGTCGGACCGCGCCCGCGCGATCGACCTGCTCGACCGCGTCGGGCTGAAACACCGTCTCCATCACAAACCGGGGCAGATGTCGGTCGGCGAACAGCAGCGCGTCTCGGTCGCCCGGGCGCTGGCCAATAAACCGAAACTGGTCCTCGCCGACGAGCCGACGGCGAACGTCGACGTCGGGAATCAGCAGTTGGTGATCGATATGCTCCGCAACTCCTGCCGGGAAGAGGGCGTGGCGCTGATCATCGTCACGCACGCGCCGCAGGTCTCGTCGCAGTTCGACCGGGTCGACCGGCTGACCGAGATCAACCTGGTCGCCAAGAAGAAGGTCGGCGAACTCGAAGAACAGCTCCATCCGGCCGGCTGAACGCCGCGCCGTCCGACGAAAAGAAACGCGCACGCGCGTCATACGAATAAGGGAATCGCAAAAGATGAGTTTGATCAAAATCGCGTTACGGAGTGTCCAGCACCGAAGCCTCGCTTCGGGACTGACGGCGCTGTCGATCTCGCTGGGGGTCGCGCTGGTGGTGACCGTTCTGGTGATCAACGGCGTGATCAGCAAAACGTTCCGGCAGGGAGCCCAGGGGTACGACCTGATTCTGGGAGCCAAAGGGAGCAAACTGCAGCTAGTTCTGAGCACCGTCTTCTACAACCAGGACCCTCTCCCGCCGATTCCGTACCGCTACTACACCCTTCTGAACACCAGCCGGTACTCGGCGGAAGTCGAAGCGGCGATTCCGATCGCGATGGGAGACCGCTACCAGGGAGCGCCGGTGATCGGCACGATTCCCGATTACTTCAAGAAGCTGATCCGTCCCGACGGAAAGCCATACACCTTTATGCAGGGGGACGCGTTTAAAAACTCCGACGTCGACTCGGCGGTGGTCGGCTACACAATCGCCAAACAGCAGAGGATCAAACTCGGCGACAAAATCCGATTCGGCCACAGCGGCGGCACGCGCGACGACGACCTGCACGACGCGTTCACCGTGGTCGGCATTCTCGACCACACCGGAACGCCGAACGACCGCGCCGTCTTCGTCAATCTCGAGGGATTCTATCAGCAACACGAAGGGAACGAAGGGCCTCTGAAAGTCGATTACTCTCTCCTCGAAGCCGAAAAAGACGCCCGCCAAAACGGCGCGGGGGACGCCCGCGCCGAAGAGGACGCGGACCACGCCGGGCATGACCATGATCACGCCGATCACGAGCGCCGTCTGACCGCCGTCTTGATCGTCACGAAAGAACAGGACGAGCAGGTCGCCGCGACGATGAGCCAAATCGACCGAATGATGGAGAACCAGCCGGGCGTCTCGATCGACGAAACGCAGCTCATTTCGAAGCGTCAGCGCCGCAAGGTGGTCAATACGGCGGTCACCGCGTTGCAGCCGAAACTCGAGGGGGAACTCTTAGAGGCGCAGGCGGTCGCTCCGGTGCAGGAGATCGCGGCGTTCTATCAGGACGTGATCGGGAACATTCAGTATATTCTGATTCTCTTCGCGGTACAGGTGATCATCGTGGCGGGGATCGGCATGATGGTCAGCATCTACAACTCCATGAACGAGCGTCGGCAGGAGATCGCCATCATGCGCGCGCTCGGCGCGCGCCGGGTCACGGTCATGTCGATCATTCTCCTCGAATCGATCCTCCTTTCGCTGGGCGGGGGGATTCTGGGCGTTCTGATCGGGCACGGTCTGGTCTGGGGTTTGAGTCCGCTCATCATGGAGTACTCGAACGTGATGGTCCGCTTTTGGGACTTCCAGCCGGCCGAGCTGATTCTGATTCCGGGTCTGATCGCGATGGCCTCGATCGTCGGTTATCTGCCGGCGGTGATCGCTTACCGAACCGACGTGGCGCAGTCACTTCAGCCGTGACAATCGGAACCGCGCCACATTCACCGAAACTCAAACCTGAAAGATCATTCGACCATGGCAAAAACGGAATTCAGCGACGCGCTGCGCGGGGTCTACCGCGACGTTGACGAGGTCAACGGCGACGAGCAGACGGTCGATTACAAAGAGGTCAACGCCCTGGCGATCCTTTCGGTTGTCCTGGCGGTCGTTTCGGGCCTCGGCTTCTTTTTCAAGCCGTTCATCTTCCTGGCGATCGTCGGCTTCCTTTTGGGATTCCTCGCCCTGCGCAAGATACTCCGTGCGCCGGAAGAGCTGAGCGGCATGATACCCGCCACGCTCGGAATGGGGCTCGGGATATTGGTCGGTCTTTCGGCGACGATCTTCCAGGTCTGGTATTACTACCACAACGCCCCGCCCGGCTACGAGGTGGTCGAGTTCGACTCGCTGGGATTCGACAAAAAGGGGAAGATCCGTCCCGAGATCCTTGCGCTCGACGGCAAAAAAGTATATATTACGGGCTATATGTACCCGACCGACCGCCATGCCGGGATCGAGAATTTTCAGTTGGTACGTCTTCTGGCGCACTGTAAATTCTGCAGTCCCGGCACGAACCCCGCCGACATGATCGCGGTCAATCTCGAAAACGGGATGACGGTCTCGTATCGGGCGAACAAAATCGTCGGGGTCGGCGGGATTCTCTACGTCGATCCGAACTTCAAGCCGGGTGAGATTCCCTACAGCATCGAAGCCGACGTTTTCCGAAAATAAACAGATTCATCTTTCGTCCCGCGTGCGGGAAGAAGTACCGATCGCCTATGTCCGTCCAACGAAAATATATCGCTCGATTCAGCGCCATGCGGCTGATGGGACTTTTCCAGTATAACTCGGAAGTCCCTCTTTTCCGCGGCGCGCGCGTTATTGTACGCACCTCGCGCGGGCAAGAGGTCGCCACCGTCATGCGCGAAGCCGACGAGGAGTCGATCGCCCGTCTTCCCTACCGGCACGAAGAAGGCTCGGTCCTGCGGATCATGACGCCCGACGACGAAACCGAATGCCGCCGGATCCACATGGCCGAAAAGGACGAATTCTTCCGCGCCCGCGCGATCATCGAAAAGACCGACCTGGTCATGAACCTGGTGCGGGTCGAGCACATTTACGGCGGCGAGCGGCTCATCGTCTACTACGTTGCCGACGGACGGATCGATTTCCGGGAACTGGTTCGAATCTTGGCCGCCGAATTCCAGACGCGGATCCAAATGTATCAGATCGGCGTGCGCGACGAGTCGCGGCTGATGGCCGACGTCGGCGACTGCGGACGCGAGGTCTGCTGCAAGGCGTTCCTCACTTCGATGATTTCGGTCAACATGAAGATGGCCAAGCTCCAAAAGGCGACCCTCGACCCGACCAAAATCTCCGGCCGATGCGGACGCCTGAAATGCTGCCTGACGTATGAATACGAATCGTACAAAGAGCTTCTGTCGATTCTTCCCCCCGTCGGCGCGACCATCGTCACTCCCGAAGGGCCGGGTGTGGTCGTCGGTCAGGAGCTTCTGGCCAAGCGTCTGCAGGTCGAGCTGAACGACCGAACGCGAAAATATTTCACCATGGACGAAATCGAAGCCGCCGCCGCCGGACCTCTTCCCAAAGAGGACCCGGACGCGCAGCTCGAGCGGATCGACGAGACCGGCGGTTTCGATTACCCCGGTTCGAGTCTCCCGACCGAGACGCCGAGCGAAGCCGCCTCGACCGCTCCGATTCGGCGAAGCGAACGGCGGCGCGGACCGAAAGGGCGCCCGCCCCGCGGGGAACGCCTTCCCGAAGGACGTCCCGAACGGCGTCACGGCACGCCGGGAAACGCCGGGCCGGCCTACGGCGAACCGCGGCGCGGCGACCGTCCGGCGGGTCCGCGTAAAGGGCCCTCCCGCCCGTTCGAGAAGAGCGGACCTCCACGACAGGGCGGCGGTCCGAGACCTCCTCGGCAGGCGCCGCCCCCGACCGATTCCCCCCGGCGGTTCCGGCACGAAAACCGAAACCGCGGTTTCCACCAAAAGAGAAGAGAAAGTGAGTAAGTTTTTCAATGCCTCAGCTTCACGACGTTGTCGCCGACCTGAAATGGCGCGGTCTTCTGAACCAGGTGACCGACGAATCGATCGATAAATTCCTACTCGAAAAGCCGCGGCTCATCTATACCGGATTCGACCCGACCGGTCCTTCGCTCCATGTGGGGCATCTGGTGGCGATCATGAACCTGCGCCGCGCCCAACGCGCCGGGCATCGTCCGATCGCTCTGATCGGAGGCGCCACCGGCATGATCGGCGACCCGAGCGGAAAGAGCGAAGAGCGCCAGCTCCTCACCCCCGAGACGATCGAAAACAACGTCCGTTCGATCCGCGCGCAGATGGAGACGTTCCTCGATTTCGACGAAAAAAGCGGCGCGCTCCTTCTGAACAACTTCGACTGGATGAAAGGGTTCACCTTTCTCGACTTTCTGCGCGACGTCGGCAAGCATTTTCCGGTCAACGTCATGCTCACGAAAGACTCGGTCAAGAGCCGGCTCGAGCGAACCGACAGCGGTTTGAGTTATACAGAATTCAGCTATATGCTTCTGCAGTCGTACGACTTTGTGGTACTGAACAAACGTTACGGCTGCGAGGTCCAGTTCGGCGGGAGCGACCAGTGGGGAAACATCACCGCCGGAATCGACCTGGCGCGCCGAATGGCCGGGGTTCAGCTCTACGGTCTGACAAGCAAACTTTTGGTCAAGAGCGACGGCAAAAAGATGGGGAAAACCGAATCGGGCGCCGTCTGGCTCGATCCCAACCGGACGAGTCCCTATCACTTTTACCAGTACTGGGTCAACGTCGACGACGCCGACATTCCGAACGTTCTGCGTTTCTTCACCGACCTGACCGAACCGGAGGCGAACGACCTCCTGGCCGAACACGCGAAAGACCCGGGGAAACGCCTGCCGCAAAAGCAAATCGCGACGGAACTGACCCGTCTGGTCCACGGCGCGGCCGGACTCGCCGCCGCCGAAAAGGCCACCCAAATCTTTTTCGGCGCCGAAGTGGCGGAACTTTCCGACTCCCAACTCGGCCCGATCTTCGCCGACGTGCCGAGCGTCGAAATTCCGCGCGCCGAACTTGAAGCGGGTCTCCCCCTGGTCGACGCGTTGGTTCGCGCCAAGCTCGCCGGCTCGAAAGGGGACGCGCGCCGGACCGTGCAGCAAGGGGGCGCCTACGTCAACAACCGCCCCGGCGGCGACCTCGACCGGAAACTGACCCTCGACGACCTGGCGAGCGAGACGATGATCGTTCTGCGCAGCGGCAAAAAACGCTACGCGCTCATCAAGACGGTCTGAACCGAAGCGGCCGCGCAATAAAAAACGAAGGAAGAGACGCTTTTGTTCTTCCTTCGTTTTTTATTGCGCGGCCGAGAAGACGCTTCATCTCTGGAGATACCGATCGGCGAAATCGAGATATTGCGCCCAATCGTATTCGGTGAGATCGTGTTTTCCCGTCCGGCGGTGATAGCGGACGACCGCGCCGACCGGCGCGTCGGCTTCGGGCGGATCGGGCGCCGCTTCGCCGATTCCTTCGGTTCCCAAAAGGCGGTAGACCGGATCGGCGTTATACGCCGAAAGGAATTCTCCCGTCGGGTCGGCCCACAGGTCTTCGGACGCGCTGGCGACGTAGACGGGACGGGGAGCGATCAGCGCGATCAGTTCGTGCTGATCGAACGGCAGCTCGCCGACACGCCCGACGTACGTTTTGTATTTCGGGCAGAACCAGTGCGGAAAGGCGCGGTTGATGCTTTCGATCGTCTCGCCGAAGTTCCGGCGGGTGAGCGCCGCGCCGCCGCAGCCGGAATCGTTCGAAACGACGGCCGCAAAACGCGGATCGTTCGCGCCGGCCCAGAGCGTGGTCTTTCCGAGCCGGGAATGGCCGACGACCGTCACGCGCGACGCGTCGATTTCGGGAATCGTCTCGAGCCCGTCGAGCGCGCGCGAAAGTCCCCACGCCCAGGCGGTGATCGTCGCGGCGCGCGACTCTTCCGGCACGTCCCGTTCAAACGGCGCGAAGAGCGGATGAACGCCGTTCCGCCGCTGGTCGTCGAAGTCGGGATCGATATCTTCGTAGAAACCGGTCGCCAGCGCGTAGCCGCGATCGACGATCATCTCGAACGGATACCGGTCTTTTTTATGGCCCCGTCTCTCCCGACCGTCGACTCCGCGCGTGTGTATCGCTTCGGTATTGTCGGAAATCGAGATCCACGGGTCGGAACAGGTCGTATGGTTCCCCTGGAAGTTCAGAACGAGAAACGCCGGAACCGGCTTTTCGGCCCCGTTCGGAATACAGATCAGAAGATCGAGTTTCGGCGCGGGGTTCGGCGCGTCGAAATAGACGCGCATTTCTTTAAAGGTCGCCTTTCCGTCGAACGCGACCGGATCGGTTCGGAGCGTTTCGAACGCGAGACGCGAACGGTCGACGCCCGGCATCACGCCGTACATCTCCCGCCCGAACAGCTCGAGGAGTTCCGGACGGCGTTTGGCGAACCAGTCGTCGGGCGTCGTCACCGCCGAGCCGTCGCTCGCCGTCAGCGGATCGGGAAGGACGTAGGTCCCGGCGGCCGCCTCGTCGTAGTTAGGCTCCTGAGCCGGAACGGCGGAGGTGAAAAGCGCCGCCGCGCCGAAAAAAAGGCCGTACAGAAGCTTCGTCATCACTTATTCCTTTACGGTTCAGAGGATTATCGGCGATTATTTCAGAAGAATTCGACTTCTCCCTCGGGGACAGGGTCGTCGGCCGCGCCGCTTTTTTGCGCCTCTTCGCGCCACGGTTTTTCGTTTTGGTACGATTCGAGTTCTTTCCGGAACTCGTCGACCCGTTCGTCTTTTTCCTTTTCGGCGAGATCCGTTCCCATTTGGGCGTATTTCCGCGCGTTTTCAAAGTCGCCCGTTTCGGCATACGCCGCGGCCAGGGTGCTGAGGATATACGTTTCGCGGAAACGCGTCGTCTCGGCGGCGCGGGTCGCCAGATCGAGCGCCTTGGCGCCGTCGCGCACGTCGTCTTCGGGACAGGTGGCCAGAAGCCAGGCGTAATTGTTCAGCGAACCGCTGTCCTGGGGATGGTCGGCGACGATTTTCTCGTAAACCGCGGCGGCGTCTTGCCAGCGGCCGAACAGCAGATAGATATCGGCTTTGCCGCGCAGGAGGGGGAGCGAGTCGGGATGTGTTTCAAGGAGAAGGTCGATTTTCGCCATTCCGCCGGTGAAATCGTCGTTCTGCGCCATCACGTAGGCCAATTGCGAGGTCACCCCTTCGTCGTCCGGATTCTGGCGGCGGATCTTTTCCAAAAGGGGAACCGCGTCGCCGTACCGTTCCTGCTGAATGTAGATCAGCGCCTTGAGCCGGAGCGCTTCGGACAGTCCCGGATTCATACCGATCGCGCGGTTCACGTCTTTGAGCGCGTCCTTGAACTCCTTCTTTTGGAGGAACGCCGAGGCCCGCAGATAGAAAATCGCCGCCAGCGGCGTCTCATCGATCAGTTTGGTATAGAGTCCGATCGCCTCGTCGTACGCGCCGATCGACGTTAGAAACTCCCCCCGTTCGATCTGGGAGATCAGCGTTTTCTCTTCGGAGGCGTCGGCTTCGTCGTAGAGTTTAATCGCCTCGTCCTTCCGGTCAAGCGCGGCGAGAATCACCGCTTTCGTCTTTTTGAACCGCGCGTTCTCGCCGTCGAGTTCCAGCGCCCGATCGATCGACTCGAGCGCTTCCTCCTCCCGATGCGTTTCGGCGCAGCAGAGCGCCAGCAGATTGAGCAGATCGCCGCTTTCCGGTTCCAGCGCGACGGCGTCCCTCAGATACGCGAGCATCTTTTCGGTGTCGTCTTCGGTCAGCGCGCGGTATTTGAGCGCCATCGCGTAGATATCGGGGCTCGATTCGCGCGAAAGTTCGATCGCGGCGTCGAGCGCCGCACGCGCCTTGTCGCAATCCCCCTCCGGCAGCATCTGAAGCCGGCCGATCGCCAGCTGGGCCAGCGCCAGATCCGAGAACTCTTCCGCCGAAGATTCGAGGTCGTCGAGCGCCATCGCGCGGATCACCGGCCAGCCGTTCGGGTACTTGTCGACCGTAATCGAATCGTCCATGAAGATCTTCGACAGCGCCAGTCCCCGTTCGAGCTGGGACGAAAGCCTCAGCTGACGGCAATACTCGAGGTTTTCCCCGTCGAGACCTTTCTTTTCGGCCTCCCGGCAGTAGGCGATCACTTTTCCCAGATCGAGAATCGACGCGGCCGACAGTTTCACCTCGGTCGCCAGGTTCAGAAGGTCTTCGGCGCTGTTCTCTTGCACGGCGCTTTCGATCTCTTTCGTCAAGTCTTCGGCCGCCGCGCGTTCGGGATCACCGATCTCGTCGCCGCCGTCGGCGGACTCGTCCCCGTCGGGCGTGTCCTTCTCGGCCTCGGCCTGCGGCTCGTTCAGTTCCGGCGGAGCGGCGGGCGCGGGATTGCCGGCGCCGTACGAAACAGCCGCCGGAGCGAACGCGAGGGTCAGCGCCGCGCAAAGCGCGATACAGATAGTCCGTTTCATGGTGTCATCCTCCGTTGAATCATAAAAGGGGGACGGCTCGGCACGCCGCAAACCGCCCCCGGCGCCGACGGCAAGAGTTACTTGTCCGTACCGAGATTCTTTTCGATCTGTCTCTTTTCGATCTCCGCGATTTTATCGTTCCGCCGTTTATGCCGGCCGCCGGCGAATTCCGATTTCAGCCAGATTTCGACGACACGGTCGATCATCACTTCGCTGAGCAGATCCCCCGACAGACAGAGGACGTTCAGGTCGTTATGACGGCGGCTCATCTCGGCGGTCACCTCGTCGATCACCGGCGCGGCGCGCACGCCGGGGAACTTATTGGCGACGATACTCATCCCGATCCCCGTACCGCAGATCAGGATACCGCGGTCGGCTTCTCCGCGAGAAACCGCTCCGGCGACCACCTTGGCGATGTCGGGATAATCGACGGGCACGTGGGCTTCTTCGGGGGTCGGTCCGACGTCGACCACTTCATGCCCGAGCCGGCGGAGCAAACCGCTCAAATCGACCCGAACCTGCACGCCGTGATGATCACTGCCAATCATGATTTTCATGGGAAAAACGCTTTCTACTTCAAGTCGTTCAGGATTCAATCGACGCGCGGACCTCGTCGCAAAGCGCCTGAGCCGCGCAGGCGTCGGGCGCTTCGGCGATAATCCGAACGATCGGTTCCGTATTGCTGGCGCGAACCAAAACCCAGCGGTCCGCAAAATCGACCCTCAGCCCGTCGCTTCGGTCGGTCCGATATTCCGCGTAATTCGCCTCAAGCCGGTCGAGCGTCTCGGCGACCTTTTCGGCCGGCAGCGACGCTTTCTCTTTGATGATCGCGTAGGAAGGGAGCTCGTCGGCCAGCGCCGAGACGGGAACGCCGCGCAGCGCCATCGCCTCTAAGATGTTCGCCATTCCGACGAAACTGTCCCGAACCAGACCGACCGCCGGATCGATCGGCCCGCCGTTCCCCTCGCCGCCGAAAACCGCGTTTTCGGCCAGAAGGAGATCGACCACGTTCGCCTCGCCGACCGGACTGCGGCGGGCGGGAACGCCGAACGATTCGGCCACGTCGAGGGTCATTCGGCTCGTCGCGCAGTTAATAACGACCGGACCCGCCTTTTTGGCGAGTTTATGTTTCGCGCAGATCGCCACGGTGTACTCTTCGCCGATATACCGGCCGTTTTCGTCGATCACCGCCAGGCGGTCGGCGTCGGGATCCTGGCAGAACGCCGCGTCGACCCCGGCGGCGCGGACCTTTTCGAGAATCCCCGAAAGGTTCGCCGCGGTCGGTTCCGGCGTGTGGGCGAACAGGCCGTTCGGCTCTTCCCCCATGCAGATCACCTCGCAGCCGAGCCGTTCGAGGAGCGGTTTGCCGAGCACCGCGCCGGCGCCGTGATTCGAGTCGAGTAGAACGCGGAACCTTTTGGCGGCGATCAGTTCGGCGTCGACCGTTTCGAGCACCGCACCGATATGCGCCGAAATCGTATCGGCGATCTCGCCGCGCCGCCCGAGCCGCTCGGGGGTACGCCACGGCGGGGTCAGTTCGCCCCGTTCGAGCGCGCGGTACGTTTCGAGAACCTTCTCACCTTCCCGTTTCGGGATCACGCGCCCTTCGCCGGAGAAGAGTTTCAGGCCGTTGAATTCGATCGGATTATGGCTCGCCGAAATCTGGATCCCCCCCGCGGCGCCCAGACTCCGAATCAGCACGCCGCAAGTCGGCGTGGCGGCCACCCCGCCGACCAAAGTCGGCCGGCCGACCGCGTTCAGGGCAGCCGAAATCGCGTCGGCGAAAAGGGAACCGGAATTCCGGCCGTCCCATGTGATCACAAAAGGCGCGCCGTCCGGAATCGAAAGGGAAAACGCGATCGCGTACCGAACCGCGACTTCCGGCGTCAGCGTCTTACCGACTTCGCCGCGAAGCCCGGAAACGCTGATAATAAGCGGTGCTGACATAATCTTCTCCTGTTACTCTCCGGCGGAACGACTGATTTTCGGGGGAACCGGCGTAAAAAAGGGCGCGCGGGACAAAAAGTTCCCCGCGGCCCATGATCGCCCATTATATAGCGGCGGAGAGGGATGAACAAGACCTCCGGCGATCATTTCAGACGGGTCACCTCTTTATAAAGATACGTCCCGCCGTTCTCTTCGGCGAGCTTTCGGTACGCCGCGGGATGTTTCCCGCCCGGTTTGCCGAACTCGATCACGTTAATCTGCGCCACTCCCGTCCGCCGGGCCAAATCGCCGATCCGCCGGAGCGCCAGCGCCGAGATTTCCTCTTCGGCGTCGGTCAGAAGGAAGATCACGTCGGGCGCCA
This sequence comes from uncultured Planctomycetota bacterium, assembly GCA_902796885.1. Taxonomy (GTDB): domain Bacteria; phylum Planctomycetota; class Planctomycetia; order Pirellulales; family Thermoguttaceae; genus RUG695. The sequence continues at coordinate 54,759 of CADBQY010000114.1, forward strand.
TCCGAATCGCGGCCGAAAGGGCGCCGAGCGGATCGGTTCCCCCTTCCGGGCGAACGGTCCGAAGAAACTCGACGGCGCGGCGTTTCGATTCGGGCGTGACGTCGGTCAGCCGCGTCCCGCCGTCGAAAACCGCCACGTTATGATTGAAAACCACAAGCTGAAACTTCCGCGCCCCCTCGTTCGGTTCGAGCGACTCGATACTCCGCCGCGCCTCGGACACGGCGAAATTCATCGGCGCCTCGTCGGGCCATTTCATACTTTCGCTATGGTCGATCAGAAAGACAAACCGTTTTCCGCGTCCCGAAAGTTCTCCGAACCGCACCGTCTGCCCGTCGCCGCTCCCCGGCCCGGCGCTTTCGCCCGACCCCGTACCCGCCCGGGTTTCGCCGTCATCGTCCGCCGCGAACCGTACCCGCGCCGTCGCCCCGTCGCGCCGAGATTCCGTTCCGATCGTCTCGACCGCCGTCTCGGCGACCGGTTCGGGCGGCGCCGGGTCGGCCGCCGTCTCGGCATGTTCGGGCTCCGGCTCGGTATCGGCAGGCGCCTCGCCGCTTCCGCCCGGCTCCTCGTCCGAAAAGACGAGCGAAACCTCCCCGTCGGGCCGCCCGCGCAGCGCGCGCGAGATCGGCCGGTGAATCTGGAACACGGTCAGCAGAAGGAGGAGGATCGCGGCGTGGATCATCAGCGATCCGCTCCACGAGGTCCAAAACGGCGCCTTTTCGCCGCCCGATTCCGGCGGGGGATCCCCGGCGCCTCGGCGCGCCTTCCACTTCCAAAAAAAGTTCTTCCCTTTATAATGGGGTTCAGAGCCGCTCATAACAGCCCGATTATAAAATTCCTCACCCCGAAATAAAAGAGGGAAAAGGAATTCGTCCCGTATTCCGCCCAAAGGAGACCGCGTGAAAATCGTCCGATACCCGCATCCCGTTTTAACCTACAAATCGAAACCGATCAAACGGATCGACCAGGGACTCCGCGACATTGCCGCTGAAATGCTCGAACTGATGTACGAGGCGCAGGGAGTCGGTCTGGCGGCGAACCAGGTCGGGCTCCCGTATCAGCTTCTGGTCATGAACCCGACGGGGGACCGCGAACAGAAAGAGGAAGAGTACGTCTTCATCAACCCGGTCATCCAGAAGCGGGGGGGCGGCATGAAAGAGTTCGAAGAGGGGTGTCTGAGCTTCCCCGACCTGCACCTGACGATCGCGCGGCCCGACGAGATCACGTTTCAGGCGATCGGCCCGGACGGCCGGCCCGCCGTCTACCACTGGAAAGGGTTCCCCGCCCGCGTCGTTCAGCACGAGACCGACCATCTGCACGGCAAATGCTTCTATCAGCGGGCGAAATATTCCGGGGAACTGATCGCGCGCGACGCGCTGGGCGCGATGGCCGCGGAATTCGAAGCCGACCGCCGCCGCGGGTTCGTCCCGAGCGACGGCGAGATCGCCAAAGAGATCGCCGAACTCGAAAAGAAGTACTGCTGAAAAAGAAAAGGCGTCCCGAAAGGGACGCCGAAACCTCTTCTCGAAACGATCGAATCGAAATCGGGGTGACTGGATTCGAACCAGCGACCCTCTGCTCCCAAAGCAGATGCGCTAGCCAGGCTGCGCTACACCCCGCGTTCTCTCCTATTCTAAACGATGAACGCAAATCGGCAAGACGGGGAACGCAGGGGGGGGAACGTTTCGCCGGAAAGAGAGAAGACGCGCGGGGCGGTCTCGTTCGCCCTCTCAATCTCTTCTCAGCCGCGGCGAACGATAAACGGCGGCCGGAATGAGCCGGAAACCGCGCCGATCCTCAAACGCGCTTTAATAAGCCGAAATAGTCGAAATCGGAAGACTTCTCACGCTTTCTTCAAGTTTCGGAAATAAATTCCGTGATTTTTTGAGGGGATTTTAAAAATCGGGTTTACAAAATAGGGGGGGGGGGATATAAATAGGCAGATTTGTATTTCTTAAAGACCGTTCATCCGGACGGAATCATTTTACTCCGCCGGAAACCGGACGGGAGACAAACATTAAAACAGACTGATTGTATCAGTAAAGGGAAAACGATGAAAAAGGGAATCAAAACTCGCAAATCTCGATTTGAAAACCTCGAAGAACGTCTGATGATGGCGGTCACCGCCGGCGGGTTCGCTTCGGCTGCGGAATGCGTCGCAAGCGAAGCCGTCAATGACGAGTTTATCCCCATCAGCCTTGGCGAGCCCCTTCAGACCGCCGCTTGCCCCTGCGACAATCCGCTCCCCGCGCCGACTATTCTGACGGGCAGTAATGGATATTACGTCTCCTACGGACAGAACAACCACTTGATCGCCTGGAGCGAGGTCGAAAACGCCGCGGGTTATGAATTGGAATATGTAAACGGCAAAGGCGAATGGTTTACGGTTAAAACAACGGAAGATCATGCCGTTGTCGCAAATCTGGCTTACGGGACCAACGTCACCTACCGAGTTCGGGCTCTCGGCGACGCGATTTACGGCAGTTCCGCTTGGAGCGCGGCCAAGAGCTTCAATGTCTGTCCGATGGATATTGACGAAGACGGACTTATTGGACCGGACGACTACGCGCTTCTTTCTTCGGCATGGTTTTCCGCGGAAGACGGCGCAAATTGGAATCCCTGCCGTGACATTGACGGCGACGGTTTTGTCGGGCCGGGGGACTTCTCTTATCTGAGTTCGAACTGGCTTAAGGATACGGGAGACGAGGGGCTTTCTTATCCTACGGTTAATAAAATTTCCCTCACCGTTCCCACGTCGGCCCTTACAGTTCCCTCTATCGTGGCGGGGACTAGCAATCTTACGGTAACGGTTCAGGTAGACCAGTCTCAGATTCAGGGAATCGCGGAAGGTGACAAGGTGACGATAACCGCAAAAGGGACTTACGAGGACTCAGAAAACACAACTGATAAAAATGTCTCCAAAAAAGTTGTAGTTGAATTCACTTTGAGCGGAGAAAATGCCTATAAATACGATAATATCCCCGATATCAATGTTCCCGGTGTAGTAAATCCTGCGCCCCCAAAAGTTCAGCTTACATTCACAGATTCTATAGATGATCCGTTTCAAATTCCTTCTATCCTTGTCAACTCGACTGACAATACCGTTTCCTTCTCCGTTAATCCTTCCTATATTGACGGTGTAATCGATGGCGATACCATTTCGGTTTTAGCGACGGCTATATATGGTGACGTCACACTTGGTGGTGATCAGTTGGTCGATGTCGTGTTCAGCGTGACCGGGCCTGACACAGAAAAATATATCGCCCCTGATTCGATCCAGTGCGTCGGAAAGATTCTAACCGTTGTCACATACACCCTTTCGTCCAACGGAAAGGCGAGTTCGGGAGACGGAAGTGTTGCCGAAGGCAGGGGGGCAGAAGAGACTACGGAACTTTACATTGACTTTGATGCCGACCCTGGTGATATCGACCAAAGCAACATTGCCATCACGACGGGCGGTTCGTACGTAACCAAAACGGGTGCCGGCGTGCTGACACCCGTTTTGGAAGGAACAAAATACCGGATTACCGTTCCGGTGAAAAAGACGGGCACAGTAGGCACCGGTATCGACAACGTGCAGGTAACGATCGAGAATGTGGCGAAGGTTGACTCAAAACAGTCCAACGCTACCGGGACTTATTTACCGATGCTCTATTGGGGGAACTACCCGTTTACAGAGCAGGAAGACGACAATCTCCAAGCCAAACCAACCGTGGCGCTGATCAAGGCTTTTAATGGGGGTTATCGTCTTACGGGAGCAAAAGAAACTCCAAAGACTGTTCATTTTGAGGACACCTCAGACGCTTATTGTACAGTTGCCTATTATATGTCGGCGTGGGGCAGGGTTCCTAATCCCACTTCCGGAGGTCTCGAAGATTCGTTTGCGACTTTAACTGATCCAGATAACATCTATTCCGGAAAATATTCTCAATGCGGTGACTACAAAGGGACTCACGCTGGATCCTACACGTTTACCATAGCAGAGGAATAGTTATGGCAACCTTTTCAAAATACTCAACATGGAGTGAGCAGTATGTGTCTCGTAATGGGGCGTTTGACCCTAATAACGGGTTCCCCATCGACTCCCGTTATGTTATCGACACATATGATAATATTGTCACTGACATAACAAAATCACGTCGGTATCCCGGCCTTCGTATTTTTGTTCTCGATACAGAAAAAGAGTATTGGTTCAAAGGCGGCGTAGAAGACAACGATTTGGTCGAATACAAGCCTTGGATGAGCGATATCGGAGGCGGCGGAAGTACTGTCGTAACTTCCGCCACAGTCGTTCCTCTTGACGCCAACACCTGTTCAAAGGACGGTATTCCGACCTATTTGAGCCAACGCATTAGTGAACCGTCTTCCGGTGACGAAGTAAACGTCATTTATACCGAAAGTGGTGAAGAGTCGTTTACAAAGTACGTTTACCTACACGACTCTTGGCGCATCGCCTGTGGGTCTCAGACAATCTCCTTCACTCTCAGTGCCTACCAAAGTGGCTCATGGGATTCCTGGACGCCACCGACCGATTCTTCTGTCATCAAATATGTCAAAGGCTCGGAGGGAGTTGTAACCGTTTATATTAAGCATAGTTTTTGTACCCAGTACGTAGATTCTACTCTTTATGCGGACGACTCGACCCTGGACCTCGACAACGACGGAACAACCGACCCCTATGGCGAAGAGCTCCTGGCCAACATTAAATGCGTGAAGCTCTCATCTGCGGAACAAAGCGGATTCTGGGTTCGCATCGATCTCCACATTTCTTCTTCTGCATCCGTACCCGCACCAACATCAACCTATACGCTACTCCTTCAAAGATAAAAGGAAAAATCATGGGAACCATTCAGAATAAAACCAACGTTGCTTCTCTTGACCGTGCCGACCTTTATCAGGAAAATGAGGTTGACCGAATCGTCAACGCTCAAAACGCCCGATCAGCACAAACCTTTCCAACGGCCACCTTCACAACGGTCACAGGGGACGGCCGGGAAGGGGATAAAATTTATGTCTACGCCTTCACAACATCCGATTCCTTTACCGCCGGCGGACAGACCGTGGCCACATCCCTCGTGAACCTAGCCAACATCAACGAAGCGTCTATCCTGGGACAGGCCATGTTTTCGGACAGCTATTACGATCCCAAAAACCGTTTCGGGGCGTACCAACCTGTATTAAATGGGTCTATTAAACTCCATACCTTCTAAAATTTCCTCCTTACACGGCATTGAAAACCGCGACTTGTTAATCCGCTTGAATGAATACGGGTTCTGCTTTTTTCGATAACCCTTTCAAAGGCCGAAGCAGGCACCACTTACCCGTAGCAAAACAACGAAAAGGCTCCCGAAATTCCCTTTCTCTTGACGGATTTGACATCTTGACATAAACTCATGTGAATTTCCCGCGACGGGCAAAGTCCCGCCGCGGTCGAATTTTCGGAATCGGGAAAAGAAGGATCGCTCCGCGGGATTCCGCCTAACGGCGTTATCACGCCGCGGTTTATTCCGACGGCCGCGTTCTTTGAACCCCGGCGGCGAAGCCGTTTGAGATTTTCAAAAGAAATGACGCCGATATACCGGGCGAGGAAATCGACGGAAACGGGCACGCCACAGCGAGACGATATCATGGAATTAAAAGATTTTCTTGAAAAAATGGATACCGGCGAAGAGATCGAGGCGGGATCGGAATACCACCTGTTTATGCACCGTCTCTCCCAAGAAGCGCTGCGCATCACGATGGAAATGAACAATGCCTATCATACGCCGGAAGAACTGGTCGAGCTGATGCGGAAGCTGACCGGTCAGCCGGATTTCCCTTCTTTCGCCCTCTTCCCGCCGTTTTATACGGACTGCGGGAAGAATATCCATTTCGGTCAAAACGTGTTCGTCAATTCCGGCTGCCGGTTCCAGGATCAGGGGGGTATTTGGATCGGGGATAACGCGCTGATCGGGCACAATGCGGTGCTGGCGACGCTAAACCATCATCCCGACCCGAAAAAGCGGGGCAACCTGATCCCTTCCCGTATCGTGATCGGCAAAGACGTCTGGTTTGGGGCCAACGTGACGGTATTGCCCGGCGTGACCGTCGGAGACGGCGCGATCATCGCCGCGGGCGCGGTGGTAACAAAGGATGTCCCGCCCAATGCCGTCGCGGCCGGAGTTCCGGCGAAAATCATCAAAAGGATAGGAGAACGGGAAGAGTAAGGCGCTTGCGGTCGCCGGCGCGGGCGCAGCGGACGGAGAGAAAGAGGAGCTGTATGCGGCGTATCGGTTCGGTAAAGCGTCGGAACGGGCGTGCGGCCGTCTGTATCCTCTTTCTGTTTCTGTTTGCCCTTGCCGCCTGCGCAAAAAAAGAAGCGCCGGCCCCCATGCCGGCATCCGAGACCGATTCAATCGGCGCCGTTAGAGATGATGCGGCGCTCCCCGCGGGTTCCGAAAGGGCGGAAACGGAACATGAAAGCCGGCGGAACCCGGCGACGAAGGATATTCCGATGAAAACCAAGCTGACACTCAAAATCGACGGGCGGCCAATGTCCGTTCTGTGGGAGGAAAACGAATCCGTCGCCGCTCTGCGCGATCTTGCGTCGAAAGAGCCGCTCAACATTCAGATGTCCATGTACGGAGGTTTCGAGCAGGTCGGTTCCATCGGCACAAGCCTGCCGAGAAACGACAAGCGGACGACAACCGCCGCGGGCGACATCGTCCTTTACTCCGGGAATCAGATCGTTGCGTTCTACGGTTCCAACACATGGTCCTATACGCGGCTCGGAAAGATATCGGACAGGACGGCCGACGAACTGACGGAAATCCTGGGAAGCGGAAACGTGACGATAACCATAACGACGAAATAAGCTCAAAATCACCGGTCAAGCGTTTTCCGCCGGCGTTTCTAAACCTCTTTGTTTCGGAACGGGCGGAAACGGTTTCTTTTCCCGCGGCGGCGACGGCGGATCGGAAAAATCTTTTACGACGCGTACTTTCAGGCTCTAAAATCGAATCCGTCTCGGTTTCCCCGAAACAACACCGCGAGCCCGTTATCGGAGCGTCCATTTCCCCTCTTTGCGCCTCCCGACCCGTTCGAGAAGACCTTGCTCGCGCATTTTCCCAAGCGCGTAACGGACGCCGCTTTTCGAAAGACCTGTCTTTTCCGCCATTTCGGTCAGAGTGATCGACGGATTTCCGCAGATCAAGCGGAGCAAACTCTCGGCTGATCCGTTTTTTGTGCCGGTCTTAGTGTTAGTGTCAGTCTTTATGCCGGTCTTAGTGTCAGTCTTGGCGGCGGTGCCGGATGCGGAAATGTCCGGGAAGACCTTTTCGTCGAAAGACGGACGCCCGCCGGCGGCCGGTTTTCGGTAGAGGTTGACGCGAAACGTTTCCGGCATTTCGATAAACTCCGGTTCGGGGAGTCCGTACGCCTTGGCTTCCTGACAGATCTTTCTCAGACCGTTCCCCCACGCGATTCCGCGACGGGAATGGCGCGGGGATCGGCCGGGACGCGTCCTATTTCCCTTCCCCGGTCAGGTTGGTGCCGTCGGGGACGGAGGCGTTCTTTTCGACGCAGATCACGCCGTCGCGGATCTGGCCGTAGAAACTTTCGCGCGTTTCGACAATCCCGTTCGGATTGGCAATCGTGACGTTCCGGCCGATGGCGCAGTTCTTGTCGACGATCGCCCCGTCGATCACCGTGTTGTCGCCGATTCCGATCGGCACTTTCCCCTCGGCGGCGACCTGATCCAGTTCTTTGCGCGTCTGGTAGAAATCCTGCCCCATCAGGATCGTGTTGCGGATCACGCAGTTTTTGCCGATCTGCGAACGGAGTCCCACGATCGAGTTTTCGATCACCGTCCCTTCCCCGATCGTGCAGCCGTCAGCGATCAGGCTCGAGACGATCTTCGCGCCGCCGATCCGCGAGGCGGGAAGGAAGTTCGGGCGGGTGTAGGTCGGCGACGAAGCGGTCGAAAGCGCGAACGGCGGATTGTCGGAGGCCATCGCCAGGTTCGCTTCGAAGAAGGCGCCGATCGTACCGATGTCTTCCCAGTAGCCGTCGAACGGATGCACCTGAACGCGTTTGGTTCGGATGGCCGCGGGAAAAACCTCTTTCCCGAAATCCTTGTAGTCGGTCTTTTCGAGCGCGTCGATCAGGGTCTGCTTGTTGAACAGATAGATCCCCATACTCGCCAGGTATTCGCGGCCGCCCGCTTCGATCCCGAGCGACTCGATCGATTCCCGCGAAATCCGAACGTGGTCGAGTTCCTGCTCGGTCTTCGGTTTTTCGAGAAACCCGACCACTTTACCCCGCGAATCAGGTTTGTCGGAAAGACGCATGATCCCGAATCCGGACGCTTTGTCGCGCGTTACGGGCACCGCGGCGATCGTCACGTCGGCCTTGGCGTTGACGTGCGTCTCGATCATTTTGGCGAAATCCATCCGGTAAAGCTGGTCCCCCGAAAGGATCAGAACGTAGTCGATGTCGCGCTGGCTGATGTAGTTGATGTTCTGGCGGACGGCGTCGGCGGTTCCCTGATACCAGGCTCCGCTCTGGTTCGTCTGCTGCGCGGCCAGGATCTCGACGAAGCCGCGGCTGTAATCGTCGAAATTGTAACACCGGATATGATGATGGAGACTGACCGAGTTGAACTGCGTGGCGACGTAGATCCGGTTCAGACCGCTGTTGATGCAGTTCGACAGGGGAATGTCGATCAGGCGGTATTTCCCCCCGATCGGAACCGCGGGTTTCGCACGGTATTTCGTCAGCGGATAAAGACGGGTCCCCTGCCCGCCTCCCAAAATCAGAACGACAACATTATTCATCGCTGAACTTTCTTTTTGAAATTTGGCGGCTTTGAAGAAGAAAGGACGTTCGCCGGGATTTCGCCGCGGGACCGACCCTTTCGCCCCCTTAATTATAAACCGCGGCGCGGTTCCTTTCAAGTTTGATTGCGGCGGGTTCGGCGGGCGGAAGATAAAAAAATCCCGATCTCGGAAAACTTCGCGCTGAAAAAGGGATCCGAAACAATGTATCGATTTCGGTTTGAGTTCCCAATCGGGTGACGGCCGCTTGGGCAATAAATTCGGAACCTTTTTCTGAAGCTCTTCGAGATCGGGAGCGATGATCCTGATCATTTTGCCTGACAGGCAAACGAGGTGTTCGTCCTTGAATTCCTTTCTGTTAGGGGTTGTTCTATCCTATCGATGAAACACAAATAAATTTCGAGCGCGCCGATCACCCCACCTTCGAAAGGGCGGTTAAGATCTTGCGGAATTTCGGCATCCGCTTCTCGACGTAGCGGACCCACTTTTCGGGATGCCAGATTTCGATACTGACCGCCGCGCCGACCACCATCACTTCCTGACCCGGTTCGACCCGCAAGAATTCGCGAAACCCTTCCGGAATCAGAAGCCGCCCTTTTCCGGCGAGCTGGACCGGGCGGTATCCGGTCGAAAGGAGCCGGCCCAGGAGCTGGAGCTGGGGAAGGCGGTCGGTGTAGTCCCCCGCCTGCTGGTGGAGGCTGACCAGTTCGACCCGCTTGCTGAACTCTTTTTCCCACGACTCCTGCGGCCAGAGGCTGATGCAGCCGGGCCGCTCTTTCACCAAAACGCAGTCACCCCCTTCGCCGACCGGGAAAAGCTCGACGAGCTTTTCGGGAAGCGAAAGGCGGTATCGTTCGTCCAGCTTGCGACTGAACTCGCCTTGGATGAATTGGTTCTCGGACATCGCGCGAAAACGTCGGTTCAGGTCATTGGGCATCATTCCCACAAAAAAGCGGGAATTCTGGTTGTTTTGGGCTCATTTCCCACAACCTGACGTCTAATTTACCAGATAATTACGCGATTGCAAGCGATTTCTTTAGTGAAAAAGGGAATTTTTTAAAAAATTTTTTAGGGAGCGGTTCGGAGGCGCCTCCGCCGATCTTGGGAAATTCTTCTTTTTTGGATTCCCCCCCCTTGCGCTCCTGTCCCGATCCTTTATAATCGGGGCGTTGTGGGGGTTTTCCCCCGCGGCAAAAATGGTTTGGAGACGTAGCTCAATTGGTTAGAGTCCCGGACTGTCGATCCGGTGGTTGCGGGTTCGATTCCCGTCGTCTTCGCTTAAATAGGGGTCGGTTCTTCCGACTCCTTTTTTTATCCCCCCATTTTTTGCCTGTCTCCGTTAGAAAACTCGTTTGCCGGCTTTTTTTTCGGGGGCGCGCTCTGGAAATCGAAATGTCCGAATCCGGGAAAAACGCTCTTTTGGGATACAGCGGGGGTGAACGAACCCGTAAGATCAAGCTCGGCGAACTGACCGTCGAGGGCTTCTCCCGCGCGCCGATCAAATCGTTCTGGCGGATCCCGGAACTGAAACTCGGGTTCGATCTCGGCTGGCAGCCCTGGGATCATATGGGCACGCCGCGCTGGTTCATCTCCCATACGCACATGGATCACATCCTGGCGCTTCCGGCGTACGCCGCGCGGCGGCAGATGATGGACATGACCCCGCCGACGGTCTTCCTCCCCGCGCAGAAGGTCGGCGATGCCCAGGCGCTTCTGAACGCGTTTACCCGGCTCGACAACGGTCGCTTGCCGTGCCGTTTCGTCGGCGTGAAGCCGGGAGACGAAATCGAGCTCTCGCGCGAACTGGTCGTGACCGTCTTTAAAACGTACCATTCGGTCCCTTCGGTCGGTTATCTCGTCTGGGAACGGCGCAAAAAACTGAAAGAGGAATATCTTTCCCTTTCCGGCCCCCAAATCCGAGACCTGAAAGAGTCGGGGGTCGAGATCACCTACGAAATCCGGCTTCCGCGCGTCGCCTATTTGGGAGACACCACCGCGCGCGCGCTCGACGAGACGCCCGACGTGTACCGCGCCGACGTTTTGATCACCGAAATGACGTTCGTCTCGCCCGACGTGACCGCCGACATGCTCAAAAGCGCCGGACATTCCCACCTCGACGATTTCGTCCGGCGGCGGGAACGTTTCGAAAACAAGCTGATCGTCGCCGGGCACTTCTCGGCGCGCTATACAAACCAGGAAATCAACGCCTGCGTCCGCGCGGCGCTTCCCGACATGCTCGGCGGGCGGCTGACCCTCTGGCTCTGACCTTCGCGGCGCGCCCCCTTTTCGGAAAAGGGGCGCGGCGCCGGGCGGGTCTCTACCTTGTCACGCACGGCTTCTTTGGTAAGATATTACCAGTGCGCCCAATAATATAATGGCGATATTCCGGGGGCGTCCGTCCGTTATCCACTCCGCCGCACAGGTTTGATCGATCGATGTTTGAATCTCTCCAAGAAAGCCTCGGTTCCGCGTTCCGAACGATGCTCGGCCGCGGCCGGATTACCGAATCGAATATACGCGAGGGGATGGACCTCGTCCGAAAATCCCTCCTCGAAGCCGACGTCAGCGTCTCGGTCGTCCGGGAATTCGTCTCCAACGTCACCGAAAAATCGCTCGGCGAAGAGGTTCTGAAGGTTCTCAATCCGACCGAACAGATCGTCAAGATCGTCAACGACGAGCTGGTCGCTCTGATGGGGCCGGTCAACCCCGAAATTCCCTTCAAGAAGCCGATCACCGTCCTGATGCTCTGCGGTCTTCAGGGGTCGGGAAAAACGACCACGTGCGGCAAACTCGGCCATCGGTTCCAAAAAGAGGGGTTAAAGCCGATGTTCGTGGCGGCGGACCTTCAGCGCCCCGCCGCGATCGACCAGCTGGAAGTCCTGGGCGAGTCGCTCGGGATCCCGGTCTATACCGACCGCGTCTCGAAAGACCCGGTCGACGTCTGTCGAACGGCGGTTAAAAAGGCCCTTGACGAGGGTATCGACGTCGTCCTCCTCGATACCGCCGGGCGCCTTCACATCGACGAAGAGCTGATGCGGCAGCTTCAAGAGATCGAACGGCGGATCAATCCCGACCAGGTCTATTTCGTGGTCGACTCGATGACCGGGCAGGACGCGGTCAACAGCGCCCGCGCGTTCAACGACGCGTTGGAACTGGACGGTGTCATTCTGACGAAACTCGACGGCGACTCGCGCGGCGGCGCGGCTCTTTCGGTCAAGTCGGTCACCGGCGTGCCGATCAAGTTCGTCGGTACCGGCGAGACGCTCGACGACCTCGACGAGTTCCACCCCGACCGAATGGCAAGCCGGATCCTGGGAATGGGCGACCTGGCGACCCTCGTCGAATCGGCGCAGTCGAAAATCGACGAACAGGAGCTCCTCGAACAGCAGAAACGGCTCGAACAGGGTCTCTTTACGCTCGACGATTTCCGGAAACAGATGTCGCAAATCACGCGGCTCGGGTCGTTCGGCAAGATATTGAGCTTCCTCCCCGGCATGGGACAGCTGAGTAAAATCATGGGGTCGATGGACGTCGATCCGGATCAGCAGATCCGTAAAATCGGCGGAATCATCGACTCGATGACTCCGGCCGAACGGAAGAACCCGCGGATCATCGACCAGAAGCGGCGTCAGCGTATCGCAAACGGCGCAGGAGTCGCCCCGCATCAGATCACCGAGCTGCTGAAAATGTTCTATCCGATGGCCGACATGATGAAGCAGATGGGGCGGCTCGGACCGGGAGACCGGATGCGCGCGGTTCAGATGATGAGCCAGCAGCTCCAGCAGGGCTCGTTCGGCCAGACGCAGAAAAAAGGGACCGGCAAACGTCTGACCCCGAAGGAGCGGATGGAACAGCGAAAACGGCTCGAAAAGGAACGAAAAAAGAAGAAACGCCGATAATTCGCGCGGCGCGTCCCCCCTTGCGCCGTTTAGCCTCTATGATAATATAAGGTGATTATTTTGTAAAAACACCGCATTTTATTTAACCGTATTCGGCTTTCGGGCCGCAATCTGAGGAGAAAACCTTGGCAGTCAGAATTCGTTTGAAGATGATGGGACGCAAACACCGTCCGTTTTTCCGTCTTTGTGCAGTAGACGCGCGCAAACCGCGCGACGGTCGCGTTCTTGAAGAACTCGGTATCTACGACCCGATGGTCCCCGACACCGACGCCCGCGCTATCCTGAAGGGCGACCGGATCGACTATTGGCTCGGCGTCGGGGCGATCCCGTCCCCCAAAGCGTCGATCCTCATCAAGAAATACGGCACCAACGGCACCAACCTTGAAGCCCAAGAGGCCGCGCTGGCCAAGCTCAAGAACAAGCCGCGTTACGTCGCCTCCGCCGAAAAGGCCGTCATTTCCATGACCGCGCCCGCTCCGGAAGAAGCCGCTCCCGCCGCCGAGGCCGCCCCGGCCGAAGCTCCCGCGGCCGAAGGCGAAGCTCCCGCCGAAGCCACCGCCGAATAATCGCGGCGCGACGCACACGTTATGTATTACTACCGCGGGCGACCAAGCCCGCGGTTTTTGACCCGGGGGATCTCCGGGTCGTCCGAAGGCGGGGCCGTCTATGCGTTTTGATGTCTTGACCCTCTTTCCGGGAATCTTTACGAGTTTTCTCGAAGAGAGTCTTCTGAAAAGCGCCATCGACGGCGGTCTCGTTCAGGTCAGCCTTCATAACATCCGCGACTGGGCCGACGACCGGCACGGCACGGTTGACGACACTCCCTACGGCGGCGGCGCCGGAATGGTGATGAAAGTCGACAAGGTCGTTCCCTGCGTGGAAGACGTTCAGGCGGCCGCTCCGACTGCCGGCCGGCTCCTTTTAATGTCGCCGCAGGGGCGCAGACTCGATCAGCCCCTGGTCGAAGAACTCGCGCGGGAAGAACGTCTTCTTCTGCTGTGCGGCCGATATGAAGGCTTCGACGAGCGCGTCGTCGAAATTCTCCGACCGCAGGAGGTTTCGCTCGGCGACTTCATCCTCAACGGAGGCGAAGTCGCCGCCATGGCGGTCATCGAGTCGGTGATCCGGCTGATCCCCGGCGTCCTGGGCGACGCCGATTCGGCGCGGTACGATTCCTTCTCTTCCGGAAACCGCATTCTGGAAGAGCCGCAATACACACGCCCGCGCGAGTATCGCGGGCACGAGGTTCCCGAAATTCTCCTTTCGGGAGACCACGGCCGGGTCGATCAATGGCGCGCCCAGCAGCGCGTTCTCCGCACACGGGAGCGTCGGCCCGACCTCCTTGAAAAATCCCAGGAAAACACCGCCGCGCCGGCCGAAAAACGCTCGGGCGCGGGTGAAAATAACAAATAAGTCTTCGGGTTGTTTAAGGTTTCCGCCTTGGACTTCTTTTTAGCCCGGAACGGCATTGCCGGGAGTTCTTAACGAAGGCTTTCCAGGGAAAGGCACCTCGAAAGGCGCCTTTCTGTCACTTTCTACGAAAGGTTTAAGGTTTAACAGTGTCTCAGGAACTTCTGAAAAAAGTCGATGCGCTTGGACTGAAAGAAAACCCCTCCAAGTTCGAAATCGGTGACACGGTCAACGTCCATTGCAAAATCCTCGAAGGGGGAAAAGAACGTATCCAGATCTTCAACGGCGTCGTGATCGCCAAGAGCGGCGGCGGCCCCCGCGAGATGTTCACCGTTCGCCGCATCGTCAACGGCGAAGGGGTTGAACGGAAGTTCCCCCTCCATTCCCCGAAGATCGCCAAGGTCGAGGTCGTTCGTTCGGCCGTCGTTCGCCGCGCGAAACTTTACTTCCTGCGCGACCGCGTCGGGAAAGCCGTCCGTCTTCAGGAACGCCGCGTAGAACGCGCCGTCGATGAAACCGCCAAAGTCAATAAGATGAAGCGGGGAAAGAAGGCGAAGGCCGCCAAACGCGCCGCCAAAGAGGCCGCGGCCAAAGAAAACGCCGAAAACTGAGCCTTCGTTTTTCCGGATGGCCAATCTAAGCGCGGGTTTTCCCCGCGCTTTTTTATTTCCGAAAAACCGCTCTCCCGTCCGCTTATCTTCTCTATTTTTGCTATGGACAGCCCCCTCCCTTTTTTAGTAAGATTTCGGGGGACTGGGAAGTCTCTTTCGTAGAACATATGGGGTAAAGATGATTTTTCGATAAGTCGGAACATCAAATGACAGATAGCCAAACGGTATCGTTATGAAATCGATTTTCGGTTTGCGCGGTTCTCTCCTTTTGGGAATGACACTCTGGGGATGCTTCGTCCTGGCGGCCGGCGCTCAAACGCCGCGTCTCCCCGAAACGCCGCAGCTTCTGGGCGTCAGACCGGGAGTGACCACGCTCGAAGCCCTGAAACAGATTCCCGCGTTCCAAAAAGTCCACTCTCAGAGCCGGCTCGGCGAATTTGACGTCTACACCTACCAAATTGCCGACCTACCCGATATTCCCTTCGTACAGCTCCTGGTCAAAGAAGAGAAGGTCGAGGTCGTCGTCGTCAACCTGAAAGAACCGCATCAGGCCGCCGACGCGCGGGTGTCGTTCCGCGAGTCGACCGGAAACTATAAGCCGATCCTCATTCAGGACGCCGAAGGGAAATACCGCGAAGTCTATCCGGAAACGGGCGTCTCGTTTGTGATGAAGAAGGACGAGGAAACGCCGGAAAAACCGAGCGGCGAGGTCGTTCAGATCGTAATGGAACAGATCAAGCCGGACTTCTTCCTCGTTCGCGCCGACGAAAGCCGCCGAAAGATATTCGACGAAGGCTCGATCGCGGGCATTTGTTCCGACGCCGAAATGGTTCTGAAACTCGATCCGAAAAACGCGTCGGCCTACTGGCTTTTGGGGGTCGCCGATTTCCTGATCGAAGATTACGCCGAATCGCTCCGTCTCGTCACGCAGGCGGTTCAGCTGAACGACCGGGTTCCGGAATACCACTTTTTGATGATGAATCTCCTGGAACGGACCAACGCCGTCGACAACGGTCTGCGCTACTACGACGCGGTGCGGGAACTCTGCCAAACGAACCCCTATCACACCGCGGAACTCTCGATTCTGCACGCCGCGCTTCTGATCAAAAAATCGGACGGCGACCGCGACAACGCGATCGACGAACTTCAAGAGACAAGCGAAAAGCTCAAAACTCTCGCCGCCGAGAGTCAAACCGACCGCGAAAAGCTGACGACTCTTCAGCTGACCGCCCGGCTCTATACGACGCTCGGCAGCGCCATCGCCGCAAAACAATGGCAAGACCCCGCCGAAAAGAAGAAGGCCTATCTCTGGTTCAAGGCGGCGAAAAAACTCCTCGAAAACACACTCTCGCGCGACTCGACCGCGGCGATCCAGCTCTTCGATCTCTGGCGGGCCGCTTCGGAAGCCGCGCTGGCCGATCCCGACAATACCGAACTCGACGCGTTCCTGGCCGACCTGCCCGAATTCGCCGACAAGTATCTGTCGAAGGTTCCCGACTCGCTCGAAGAGGAGATGATCCGAATCAAGACCGGGGAAACGTTCTTTAACGCGTTCCTGGCCGCCGATACCCGCGGCGACGCGGCGACCGCCGAAAATTACGCGCTGCGGGCCTACGAATATCTTCTGGTTCCCCTGCGGCAAGACCCGCAGCGGGTCGCGCAGATCATCGGGCCGGTCGATTACGAACTTGGAATCTACTTCAACGATCACGCGCCGCATCAGCAGATCGCCGCCGGACTTCTCGCCAACGCCGCCGAAACGATCTCGGCGGCCATCGCTCTGGACGGCTCGGCGCAGGACGGCGATCAGGGAATCCGTCTGGTCAATATCGGAAAGGCATACTGGCTCGCCGGCGATCGGGACAAGGGAGAAAAGCTGACCCGGCGCGGCGTCGACGCGATCGAAAGGGCGGTGACGGCGGGGAATTTCCCGCGGGAAGAGTACGCCGTTCCCTGCCAGAACCTTATCACGATTTACGAGGCGCTCGGCGACTCGTCCGGCGCCGGCTTCTATCGCGAAAAACTCTCCTCCCTCCTTGAAGGAGGCGCGGAATCTCATTAAAATGAGGGACGTGGTATCGATCGGCGGCGGCGCGCTCTTTTCCGGAGCCGCGCCGCCGCGGTCATCTGTCTTTTTCGGCGGCGGGCGTCTCAGAGACACGCGCGTGCGGCCCAAAAAGGCGCGGCAGGAACACTTTCAACCCGAAGAGAGAAGAACCTATGTCCAACGCTGAACGTTTTCCGCATCTGAAGGCTAACGACCCCGAAGTTTACCGGCTCATTCAAGAGCAGTGCGAGTTGGAATCGACCACCCTGAAAATGATCGCTTCCGAAAGCTACGCTACGTACGAAGTGATGGAAGCGTGCGGCTCGCCGTTCACCAATAAATACAGCGAAGGGTATCCCGGCGCCCGGTACTACGAGGGGAACGAGGTGACCGACAAACTCGAAAACCTCGCGCGCGAGCGGGGGAAGAAACTTTTCGGCGCCGAGCATTTCAACGTTCAGCCCTATTCCGGCTCTCCCGCCAACCAGGCGGTCTACCGCGCGGTGGCCAAACCGGGCGACAAAATCATGGGGATGCCCGTGACCGACGGCGGCCACCTGACCCACGGGTGGAAAGTCAGCTTTTCGGGAATGGACTACGTTCAGGTTCCGTACGGCACGAATCCCGAAACGGGGAAGATCGATATGGACCAGGTCCGGGAAATCGCCCTGCGCGAACGGCCGAAACTGATCTGGGCCGGAACGAGCGCCTACCCGCTCAAACTCGACTACGCCGCGTTCGCCGAAATCGCCCGAGAGGTCGACGCCTATCTGGTCGCCGATATTTCGCACATCAACTCGCTGGTTATCGCCGGAGTTCATCCCGATCCGGTCCCCTACTGCGACGTCGTCACCAGCACGTCCCACAAGATGCTCCGCGGCCCGCGCGCCGGGTTCATCATGTCGAAGATCGAAGACCGCTATCAGCAGAAATATTTTGCGGCGAGTAAGTTCAACCTGGCGCAGCGGATCGACCGCGCGGTCTTTCCCGGTCTGCAAGGGGGGCCGCATATGCACGCCATCGCCGCGATGGCCTCGGCGTTCGCCTACGCGATGACCGACGAGTTCAAGGAATACGGGAAACAGATCGTGAAGAACGCCCGCGCCCTGGTCAGCGCCATTATCGACAAGGGCTACGCCGTCGCTTCGGGCGGAACCGACACCCACCTGGTCGTTCTCGATTTCCGCAAAGAAGATTTCACCGGCAAAGACGTCTCGCAGGCGCTGGCCAAGTGCGGAATCATCGCTAACTTCAATATGGTTCCCGGCGATCAGCGGAAACCTTCGGTCACCAGCGGCGTCCGTCTCGGAACTCCCTCGCTCACCAGTCTGGGAATGAAAGAAAACGACATGCTCAAGGTTGCCGACTGGATCGATCAGGTCTGTAAGAACGTCCACGATATCGACAAGGTCGCGCCGCGGATTCGGGGCGAAATCGCCGAATTCCTCAAAGGATTCGACATTCCCGGAATCCGTCCGAAGTTGATCTGACCGTTTCGTCGAACGACCGCCGCCGCGCCGACGGCGGCGGTCACCATCCTTTAAAGGAACACGTCGGCAGGATGAACGGATTCACTCACCTTAAACTGCGCCGCGTCCCGGCGCTTCTTCTTTTTTTTCTGTTCGGGCCGGCTCTCCTTCTGACCGTCCTGGGACTTGTCCTCTATCGGCACGGCGGCGGGAGCCGCGCCGACGAAGAGGCAAAGCTGACGTGCCTGTTTCGCCTCCGTGCCGAAATGCGCGACGTCGAATTCGTCCGGCCTGAAATACAGACCTATTTCGGACTGACCCTTTTCGCCGGACGCGCCGAGACCCCGTTCCTCTT
Organism: uncultured Planctomycetota bacterium; assembly: GCA_902796885.1. Classification (GTDB taxonomy): domain Bacteria; phylum Planctomycetota; class Planctomycetia; order Pirellulales; family Thermoguttaceae; genus RUG695. Next base: position 73,363 of record CADBQY010000114.1, read on the forward strand.
CTGTCCCGAAATCCTCGCCCGCCCTCTGGAGACCGACCGCCCCGGCCGCGCGCAGCTCGCCCCTATACTCGAAGATCTCGGCGTTGACGAGACCCCGCTGATTTCCGTGCCCGACGGGGCGCCCGGACGCGAATGGCTAATCCCCGACCTCTACCTGAAGCTCTCGCAGTGGCGCGACGCCGAACCGCTGTTCCACGGTCGCGCGGGGGATTTTCCGGAAGGGGGCATCCTCTTTCGGATCGGCCGAGTTCACCTGATTCCGTCCGACGAACTGTTCGACCAGATCGCCAAAGGATACCGGCGGCCCCGCCGCCGCTTCGGCACCGACATCATCGGCGAGCTCGCCGCCATCGGGGAAGGAAAGACGCGCGGCGAACAGAGCGGAATCTCCGCCGCCGAAGAAGTGAAGCTCTACGCGCAAAACCGAACCGAGTCGCTCGTCGACGAGGTGCTCGGAATCTGGCTCCGCGCCGAAGACGACTCGCTGGCCCTGGCGCGGTTCCGTCTGACGAATATTCGGGCGGCCGAACCGATCGCCCTGGCCCTCTTCGGCCGCAGCGGCGCCGACTTGTCTTTGCCGCGGGTCGCCGCGGCGCCCGAAGCGGTCATCCCCGACGAACCGTCGGCGTCCGATGCCGGCGGCGGCCGGGGGGAACCGGTCGCCGCGGCGCCGAATATTGAAAGTTCCGCCGCAAGCCGGGACTTCCCGCTGGCCTGGCTTCTCGATACGCGTTACTCCCCGTTCCCCGCTCCGCTTCTGGCGTGGTTCGCGCGGAAACACGCCGACTGGGGAAACGACGCCTGGCTGACCGGACGGATCGTTTCGGCCCCTGGCGGCGCCGCGCCGCGCCGCCGGACGGTCCTCGACGGCGTTGAAATACACGACGCCGACCTTTCGCGTCTGTTAAAAGGGGTGACGTCGACCCGAATCGAAGGCCGTTTGGGGCGGCTGACGATCAAAGAGGGAGAACTTTTCGACGGCGTTTTCCTCGGCAACGGCCGGGTTCATCTTCTCGACGCGGCCTTTAAAAAAGATTTTCTGGCCCGATTCGGGAAAGAGTTCGGGCTCGAATTTCAGCCGGGAAATCTCCTGATCAACCGATTCGACGACGACATGGTTCCGCTGGACCGCGTGATGTTCGATTTCACGCTCGGACGCGACGGCGTTTCGCTCCGCGCCGTCAAGCCGGGCGGAGGCGTCGTCGCGGTGAGCGAATCGACCACTCCCTCCTATCAGATTCTCCTTCCTTCGGCCGACGAGAAGACGGTTCCCTACCCCGCCCTTCTGGGGACTCTCTCGGACGGAAACAAAAACTCTTTCTGGTCGCGTTTCACCCGCGACGCGCTCAATCACCTGCCGGTGCCGGAAGAAGAGATACGCTGAACCGAACTTCCCGCGAGCCGGAACGTTCGGCGAGTCAAGCGCCCCGAAAAAGAAAAAGGAGCGTCCCGCGGCCCGAAAGCGCGCCGAGTGCTCCCATAGAAAAACGTCCGTTCAAACGGTGTGTGAAAAGAGGGCGAGTTACTTCTCGCGATAGACGATCCGCCCGCGATCCATATCGTAGGGGCTGATTTCGACCTGAACGTGGTCGCCGGGGACAACGCGAATACGGAACTTGCGCATCTTCCCCGCCAGGCGGCAAAGGACGATGTGGTCCATATCGTCCAGCTTGACGCGAAACGCGCCGCGTACCTCTTCGGTCACCACTCCGGTTAACTGGATCGCTTCCTCTTTTTGCTTCTGATCGCGACTCAAAACAAATACTCCTGCAATGGTGGATGGTTTTGCCGCCCGCCGAACGCTTTCAACCGCGTCCCGGAACTCGGCGTTTGCGGGCGGGGCCCTCTATACGGGGCCCGACTCATCAAACGTGCCGTATCGACGGTTCATTATACCCCCTTTTTCGCGTTTTGTCAGACGGGGGTTAAGCTGAAAATTCCGTTACGACCAGGCGAGGGATTCCGAAATCGGCTCACCCAGGTTTTCGCACCCGGTCGGGGTGACCACGACTATATCTTCAATACGGATCCCGCCGTACTTTTTGCTGTAAAGCCCCGGCTCCACCGAGACGATATCGCCGACCAACAGTTCCGGTCCCCCGAAATCGAGCAGGGGCGGCTCGTGACACGAAAGGCCGAGTCCGTGACCGGTCCCGTGGGTCAGCCGGATCTCGTTTTGCGCTTCGCCGCTTCCGGGCGGGGCGTAACCGAACCCGCTGGCTTCGAGCGAGGCGATCACCGCCCGATGTACCTCTTCGCCCGTCACGCCGGCGCGGATCGTCTCCTGCGCGGCGCGTTTGGCCTCCCGCACCGCGCGCCACATCCGTTCGTGAACCGGGCCGACCGCGCCGTTGACCACGCTGCGGGTGCAGTCGCCAAAATAAAGACTCGTTCGACTCTTCGGAAAAATATCGACGATGATCGGCTCGTCCCGGCGTAAAGGGCCGCTGCCGAGCGCGTGGCAGTCGCCGCCGTCTTTCCGTCCCGCCACGATCGATGACTCGGGATTCGAAAATCCGGCGTCTAAAAGGAGCCGATCGATCATCGCCCGAACCCGTTCCGATGTGAGCCGTTCCCCTTCGTAGACGAGGATCCCGTCATCGTCGGCGTCGGCGGTGCCGATCAGCGTGCAGATCGACGCCATCGCCGATTCGGTAACACGCTGCGACGCCCGAACCGCTTCGACCTCCCAGTCGGCCTTCCGGCGGCGTTCGACGATTCCCCGTTCAATATCGCAGAGGACGTCGATCGACGCGCGCCGGAGCATTTCGGCGTAAATGAGCGGAAGCGTGCGGTCGGCGGTCACCGATCGGGCGCCGTAACGGCGGCACGCCTCGGCGGCGCTCTGAGCGGTCGCCGTCTCGCGATCGCCGGAAAGACCCCCTTCGGGCGTGAAATCGGCCGGAGAAGCGACGAAATCGACGGAGGCCGATGCCGCGGCGCGTTCGTTTTCAATGTCGCGGAGGATCAGCAGGGTCGTCGAAACGCGCTCCGCGCCGGAACGCGCGCGGTACGGGGTCGGCCGCGCCTCGCGGATCGTCAGATCCGGGTCGGGAAATTCAAGAAGCGCGGCGGGATCGCCCGCGGAAAACCGGATCTGCCGATAGAGCGCCGGACTCGACGCGGGAATCCCCGCGGTCAGAAAAAACTTATCCATCTCAGATTTCCTGCACTTTGACCGCGGCAACGTGGTCTTCAAGGTTCGGACGGAAGAAGGTCAGAATCATCAGAGGGAGGTACCACCCCATATAAAGTCCGCCGTTGTTCCCCATCCAGAACTGCACTCCTAACATGATGAGCGCCGAGGAAGCAATCAGAGCGGCCAGATTCTTTTGAAGCGGCAAGAGGAAGAGCCCCAGCCAGATCGCCAGGTAAAGGGCGATGATCGGAATCCGGTAGTAAGTCGGCAGCGAGGCCCACAGACCGGTCGGGGTCGCCAGACAGAAGGAATGGCGGCCGAACATCGAGGCGACCAGTTCCGGGTACGCGCCGTAGTCGGCGGGCGCGAACATCAGGAGGATCAACATCAGAAGGACCGCCGTGGTCAGTCCGATCAGGAACCGGTGCAGTCCCCGTTTCATATAGAACGCCCACCAAATGGGAATCAGGAAGAAAGGATAGAAAACGAGCGAGCCGGCCAGACCGATCAGAAAACCGCTGAAGATCGGACGGCGGTAGATCGCCACCGCCAGGACAAGGAGCATTCCGGGGAGGGTGTTCTCAAGACTCCCCGGCATCTGGTTCACGTAGGGAAGAAGCAGATAGATCATCGCGGCGGCGAGTCCCATTTTGAGGTTGCCGAAATGGCAATGTCCGACCGCGATCAGCCCCCAGACGACGCCGAACTGCGCCAGGAAGATGAACGAGAAGAGAAAAAACTCGTCGAGCGTCGGCGTCGGTTCGTTCCCCTCGTCCGAAACGGAGGAATGGGTTCGGTTGTAGTCTTCGACCGTCAGGCGCTGGGAGGGCGCGGAAATTTCTTCCGCGGAAACCTCGTCATGACGGGCGGAAAACTTCATCGAAATCGCGCCGAACGAAAACGGCTTGCTCCCGTCGGAATAAAAGTCCGGCGTCGAACGGGCAAACGCCGACGCGGTCAGGCGCGAGAGAATTTCATCTTGAATGTCGTTCGAGGGAAGAAGAATCTCTTCGGCTTTTCGGCTGAGCAGATAGAAGGGACGGTATCCCGGGTTCTCCATCACGGGATCGGGTTTCCCCTTGCGCAGGTCGCTGAGCGCTTGCGTGGTGAGCATCTGCTCGAGCCGGATCGTACGCGCGGTTTCGAGATGTTCCCCGCGATTGATCAGCAGGTTCGGAATAAAGAACATGATCAGCATGACGATTGAAAAGATGACGCCCGACGTCGTCAGGTTCGGGTCGAGAAGAGGACGGTGAACCATCACCAGGTCGGCGAGCAGCCGAAACAGAAAAATCAGCCCGGTCAGGTGAATCCAAATAAATCCGGTACGCGGCTGCCCCATCGAAATGAAGAGGAGTCCCGGCGTAAAGAGGATAAGGCTCGCGACGTCGAAGTTGCGTACCGAAAAGAAGCGATTGAACCGGAAGACGGTCGCCAAAATCATAATGGAAGAGAGATAGAACCATGTGGTCGGCAACATCTCATATTGGAACAATGAGGTTGGCATCGTCTCTTTCCTGCTATATAAATCTATCTCTTGTTTTCCATTCGGATTTCGTCCTCTCTTCTTGAAAAAACGCTCTCTTAGGAACTTTCTCAAAGGAGAATCCGAAAATGAACCGTCGGCGGCGGAACTCCCAGGATCGTCTGCGGAATCCCGATACGACGAAAAAGGAGGAAAGCGCTTTCGGGGAAAACGCCTACCCTCCCTTCTCATTCTATCGGTTTTTCCCGGGACAAATTGGAGGAAAAACCGCGCCGGTCACCCTAATATCTCTATTTTGTAAACCACGACATCAGCTCGAATCCGCGGTCGTAGGCACGGGAGGAACGTTCGGCGCTCTTTTCGCAAAAACTCCCCTGACCGGGAACCGGCTCGATATCGGATCCGGCGACGATCCACGGCACGAAATCGCGCGAATGCGTCTTGGTCGATATCGGGGTCGGATGGTCGGGCGAGACAAGAATGCGCCAATCGGAAAAACTCCGAAGTTTATCGAGAATCGGCGGAAGGACTTTCGAATCGATATCGGCCAGCGCCTGAAGCTTCTTTTCGAGGCTCCCTTCGTGCGACGACTCGTCGGTCGCCTCCACGTGAACGCAGACCAGATCGAGTTTGTCCAGCGCGCGGGCGGCGTATTCCCCTTTCGCCGCGTAGTCGGTATCGACGTAACCGGTGATCCCGGGAACGTCGATGATCTCCCAGCGAAGGAGCGCGGCGATCCCGCGAAGGAGATCGACCGCCGAGATCATCCCGCCGCGGATCCCGTCGTACTGTTCGCCGAACGGACGCAGGTCGGGACGCTTCCCCTGCCCCCAAAGCCAGGCGCACGTCGCCGGAAGCTTCCCGTCGGCGATCCGTTTCTTATTGACCGGATGTTCGGCCAGATACGCCTCGCTTTCGCGCATCAAGGCGCGTACCGCGTCGCCCCCCCGGCCGGCGGGGAGCGCCTGCGCGTAATCGCGGTCGGTGTAGTCGTGCGGCGGAAACGTCTTCGTCTCCTGCGAGAAGAAGGCGCGGCCGGCGTCGGTGTTCGGGCGAAAGACCATCAGGTTGCGGTAACTGACCCCCGGAAAGAACTCGACCGTGCCGGTTCCGGGCGCGATCTCGTTCCAGCGGGGCGCGATCTCTTTTTGAAGTCCGGCGACGATCTCTTTCCCCTCGCCGCTCGAAATGTGCCCGGCGGTAAAGCTTTTCATCTTCCCGTCTTCGAGACAGACCAGATTGCATCGGAACGCCCAGTCGTCCCCGCCGAGCTCGACCCCCTGCGCCACCGCTTCCAACGGGGCGCGGCCGGTGTAGTAGTCGGCGGGATTATACCCGAGCAGACTCAGGTTGGCGACGTCCGAACCGGGAGTGAACCCTTCGGGGACGTTCAGCGAACGGCCGACGACCCCCGCGCGGGCCAGCGCGTTCATGTTCGGAATATCGGCGGCTTCCAGCGGGGTCTTTCCGCCAAGCGACTCGATCGGCAAATCGGCGCACCCGTCGGGAATGATGATGGCGTATTTACGGGACATGACTCTATCCTCTTATTTCTTTTGTATGACATCTTTCGCCAGCGCGGCGAGACGTTCGGCGGTAAAACCGAAATGTTCCATTAACACACCCGCGGGCGCCGACGCGCCGAACCCTTCCATGCCGAGAAACTTCCCTTCAAAGCCCAGGTAGCGGTCCCACCCCTGGCGCACCCCCAGTTCGACGGCGACGCGCGCGCGGACGGCGGCGGGAAGAACCGACTCTTTGTATTCGTCCGATTCCCGTTCAAAGAGTTCCTGACACGGCATACTGACCACGCGCGCGGCGATCCCTTCGGCTTCGAGTTTCGCGGCGGCTTTCAGGCAGAGCGCCACTTCGCTCCCGGTACCGATCAGGATGACGTCGGGCGCGGCGGCTCTCTCTTTGAGCAGGACATACGCGCCGCGGCGCGTGCCGGCGGCCGGCGCCGTCGCCGCGCGGTCGAGGGTCGGCAGGTTCTGCCGCGAAAGGACGAGGACCGACGGCGCGTCGTCCGTTTCGAGCGCGGCGCGGTACGATTCGGCGACTTCGTTGGCGTCGGCGGGCCGGAAGACCCGAACGCCGGGGATCGCGCGCAGCGCCGCCAAATGTTCGACCGGCTGGTGGGTCGGTCCGTCTTCCCCCACGCCGATCGAGTCGTGCGTAAAGACAAAAAGGGTCGGCAGGTTCATCAGCGCCGCCAGACGGATCATCGGACGGAGGTAGTCCGAAAAAACGAAGAAGGTCGCGCAGTAACCGCGCAGACCCGAGAGGGTCAGGCCGTTGGCGGCGGCGGCCATTCCGTTCTCGCGCACGCCGAAATGGACGTTCCGGCCCGCGGCGCCGGGGGCGAACGCGCCGGCGCCGTCGAATTTCAGGAACGTATTGTTCGACGGCGCCAGGTCGGCGGAACCGCCGACGAGCCACGGAATCCCGAGCGCCGCCTGGTTCAGAACCTTTCCGCTCGACGCGCGGCTGGCCATCCCTTTTTCGTCGGCAGGGAAAGTTTCGATCGCGCTGTCCCATCCGGCAGGGAGTTTTCCGGCGGCGAGCGTGTCGAGTTCCGTCACCTCCCGCGGATACCGGGCGCGATAGCCGGAGTAGAGTTCGTCCCACGCGGCGGAAAGGCGCGCGCCGTTTGGCGCGGCGGCGCGGGCAAACGCGTCGTAGACGTCCGGCTCGACGCGGAATGATTCGTCTTCGGGAAATCCGTAAAACTTCTTGGCGCCGCGGATTTCGTCTTCGCCGAGCGGGGCGCCGTGCGCCGATTCCTGTCCCTCTTTGGTCGGCGCGCCGTAGGCGATTCGGCTCTTGACGATGATCAGGCTCGGACGGGTCGTTTCGGCCCTGGCGGCGTCAAACGCCGCGCGGAGCGCGGGCAGATCGTTGACGTCGGCGACCCGGATCACGTTCCAGCCGTACGCGCGGAACCGGTCGTCGACCGACTCGGAGAACGCCAGGGCGGTGTCCCCTTCGATGGTGATGTCGTTGTCGTCGTAAATCCAACAAAGGTTCCCGAGTTTCAGATGCCCGGCCAGCGAGGCGGCCTCGGACGAAATCCCTTCCATCATGCACCCGTCCCCGCAGAGAGCGTAGACGCGATATGAAAAGAGATCCGCGTCGGGTCGGTTGTACCGCTCGGCCAGCCACCGCTGAGCCATGGCCATCCCGACGCTCGTCGCCAGACCCGCGCCCAAAGGGCCGGTCGTCATTTCGATTCCGGGAACCAGGCCGTATTCGGGGTGACCGGCGCAACGGCTGCCGAGCTGGCGAAACGACTTCAGATCGTCCATCGTCACCGCGGGAACCCCCTTTTCGGAGACTCCCGCCAGGTGGAGGATCGAATAGAGGAGGATCGACGCGTGACCGATTGACAAAACGAAACGGTCGCGATTGAGCCAATCGGGGCGGGCCGGGTCGTAGTTCATAACCTCATTGTAGAGGAGATAGGCGACGGGCGCCAGCGCCATGGCGGTACCGGGATGTCCGCTTTTCGCCTTCTGGACACCGTCCATCGAGAGGGCGCGGATCGTATCAATGACTTTCTTTTCCTGCGGGGTCATCACCGGGGACATAACAACCTTTCTGCCGATCGTGTTGGAAGGCGTGCCGCCTTTATTCCTGTGGAAAAATCCTCTTCAAAGCATCACCCGCCTATCATATCAAAAGGGGGGAAAAACGCAAGGAGACGGACGGCGCGGCGAATTCTTGACACGATGTCTCGTGCGTGTTATCTTAAGGGCATGGTAAAAATTTTTCCGCCGCGGTTTAGTCTCCCCTAAACTAACCCCGTATTCTATCCGAAAACCGATGTTCGAAACAAAAGTCATTCAGTTTTTGCGCTCTCTCCCAATGACGTGCGTCTCGGGAATTCTGCTCGCTGTCAGCTTCATCGCGTTCAAGGCGGCGGGGCGGGAGCCGCCGATCGACCCGGCGTGGGGGGCGATCCTGATCAGCGGGATTCCGCTGGCGCACGCCGCGATCCTGCGGGTCGCCAATCAGAAAGGGGTCGGCATCTTTTCCGTTCCCCTTCTGGTGACGATCGCGATGATCGCCTCGATCAAAGTCGGGAATTATTTCGCGGCGGGGGAAGTCGCGTTCATTATGGCGATCGGGGGGTATCTCGAAAAGAGAACCGAAAAGCGCGCCGAAGCGGGACTCAAAAACCTGCTGAGCCTGACGCCGGCCGGATGCCGGCGAATCGTCGGCGAGACCGAAGAGATGATCTCGCCCGCCGACGCGCGGCCGGGAGATCGTGTCCGCGTCCTGCCGGGCGAGTCGATTCCGGTCGACGGGAAGATTCTCGCCGGCGAGACGACGGTCGACCAGTCGGTCGTCACCGGCGAGTCGCTCCCGGTCGATAAGGCGCCGGGGGACGCCGTCTATTGCGGAACGATCAACCGGTTCGGCGCCATCGAAATTGAAACCGTTTCCGCCGGAGACGATTCGTCCCTCCAAAAGCTGATCCGTCTGGTACGGGAAGCGGATAAGAAAAAAGCGCCGATACAGCGTCTGGCCGACCGCTGGGCGAGTTGGCTGATCCCGTCGGCGCTGGGAATCGCGATCCTGGCGTATCTCCTGACCGGCGACCCGAATCGAATGGTGACGATCCTGGTCGCCTTCTGTCCCTGCGCGCTGGTTTTGGCCACGCCGACCGCCATCGTGGCGGCGATCGGCCAGGCGGCCAAACACGGCGTGATCATCAAATCGGGCGCCGCGCTCGAGGCGATGGATCAGATCCGAAAAGTCGCGTTCGATAAGACCGGCACCCTGACCTGCGGCAAACTCCGTGTCAGCGACATCGTGCCGGTCAAGGCGGGTTTGGACGAAAACGAGCTTTTGCGTCTTGCCGCCGCGGCGGAGGCGAAGAGCGAACATCCGCTCGGCAAGGCGGTCTGCGAAGAAGCCGCCTCGCGCGGACTGGCAATCGCCCGGACCGAAAACTTCAAAATGCGCGCCGGATGCGGCGTGAGCGCCGAGACAGAGGGGAAACGGCTCTTCTGCGGCACCAAAGATTTCCTGACCGAGTCGGGCGTTCCGCTCCGCGACGACGTGCTGCAGAAATTCGAACCGCTCCGAAAAGAGGGGAAAGCGCTGATTCTGATCGCCGAAGCCGGGGAATGTCTGGGCGCGGTCGCCCTTTCCGACACCGTCCGGCCGGAAGCTCGAGACGTGGTCGAAAAGCTCAGGGCGTTTCGAACCGAGCCGGTTCTTCTGACCGGAGACCACCGTCTGACCGCCGAATATTTCGCCAAACAGGTCGGCATCGACGAGGTTCACGCCGAACTCCTCCCGGAAGAAAAGGTCGATCTCCTCAAGGCGGACGGATCGAAAGTCTGTATGGTCGGGGACGGCGTCAACGACGCTCCGGCGCTCAAAGCCGCCGACGTCGGCGCGGCGATGGGGAGTTTCGGCAGCGATATCGCCGTCGACGCCGCCGATATCGCGCTGATGACCGACGATCTTTCGCGTCTGGTCTATCTGAAGCGGCTGGCAAGGGCGACGGTCCGGACGATCCGCGGCGAATTCGTCTACGCCATCGTCTTCAACGCGGCGATGATCGCCCTGGCCGCCGGCGGCCGACTGACCCCGACCGCCGGTGTCCTGTTGCACAATCTGAGCAGCTGCGGCGTGGTTCTCTTCGCGGCGCTCCTCTACGACCGAAAGTTCGACTGACGCGACCGGTCAAAAAGAAAGCGCCGAAATTCCCGCGGCGAGCGGAAAATTTCGGCGCATTTTCAATCCGAGAGATTGTGTTTCAGATCTCGAGTTGTTTTTTCCACCAGCGGATCTGCTTTTTGACCTCGGCCGGAGCGGTCGAGCCGTAACTCTTCATGGCGCGGACCGCGCCGGCCGCGCCGAGGTAATTGTAGACGTCGGCGTCGATCTGCGGGGCGGACTTGCGCATTTCGTCGAGCGGGATCTCGGCCAGGCGGATTCCTCGGGTCATCGCCGCGCGGACCAGATGTCCGACGATTCCGTGAGCGCTCCGCTGGGGAACGCCGGCGCGGATCAGGTATTCCATCAGGCTCGTGGCGTCGAGATACCCCGCGTCGATGCGCGAGGCGATCGCCTCGCGGTTCAGCTCGGCGCTCGCGGCCAGGGGCGCCGCCAGCTCGAGCGCGGCGCTCACCGTGTCGAACGAGTCGAAAATCGGCTCTTTGTCCTCCTGCATATCGCGGTTATACGCCTGCGGAAGACCTTTCATCAGAACCATCAGCGACTGCAGATTCCCCACGACGCGCGCGGTTTTTCCGCGGATCAGCTCGAGCGTGTCGGGGTTCACCTTCTGCGGCATGATCGACGAGCCGGTACAGAACGCCTGCGGGAGTCTGATGAAATTGAACTCGCAGGTCGACCACCAGATCCACTCCTCGGCCCAGCCGCTCAAATGAAGCGCGATCTGCGCCAAGTCGAACGCGAACTCGATCACGAAGTCGCGGTCGCCGGAAATGTCGAGACTGTTCCGCCCGACCTTTTCGAATCCGAGATACTCGGCCGTCTTGGCGCGGTCGATCGGAAGCGACGTCCCCGCGCAGGCGGCGGCGCCCAGACTCAGAACGTTGACGCGCTTGCGGCAGTCGAGAAGCCGCTGCCGGTCCCGTTCGAATTTTTCGCAATACGAAAGCCAGTAGTGGGGTGCCAGAACCGGCTGGGCGCGCTGGGTGTGCGTGTAACCGGGAACGATCACGTCCAGGTCGCGGTCGCAGCGGCCGACGAACGCCTTCTGCAGACCGCGCAGAAGGACGACGAGACGGTCGATCGCGCCGCGCACCCAGAGACGCGTGTCGGTCGAGATCTGGTCGTTGCGGCTTCGCGCGGTGTGGAGTTTGCGGCCGACGTCGCCGAGACGGCGGATCAGATCCGCCTCGATGTGCATATGAATGTCTTCCTTTTCGGTCGTGTATTCAAAGTCCCCCGCCTCGATCTCTTTTTCGATCTCTTTGAGGTTCTTCTCAATCTGGGCGAACTCCTTGGCGGTCAAGAGACCGACGTCGGAAAGCATCCGCGCGTGCGCGATCGATCCGGCGATGTCTTCCTTATAAAGTCTGTAGTCATACGAAATGCTCTCCGAAAAGAGCTCCATCCGCTTGTCGGTCGCCTCGGTAAAGACGCCCCCCCACGCTTTGGCGATTCCACTCTTGTTTGCCGGCTTTTTCGCGGTCATTGTTTTCTCCGTCTGTCTGTGCGAAAACGCAAATTCGGTTTTGTTATTCGTCCCCCAGGGTCGCCTTGCGGCGGAGGATGTGGTGGTAATGCTGGGCGAATCGGTGCGACTCGTCCCGAACGTATTGCAGAAGCCTCAGCGCCCACGAGTCGCGCGACAGCCGGAGCGACTCGGATCGGTCGGGGAGAAAGATCTCCTCTTCCCGTTTGGCGAGCGAAAGAATCATGCCCGGACGGAGAGGCGTCTTTTCCAGCGCGCGGCACGCCGCGTGCAGCTGGCCTTTCCCGCCGTCGACCAGAAGGATGTCGGGGGGCGGATTTCCGCGTTCCGTCTCGGAAAACCGCCGGGTCACCACCTCGGCGATCGAGGCGAAATCGTCGACGCCGTCGACCGACCTGATTTTATACCGGCGATACCCCGGTTTAAAGGGGTACCCGTCGATAAAGCGGACGACCGAGGCGACCGTCTCTTTCCCGCTCAGGTGGGCGATATCGACCCCTTCGATCACGCGGGGCTCCTCTTTGAGATTGAAGACCTGCCGCAGACCGCGCAGTCCGCGGCGCGGGTCGATCTGAAAGACCTCGGGCTGAACGTGCCGGTCGACCGAACCGCGCTTGTTGAGCGACTCGAGCGCCAGGAGCTGATCGCGCAGGAGGGCGGCTTTTTCGTACTGTCGATCTTCGGAAGCGGCGCGCATCTCGCGACGCATCGACGCGACCACTTTCCGGCGCTTTCCCGAAAGGAACGCGCAGAGGCGGCGGATATTTTTCCGGTACTCCTCGCGGGTGATCCGCCAGTGGCACGGCGCGCTGCACTGACCGATCGAGGCCAGGACGCAGGGGCGGTACGATTCCAGACGCGGATCCCCCTCTTTGATCACCAGGCCGCAGGTGCGAAACTTAAAGACCTTTTGAAGCGCGGTGAGCGCGCCGCGCAAAAGGGACGCGGTCGGGAACGGACCGAAAAGCTTCACGCCGTGCGGGCGCGGCGAACGGGTGATCTCGACCCGCGGGAACTCTTCGCGCACCGTGATCTGGAGGTAGGGAAACGACTTGTCGTCTTTGAGGTCGCGGTTATACTTCGGCTGAATGTCTTTGATCAGACGCGCCTCCATCAGGATGGCGTCCACCTCGCTTTCGGCTTCGAGAAAGTCGATATCGCGGATTTCCCGGACGAGCGCCGCGGTCCGCTGATCCGACATGGCCGGACGCAAAAAGTAACTGCGCGTCCGTTTTTTCAGACTCTTGGCCTTGCCGATGTATATCACGCGGTCGCGGGCGTCTTTCATGAGATAGACGCCCGGCGCGTCGGGAAAAAGGCGCGCCTTGCGCGAGGCGTCGCGGTACCCGCGGGCGATTTTCTTCGCTTCGGACTCTTCGAGAAACTCAAAATCGGGCGCGGCGTTTTCGGCCGGAGCTTCTCCCTCCGGCGCGTCGGACGCGCCGACGTGCCGGCCGTCGGGCCGGTCGTATCCGGAATCGATCCAAGGTTGATTTTCAGACATCGGACGTTGGCGCTCGAAAGGGGCAAGGACAGAAACGCGGGAACAAACTGTATTTCAGCGTTCGGCCCATTTTATCCCCTCCCCCCGAAAAGGGCAAGGCGGGTTCGCACGGACCGGGCGCGCCGGAACAAAAAAAATCACTTGAAATTCCGAAGAATTTCAAGTGATTTTTTACTAGCGGTGTGCCGGAAGATCACTCTTCGGGCGAAAGCTTGAAGAGCGGACCGGAGTCGTCGCCCATCCCGCCCTTGAGGGTATCGGGATTGACGGTGCCGGCCGCGTCCGAAGCTTTTTCGGCGGCTTCGGCGGCTTCGGCCTGAGCTGCTTCTTCTTCGGTCCAGCTGGCGCGTTTGCGCGAAAGACCGATTTTGCGGTCCTGGCGGTCGACGCGGAGAACCTTGACTTCAATTTCGTCGCCGACGTTGACCACGTCTTCGGGATTTTCGATCTTATGATCGGAGAGTTCGGAAATGTGAAGAAGCCCTTCGAGATCGTCTTCGAGACTCACAAAAACGCCGAAGTTGGTGATCTTGGTCACGGTTCCCTTGACGAGCTGACCGGGCTGGTAGTCGTTCGGAATCCGGTTTTCCCACGGATCTTCGGTGAGCTGTTTCAGACCGAGCGCGATCCGGCGGTTTTTCTTGTCGATCGACAGGAGCTTGCATTTGATCGTCTGCCCCTTCGTGACGACTTCGTTCGGATGGGTAATCTTGCGGACCCAGCTCATGTCGCTGACATGGAGAAGACCGTCGATCCCCTCTTCGATTTCGACGAACGCGCCGTAGTTGGTCAGATTGCGGACGACGCCGGTGATCTCGGAACCTTCGGGGTATTTCTCTTCGATCGTTTCCCACGGATTGGACTGGGTCTGTTTGATCCCGAGCGAGATCTCCTGCTTTTCTTTGTTGATGCCGAGAACGACGACTTCGATCTCGTCGCCGACGCTGAGGATTTCGTTCGGATGGTTGATCCGCTTGGTCCAGGACATTTCGCTGATGTGCACCAGACCTTCGATCCCCTCTTCAAGCTTGATGAAGACGCCGTAACCCATGACGTTGACGACCGTCCCCTTGACCTTCGAACCGATCGGGTATTTTTCTTCAACGGAATCCCACGGACTGGCCGAGAGCTGCTTGAGACCGAGCGAGATCTTCTCTTTTTCGTAATCGATGTGGAGAATCTTGACTTCAATCTCGTCGTTGATTTTGACGATCTCTTTCGGATCGGTGATACGGCCCCAGCTCATATCGGTGATATGGAGCAGACCGTCGATCCCGCCCAAGTCGATGAAGGCGCCGAAATCGGCGATATTCTTGATGACCCCCTTGCGGACCTGACCTTCCTGAAGTTCGTGGAGCAGGGCGTTTTTCTTTTCTTCCCGCTCGGCCTCGATGAGCTTGCGGCGGCTGACGACGATGTTGCGGCGCGCTTCGTCGATCTTGAGGATGAGGCACTCGATCGTCTTGCCGAGGAATTCGCCGATGTCGGCGCTGCGGCGGATATCGACCTGGCTGGCCGGGAGAAAGACGTTGACGCCGATATCGACCAGAAGACCGCCTTTGATCTTTTTGGTCACCACGCCTTCGACCTTATCGCCTTCCTTGACCTTGTCCATCATCGCCATCCAAGCTTCGATCTTCGCGGCCTTCCGCTTGCTGAGCGCGACCATCCCGCTGGGCATCGCCTCGGCGGAATCGTCAAGTTCTTCGACAAGGACTTTCACCGTCTGACCCGGCTGGGGCTGTTCTTCGTCTTCTTCCCATTCGGAGATCGGGATCTGGCCTTCGCTTTTGTAGCCGATGTCGACGATCACGAACTCTTTCTCAATCCGAACGATCTTACCGGTAATGATGTCGTTGGGCGAGAAGTCGTTCCCGACGACAATCTGGCCGTCGATTTCGCTATCGCCAAGCGCCTTCGCCAGTTCGAGTTCCCAATTTTCCTCGTTCGCGTCAAGACTGTGAATCAGGTTACGATTTACCACAATAAAATTCCTGGGGGGTTACTGTTTCTTTAC
>CADBQY010000115.1 GCA_902796885.1 uncultured Planctomycetota bacterium
AAGCCGTTCCTTTTGGACAACAAAACGGAGGTAAAGCACATGATCCTGACCGAATACGATGAAGAAAAGATCTTGAAGGAACTTGCCGAAGAACATGAGGCGAGAGGCCGGGCGGAAGGCCGCCTTGAAAACTTGGCCGAGCTCGTAAGTGATGGCACCATCACCCTTGCCAAAGCCGCCCAAAAGGCCGGAATGACCGTTCCGGAGTTCAAAAAGAGGGTTGCTCAGCTGAAGAAGCGGACGGTCAAAGCCTGATTTTCCCGTTTTGCGCCGGAAGGAAATGCCGGACGATTTCGTCATTAAGCCTTTCCTTTTGGACAACAAAACGGAGGTGAGGCCATGAACCTGACCGTATGCGGACGTTATAGCAGTACTGAAAAGCCCGTTCGGTCTTCAGTAACGGGGTTGGCTGAAACAGTCCTTTGACAACCTGAACGAAACGGCTCTCAAAACGGATAGGATTGAAGGACCGTTTCGTCGCTCTTATCTGATATCTTTTTTTTCGGTAAGCGCGTTTTCAGAACGCGTCCAGGTCGACGGCCAGATCGGCCGCGGCAAATTCAGCGGCTTCGTGCCGGCGGTCTTTTTCTCATCCCGAAATCGGCGCGTATCGCAGGGAATATCCGTCCTCCCCTTTCCGGGATATCTGTTGAAGCCCCGCTGTTCCAAGGTAAAAAGCTTCCCTAAAAAAGGGAAAGATTGCCAACGTTCTTTCCTCTTTTTAGGGAAAGAACAACGGCGGTCTTTTCTTCGTTTCGAGAGGATATAATCAGGAGGAATCCCGCGCGGTTCCGGTTTGGAAACTCCTGCTCGGCCGGGTTTGAGAAGCCGGGGCTCCCGGACCGGCCGGACCTTTCAGTTCACCGCTTTTTTGATTGTTTCTTTATTGAAGAAGTTGATTTCCATGCCGGCGTCGACGACGATCTTCTGCGCGACGACGCCGCTTGAGGCGGGACTTAGAAGGAAGACCGCCGCCGAGGCCGCCTCGGCCGTCTCGACCGCGCGGCGGCGCGGGATCGTCTGTTCGGCGAAAAGATAGCTGTCCAGATAGCCGGGGATCCCCGCGCTGGCCGACGTCTTGAGCAGACCCGGCGCGACGGCGTTGAACCGGATTTCGGAAAACTCCGAAAACGATTTTGTCAGGAACGCCAGCGACGAGTCGAGCGCGGCCTTGATCGGCGCCATGTAGCCGTAATTCTCGCTCGCCATCCGGGTCGTCGAAATCGAGACGGTCACCACCGAGGCGGTTCGGCTCAAGAGGGGCTCGAGCGCGCGGCTGAGCGAGACCAGCGAAAAGCACGAGATGTCCATCGCCTGAAAGAACGCCTTTTTCGGCGTCTCGTGGAACGGCTTCAACCCTTCCGAAAAGTCGGCGAACGCGATCGAATGGAGAAGCCCGTCGAAAAGACGGCCGTCCTTTTTGACCGCCTCGTCGAGCTCGGCGCGAAGACGCGCGATCTCGCCGTCCGACTCGACGTCGCAGCAGAAGAGCGGCTGTTCCGGAAAGAGTTTCGCGACGCGCTGACGCACCGTCTCGTCCCGGACGACCAGAAAGAGCTCCGCCCCCTCGTCGAGCAGAATCCGCGCGACGGCGGCGGCGACGCTCTTTTTGTTCGCCACGCCGAAGATCAGAAACCGTTTTCCCGCCAGCTGTAAAAAACTCATACGCCGCCTCTCGCCTCTTTCGCGCCGGTCTAGCCGCGCAGACTCATTCCGTTCGATTTCAGGAAGTCGAGGAACGCCCGATGGAACTCTTCAAGCTCTTCCCCCGACAGGGTGTGGTCGTCCGACCCGATCACGAAACGGAACGAGTAACTGCCCGTACCCTTGTCGAGTCCTTTTCCCTTGTAGACGGTCAGGAACGATCGGCCGCGCAGAAGCGGGTGCTTGAACTCGTCGAGTTTGGCGGCGAGCTGTTGATATCCCCGTTCGGTGTCCCAGACGATCGAAAAATCCTGCCACGACGACGGGAACTTCGGCGGTTCTTTGAAACGGAGGATCGGGAACATCGCGCCTTTGATCTTCTGGAACGCGTATTCGAACCAGACCAGATGTCCCTTGTCTTTTTCGGTCAGGAGGGTCGTCATCAGCTCCCGGCCGGCCAGCCCCATCGTGCCGATCAGGGTGTCCCCCTGCCGGACCTCGACCCAGAGCCCCTCGGTCTGCCACGGGGTCGGCGAACCGGCGCCCGGCGTGACGGTGAACGACGAGCTGTCGAACGAGAAGATCCTTCCCAGGTCGCTGAGGATGCCGCGTATTTCCAGGTAATGCTCTTCGGGCGTCTTCCCGGCGGCGACGTAACTGATTCCGGCGAACGTGGAAATCTCGTCGCACTTCTCGGCGCTGTCTTTGACCGGCGCCGGGTCGAGCGGATCCCCTTTCGGCAGATAGACTTTCCCCGCTTCGAAGACGCGGAAATCGTCTTTGAACGGGCGGTTTTTCGGAACCAGCGCCAGCAGGTTCGGCATGAGCGTCGTCCGAAGACGGCTGTTGAACGCGGTCGGCGGATTCTTCAGAACGAGCGTCTGACCCGGATCGTAGCCGATCTTCGCCAGGAAGTTGTCGTCGAACCACCCGTAGTTGTGGACTTCCATGAATCCCGCCGAGACCGACATATAGACCTGGGCGCGGTGCTGAAGCTTGATCCTCTCGTCGGTCCGCAGCGGCGCGAGCGACATTTGAGGCATGACCGGCGGGATGTTGTCGAATCCGTAAAGACGCATCACCTCTTCGACGATATCGACCGGAATCGAAATATCTTTCCGGCTTCGGAACGGCGGGACTTCGACGCGGAGCGTGCCGTCGTCGAGATACTCGGCGCCGAACTGTATCGAATGAAGAATCGACAGAACGGTCTCTTTCGGGAACTCGATCCCCGCCAGGGCGTTGAGCCGTCCGGGCGGAAGGACGATCTCGCGGTTTTCGTCGTCGAGATTCCCTTTGACCGAAAAGCGGGACTCGATTTCAAACGGCGTTCCCGAATCGGCGATCAGCTGCAGGATCCGTTCGGTCGCCGTTTTCACGTTCGCCGGCGGCTGACTCTTTTCGTACCGCTGGCTGGCGTCGGTCCGCAGGTCGAGCCGCCCGGCGCTCTTGCGGATCCGCGCCGACTTGAAGTTCGCCGACTCGAGCATCATCCGCGTCGTCTGCGGCGTGACCTCGGTTTCGAGCCCCCCCATGATCCCGGCGATCGCGACCGGCTTGTCGCCGTCGCAGATCATCATGTCTTCGGCGATCATCTTCCGCTCCTGGCCGTCCAGGGTGACGAACGTCCCCTCTTTCCCCATCGGCGCGACGCGGATCCGTCCGATCGTGTCGGCGTCGAACGCGTGGGTCGGCTGACCGATTTCGAGACTGACGTAGTTGGTCAGGTCGATCAGCAGGTTATACGTGCGGTGATCCAGCGCGTGCAGAC
Organism: uncultured Planctomycetota bacterium; assembly: GCA_902796885.1. Classification (GTDB taxonomy): domain Bacteria; phylum Planctomycetota; class Planctomycetia; order Pirellulales; family Thermoguttaceae; genus RUG695. The sequence goes on from CADBQY010000115.1 coordinate 3,416, forward strand.
GCCGCTGCATCTTGACCGGCGAGGGGATATTGACGCTCCCCGCCTTGATCCCGACGACGATGCCGCTGTAACACGGGCAGTTGTCGTCGGCGATTTCGATCGGGAACTCGGGCAGACCGTCGTACCGCGAGACGTCGTGGCGGGGAAGGGGAGCCAGCGGGCGGTGGAAAATCGCCGAAAATTCGCGGGCGAACCCGTAATGTCCCCAGAGGTCGGGCCGGTGCGTGAGCGACTTGTTGTCGATTTCGATCAGAACGTCCCGTTCGGGCACAAGGTCCGAGACCTTCGTGCCGACCGGCGTGTCGGCGGGAAACTCGAACAGAATCTCGTGCCAGCTGCTCATTCCCATCTCGAACGCGCTGCAGAGGATCCCTTCGCTGATCTTTCCGGCGACCTCGCCGACGGCGATTTCGATTTCGATATCGGAGCTTTCGGCGCCCCCCGTCTTGGCGCGGACCTTCGCGCCGACCGGGGCGAACGCGGCTTTCAGGCCGACGCGGACGTTCGGCGCGCCGCAGACCGTCTGCAAGACGCGGCCGCCGCCGAGATCGACTTTACAGAGCGTGAGTTTTTTTCCTTCCTTTTCCGAAACCGTTTCGGCCGAGACGATCTCGCCGACCACCTTGTCGGCGGTGAGCCGGTTGAGGATCGTGACCCCCTCGACTTCGGCGGTCGACATGGTAAGCCGGTCGGCGATCACCTCGGGCGCCAGGTCGGAAAGGTCAACGAAATCGGAAATCCAATCGAGTGAAATGAACACGTAAAACCTCCTGGGAGAGTATATAAAACGTTCGTGCGAACTACTTGGTTGTGTGAATCGGACGGATCGAACCGCCGGAAATTTGGTTAATGCGGTCTCCCGCCGCCGTGACCGCCGCCCCCGTGCGGAGCGCCTCCGCCGCGGGGCCCACCCGACATACCGCCGGGAATTCCTCCGCCGCGGGGTCCGCCCGACATACCGCCGGGAATTCCTCCGCCGCGGGGCCCGCCCGACATACCGCCGGGAATTCCTCCGCCGCGAGGTCCGCCCGACATGCCGCCGCGAGGCCCGCCGCTCGGCGGCGCGCTCATCGAACGGCTCGGGCCGCTACCGGCCGAGGGGACCGGGCGCCGGACCGTCATACTTTGCGGCGCGCCCCCGGCTGAAGGCCGGCTCGGCGGCGAAATATTTCGGCTCGGCCGTTCGGCGGGCGCCGGCCGGCCCGGCCGAATGGCGTTCGGCGCGCTCATCGACCGGCTTGGCCGTTCGGGGGGAGCCGAGCGGGACGACGAACGGAGACTCGGCGAAACGTTCGGCGCGCCGCCGATCGAAGGGGCGATCGATTCGCCCGGGGCGTTGCCGATCGAACCGACGCGGCCGCTCCGGCTCGGACGAATATCGGCGGAACTCCGTCCCGGCCGCGCCGCCGAACCGCCGAGCGCGTCCGCGCGACTCTCGGCGCCCGCCGCGCCCCCCGCAAATCCGGGGATCCCGACCGTGTCGCCGCCGCCGATGACCGAGGGGTTCGAGCGGTCCCGGCTCGGGCGGATATTTGTGCTGCGTTCGGGCCGTACGCTTGTGCCCCGTTCGGGACGGATTGAGGTGCCGCGCTCCGCGGGCGTTTCGATCGCCGCGGGCGCGTCGCCGCCGATGACCGAGGGATTCGAGCGGTTCCGGCTCGGACGGATATTTGTGCTGCGTTCGGGCCGGATTGAGGTACCGCGCTCCGCGGGCGTTTCGGTCGCCGAGGGCGCGTCGCCTCCGATGATCGAGGGATTCGAGCGGTTCCGGCTCGGGCGGACGTTTGTGTTGCGTTCGGGCCGTACGCTTGTGCCCCGTTCGGGGCGGATTGAAGTACCGCGCTCCGCGGGCGTTTCGGTCGCCGAGGGCGAGCCGATGTGTTCGTTTTCGGCAGACGCGGCTCCCCGTTCGTTCCGGCCGCCGCGATTGCCGCGACCGCTGACCGAACGCGCGCCGCGATCGGGCGTCTCGCCGCTTTCGGCAGATCGGAGCGTTCGGTCTTCCGGGGCGTTCGTCCTCTCGGCTCGGTCGGCCCGCGGCGTTTCGTTTCGGGAATCGCGATTCGGACGGCGGCGGAATCCGTCGCGTCCTTCGCCGCGCGGCCCGCGGGTTTCGGAGGCCGACGCCTCGCCGCCTTGCGGAGCGAAAGAGTCAACGTTTCCCGCGCTCTCGGCACGTTCACGGCCGCGGCGGCCGTCCGAACGGCGTTCCGGTCGGCGGGGACCGATCTGTTCCGATTCGCCGCTTAAAATCTGGCCCGCCTCGCTCCCTTCGCCGATCGAACGGCCGACTTCGCCGGGACGCCAGCTTTCCGCCGACGGGGACTCGCCGCTCCCGTCGCCTCCGCGGTGCGGCCGGCCGCCTCTTCCGGGTCTGTCGTTCGGTCGTTCGGCGCCGCCCGGTTCCCCTTGCGGACGCGCGGTCTCGCCGGGCGTCGCGGACTCGCCGCTCGGCCGGTCATTCGGCCGGTCGCCCGGCCCGTCGTTCGAGCCGTCCGGCCCGCGGCGGTGCCGGCCGCCTCTTCCGGGCCTGTCGTTTGGTCGTTCGGCGCTGTCCGGATCCCCTTGCGGACGCGCGGATTCGCCTGGCGCCGCAGACTCGCCGCTCGGCCGGTCATTCGGTCCGTCATTCGGGCGGTCGGGTCTGCCGGGCCCATCGTGCGGACGGTCGGGTCTGTCGGGCCCATCGTGCGGACGGTCGGGTCTGTCGGGCCCGTCGTGCGGACGGTCAGGTCTACCCGGCCCGTCATGCGGACGGTCGGGACGTCGGTATCGGTCGGGATGGCCGGGCCGGTCGGGTTTGTGGCGGCGCGGCGGCGCGGGACGGCGCCAGCTTTCGCCGCCGGCATGCCAGCCGGGCCCGCCGGCGTACCAGATGTCGCCGCGGGGGCCGTCGTGCCGCCATCCGCGGTGGTCGATCGGCCGATGGCACCAGGGGCGGTCCCACCACGGGTCGCGCGGACGGAACCCGGACCCGACGTAGAAGGCGAATCCGAACCCGATCCCGCTGCCGATGTAGCCGCCGTAACGCTGGTAGCGCCACGGGTAGTAGGCGCCCCAGCCCGAATACCACCAGGGGTCGTAGTAGGGGTACGGTGTGTAATACGGAAGGTAAGAACCGTACCAGGGACGGTAGATCCAGACGCTCGGATAGAAGACGCGCCAGCGCGGGATACACGGACGGTAGACCGTGTAATACTCGACGGCCGCGGCGCAGCAGCCGAGTTCGGGGGCCCACGCGTTCTGATAGACGGTCACCTCCTCTTCGGTCAGAGGAACGGGAAGCTCTTCGACCGCGGGAGGGGCGACCGCCGGAATCTCTTCGGCGGGGGCGCCGTCGTCGGCGGCGTTCGACGCTTTGAGCGCGGCGAGTTCCTCTTCCTGTTTCTCTTCAACCACCTGTTCGGGGGGCGCTTTGAGGAATTCGTCCTGGAGGGGATGGTTCCCGAGCCAGTAGATCTGACCGGTCGAAGAATCGAGCATCGCCGCGACCAGACTCAGCTGACCCGAAAGGATCAGACGGCGGACCGCGTCGGACTGGATCAGGATCGTCTCGAGAGACTGCCACGCGGCGGTCTCGGCGATGACGTTCGCCAGATCGGTCTCGTTCATGTCGGGATACGCCTTTTTGGCGCGCGCGACCGACGGCCCCAAAAGGGAGTAGAGAAGGAGGTCTTTGTCGGCCGGTTTGGCGTTCTGAACCGAAAGATTCGGGTCGGTGTTCAGTTCGGCGGTGTCCTTTTTGGCGATCGCTTCGAGCCGGTCGAAGTTCCGAAGAACGTAGAGCGCGTCGGCGCTCGGGTACCGCGTCAGGATCACGGCGACGGGGGTCTGCAGATTGACGACGCCGTATTCGAGGTCGTCCAGCTCGTCGGACGTGAAGACCCCGGCTTCGATCGGAACGGTATAGAGCGTCTTCTTCGGCAGATCGAGAAGGACGTCGACGTCCGGCGTGATATCCGAGGCGTAGAAGATCGACGCGATCGGGAACGAGTCGTCGCCCGCCTCGGGCCGGGGAATCGAATTGGCGGCGTCGGTCCCCTGCCCGGTGTAGCGGGCGTTCCCCGCCGCGAGCTGGCGGAGCGCCGCGTCGATTTCGGGAACCGGCTTTTCGACGACGACCGTTTCGGCGTCGTCGGTTTCGGTGTCGTCTGTCGTCTCGGCGGGTGTTTCGGTTGTCTCGGGCGCCGCTTCGGTTGTTTCGGCGGGCGTTTCGGCCTGTGTTTCGGCGGGCGTTTCGGCGGGCGCCGTCTCGGCTGTCTCAGACGCTTTGGCCGCCGTTTCGGCGGGCGTTTCTACCGGCGCCGCCGGTTCAGACTCCGGCGTCAGCGGAACGGCGGGCGCGTCGGACGCCGCGGCCGTCGGCTCGTCGTCGAAAAAGAGGACGTTGTCGTCCTCGGCGCGGAGTCCCCCGCAGAGGAAAAAGAGCGCCGCGGCCCCGAAGAGCGCGGCAAAAAAGTCGCTGGCGATCGAAAGCTTTCGCTGTCTCATTTCCCCGTCCCCCATTTCCGTGAAAAAAGTGTTACAGAATGGTCGAAAACTGCTCGTTGACGCGCAGATCGCCCCCGTTCAGATAGCGGATATCCCGGATCCCGTATTTCATCATGGCCAGCCGGGTCAGCCCGATTCCGAAGGCGAACCCGGAATACTCGTTCGGATCGATCCCCCCGTGCCGGAGGACTTCGGGATGGACCAGTCCGCACGGGATCAGCTCGATCCAGCCGTCGCCGCAGGTCGGGCACCCTTTCCCGCCGCAGATCAGACAGTTCAGATCGAGTTCGAAACCGGGTTCGACGAAGGGGAAGAACCCGGGCCGGAGCCGGACCTTGACCTCGCGGCGGAAGACTTCGCCCAGGATCGTCTTCATGACCGCGATCAGGTTCGCCACCGAGATGTTCTTGTCGATCACGAGCCCTTCGCACTGGTAGAAGGTGTTTTCGTGGCTCGGGTCGATCGCCTCGTACCGGAAACAGCGTCCCGGGAAGATCGCGCGCAGGGGCGCCCCCGCTTTCAGAATCGTCCGGACCTGGTTCGCCGAAGTGTGCGTCCGCAGGATCAGGTTGTTCTTCAGCCAGAACGTGTCCTGCATGTCGCGCGCCGGATGGTCGGACGGTATGTTGAGCGCTTCGAAACAGAAATACTCCGACTCGACTTCCGGCCCGTAGTAGACCGAAAATCCCATCCCCTCGAAGATATGTTCCAGTTCGATCTGGGTGAGGGTGATCGGATGGAGCGCGCCGAGCCGCCGGCCGGCGCCGGGCGCGGTCAGGTCGATCGCGCCGCCCTTTTTGGCCGCGGCGGCCGCGCCCCCCGGCGCGGGGACGACCTTCTTGAGCTGGTCGGCGGCGAACGATTTCAGATCGTTGTATTCGCGGTAGAACGCCTGTTTCGCCTCGGACGAGAGCGTCTTGAGATCTTTCGTCTTGGTGAAGTTGGTGATGATTCCCTTCTTCCCCATATATTTTACGCGAACCGCTTCAAGCGCCTCGGCGGTCTTGGCCGCCGCCAATTCTTTCAGAAACTGGAGTTTTAATTCTTGCACGGGACTCCCTGCTGTGACTTTCCGCAATCTGGTGGTTTAGAAAAACGTAAACTTTCCGCACCCGTACATTATAATACGGTTCCTTCCTTTTGTTTATACCCGCCTTTCCCGAAATATGCCCGTTTTTCCGTTTCGGCGCGCGGGGTTTTCGTCAAAATCGGGTTAACGCTCCCTCTTTCCGCGCGGCCGGACGGGAAGTTACCCTTGACCCCCGGGGTCGAAAAGAGTAGCCTCGCCCCTATGAAAATCCTTGACCGAACCATTGTCCGCGACTTCTTCGTCAACCTGATCCTCTGGTGCCTGACGATCAGCGGCATCATCATCGTGTCGGATCTGGTGACCCATTTCGACGACTTTTTCAACAGCGAGGCGACCGTCAACCCCTTCATGGCGATCGCGTCCTATTACTTCTTCTTCTGTCTGCGCCTTTTCGATTTCGTCTTGATCTTCATCGTACTGATCTCGGCGCTCAACATCCTGATCAACATGTTCCGCCGCAACGAGATCATCGCCCTGATGGCGCTCGGCGTCCCGCCGAAACGGATCGTCCGCCCCATTCTGGCGGCGGCCTTCTGCTGTCTGATCGGCATGCTCTGGCTCCGCGAATCGTTCGTGCCGAACCGAATGATCAAGGTCTGCGGAAAAGGCGAGCTCTTCACAACTCGGTCTCCGTCGATCGGCGTCATTCCGACCCAGGACGAGTGGACCCGCCTGAAAATCGACGGCGAGTCGATCTCGATCGACGGTTCTCGGATCGTCCGGCCGGTCTTCTCCCTGCCGACCCCCTGGGGGAGCGAGCCGCGCGTTCTCCGCGCCGACGAGGCCGTCTGGCAGACCGCCCGCCGCGGGCGCGGCGCGGGCTATCTCCTGCGCGGCGTCCAAAACGCCGAGTCGTTCTTCGCCGAAGGGGCGATCGACACCGCCGGAAACGCCGAAAATCCCCGGCGGCCGAGCGCCGAAGCCCAGGAGGCGATCGCCGAAGCTCCGCCGATCGCCGACCACGCCGTCGCCGCGACCGAGCCGGTCGAGACGTTCGACCCGAACAACGTTCTGGCCTACGCGCCGGGTCAGGCGCCCGGGACCGCGCCCGACGAGGCGTTCGTCCTCTGTGGGGTTCCGCCGAAATTCCTGGCGGTCGGCGACGAATGGCTCAGTTACGCCTCGACCTCCGAACTGATCGCCGCGCTCCGAAGCATGAGTCTTCTGAAAGAGTCCGATCTCCTGAACCAGATTCACCAGCGGATCGTCCGGCCGATTTCGGATCTCTTTCCTCTCCTTCTGGCCCTGCCGATCCTCTTCGTGATCAAAGACGGGAACCCCTATAAACGGGGCGTCTACGCCGCGCTGGCCGCCGCGCTCTACGTCGGGACCGGCTATTTCGTCAACTTCACCTGCCGCGGGACGCTTCCCTCGTCCCTCTGCGCGTTCCTGCCGATGATCCTCTTCTTACCGGCGGTGCTGATCCTTTTCAAAGAACTCGACCGCTGCTAGAACTCGGCGCGGTTTCGGCCCGTTTCGATAAGGGGGCCGGCCGGTCCGCCCGTGCGTCCCCGAAAAAAGAGAAGGGGAAAAAGAAACCCCCTTTCCGGCCAAGGAGGAACGCCGAAAAGGGGGAGACAAAGCGAACCGGGTGATTGCCTTCCCCGAAGGGATCCGGTCCGTTGAGTCAGCGGTTATTCCGCCGGAGCGGCTTCAGCGGCCGGGGCCGGTTCTTCGGCCGGGGCGGCTTCTTCGGTCTGAACGGTTTCTTCGGCCGGAGCGGCTTCTTCAGCCGGGGCGGCTTCGGCGGCCGGAGCGCAGGCTTCCTGAACCGGCGCGCAGGCGGCGCAGGCGCGCAGGAGGTTCTCGCCGCAGACCGGAGCGCACGGCTCGACGCAGCGCGGCGCGCGCGGGACGCACCGTTTCACGGTCCGAACGCACTCTTTCGGTTCAAGCGTGCAAACCTTGACCGTCTTGGTCCGCGTTTCGGGAACGCAGGTGACCACGTCGATCGTCTTGGTGCGGGTCTCGGTTTTGTAAGTCGTCACGTCGACCGTCTTGGTGTAGGTCTGCGGCTCGCAGACGGTGTAGGTGCAGGTCCGGGTCCGCGTTTCGGGAACGCAGGTGACCACGTCGATCGTCTTGGTGCAGACGCGCGGTTCGCAGACGGTATAGGTGCAGGTCCGGACGCGCTGTTCGCGGCGGACGGTGCAGACCGGGATCCGCTTGACGCAGACGCGCGGCTGGAGCTCAATGGCGCAGACCGTCTTGGTGCAGATTTGCGGTTCGCAGACGGTGTAGGTGCAGAGGCGGGTCCGCGTTTCCGGACGGTAGGTGACGCAGTCGACCGTCTTGGTGTAGGTTTGCGGTTCGCAGACGGTATAGGTGCAGGTGCGGGTCCGCTGTTCGGCCTGGTAAGTCGTCACGTCGATCGTCTTGGTGAACGTTTCGGGCTCGCAGACCGTGCAGGTGACCGTCTTGGTGCGGGTTTCGGGCCGCATCACCGTCACGTCGTAGGTGTATTCCTCTTCGCGCGGCTGGCAGATCCAGCGGCTGACTTCCTTCTGAACCGTTTCGACCGAAGGAACCCATTTCTTGACCGTTACGGTCGCCGGGGCTTCGGCGGCCGGGGCGCAGGCGTCGGCCGCGGGCGCGCACGCTTCGGCGGCGGGAGCGCAAGCATCGGCGCAGGCGGGAGCGCAAGGCGTGCAGGCGGGGACTTCCTCCTCAACCCACGAGCCGGAACAGACCTTCTGCTCGACGGTCTCTTTCACCTCGACGCGGTCGAAGACGGTCCGTTTGGCGGTCCGCTTCTCGACGGTCGGCACGCAGACGGTGTACTGAACTTCTTTCGTCTTTTCGACCGGCACCATGCGGGTGCACTGAACTTCTTTCTGGGTCGTCACGGGGACGCAGACGGTGTATGTCTCTTCGCGCTGTTTTTGGACCGGCACGAACCGTGTGCACTGAATCTCGCGCTGCGTTTTGACCGGCACGCAGACGGTGTAGGTCTCTTCGCGCTGTTTCTGAACCGGAACCATCCGGGTGCACTGAATCTGGCGCTGGACCGGAACCGGCACCATGCGGGTGCACTGGATTTCGCGGAACGTGCGTTCGGGAATGCAGACGGTGTAGGTTTCCTGGCGCTGTTTCTGAACCGGAACCTGCTCGACGCACTGGATCGTCTTCTGGGTCGTGACCGGCACGTTGACGGTGTAGGTCTCTTCGCGCTGTTTCTGGACCGGCACCATGCGGGTGCACTGAACCTCTTTCTGGGTCGTTTCGGGGACGCAAACGGTGTACTCGACCTCTTTCTGGGTCGTGACCGGCACGTTGACCGTGTACTCGACCTCTTTTTCCGTCCAGACCGGGACGTTGACCGTGTAGGGAACCTCTTCGGTCACCACGTCGTAGGCCGGGGCGCAGCAGTCAAGATTGAACGCGCCGCGCAGCGCGCAGAGCGAGGTCAGACCGCACGGAACGGGCGCGCAGAATTCGGCCGCGGCCGGGGTCTGTTCGGCTTCGCCCGTACAGGCGGCGCAGTCGGCGTTCGCCTGACCGCACGTGAGCGCCGCCAGCGCGGCGAGGGTAAGGAAACTGGGAACGAACTTCATGGGACGGATCTCCGCTTAAAATGAATCGGGTCACGAACGCCTGCGGTCAAACCGTCGACCGCGCCGCGGCGCTCGAACTGTTTTGTTCGGTGTTAAGTCTAACCGTCTTTAAAATGGGTAGACTGCCGCAAAAGGGAAAAATAGATTCCCTGGACGGATTACATAAGATATTATAGGAGCAAATAAAATGATGTCAAACTGAAAGAGGGGGTTCGGCCGGAATTTTTTAAAAATTCTTCAACCGCGGCCGGGCAAGGGATACCGGTTCTGCAAGATATGCCGGGTGCGAAGCCGCACGGGCGATATATTCCCACGGTTAGCTTCGCTTGCCGGAAGCGGCGGCTGGCTGGCCGTTGTGGTCGTCGCTTGGGGTCGGTCGTACCCCCACTTCTGAGTGGGGGTTTAAATGGAATGTGTAGCACAGCTTGCCGTGGGCGGGCGGGTCCCTCCCCCAGTTGTAGACTGGGGGGCTCCCTTCCCGCCGTACGCGGTTCGAGGCGGGTCCCGAGCCGGGACAGGGCGATCTATTCCCCCCGAACGCTCGGCTGGCCGTTCGTTCCCGTTGGTCGCTCTACGCGCTCGGCATTATACGAAAAAGAACCACGCCCCGCGCGGCTGCTCCCGAGCCCATCGGCTGCGCGGCGGGGAAGGGACCCCCTGCTCTACCCAGAGCCTGGGTTGGCGATGATTGGCTCCCAGCCTTCGGCGGTCGCACAAGCTACGGCGACTGCGTAGCCAGGAGCCTATCACCGCCTACCGGTGCTACCGGGCAGGGGGGGAGCCCCCCCGCCCAACCGGCGAGCCGGGCGTCACCTAACCTGAAGCCCCCGGCCCTCAGCCGGGGGAAGATGAATCCCGCCGCAACGGGGTTTCGCGCCCTCCCGAATTTCGAAAAGTTCCGCGACTTCCCCGCACACCCCCCAAACGAAAAGAGCCCTCTTGCGAGGGCTCTTTTCGTTAACGTCTCTTATTCCCGCGCCTAGCGCTGCTGGTCGGGGCGGGGGGGGAGATTTTCCTGAATAATGCTCTGGTTCGGGAGCGCCGACATGTTCGACGCGTCGTACGGATTGACCGCCGCGTTTTGGCTTATCGCCTGCTCCTGCTGCGTGTAGGGGCTGCCGAACGATTCCGCGTTGTTCGGAATCGGCTGCATCACCGTCCCGCCCGCCGGCATTCCGTCGAACGTCATCGGCTGACCGACGTTCTGGAACTGGCCGCCGCCGAACGTCTGATCGGGGAACGTCATTTCGGGGAGCGGCGTCGACGAGAGGTTCCCGTTCGAGTCCTGATAGAGAACGCTCCCTTCGCTGATCCGGAACTCGTTCCCCGAGATGTCGGTCACGGTCGCCTGCTGCGCGTTCGGATTCCACCCCTGCGCGGTGTTCCGCATCTCTTTCTGCTGGCGTTCGAACGCTTCGCGCTGCGCCTGGGCGTAGCGGATCTGCTGGACTTCCATCTCGTAGGCGCGCTGATGCTCCTCGTATTCCTGTTTCGTCATCCAGATCGGCCGGGGAGGAAGGGGCGGTGGAAGCTGAAGTTCCTGCGTCTGTTCCTGCGCCTGCTGATTGGCGTAGGCGGGGGCGTTTCCGGCGTTCGAGTAGTCGGGCAGACGGTTCCCGCTACTGTCCTTGCCGGTAAAGACGCCCAGTCCGTACCGGAAGATCGGGTTGACCGAAAGCTGGTGCGGGTCGGTCAGCTGCGGCCGGGCGGCCGTACGGCTCTCGGCCTGCGCCTGAGCGGCGAGACCGGACGTGTTGGCCGACGGCGCCGAGGAGTTCACCGACGACGTCTTGTCGACCACCGAGTCGCGCGTGTCGCGTCCGGCGACCTTCGGCTCGTTTTCCGGTTTCGGATCGGACCACGCCTGAATCCCGCCCCCCGCCGCCGAATCGGTCTCCGGCGCCGCGGCGGCCGCCGCGGTTTGAGTCCCGGCGGCGGGCCCGAACGAAAGGGGTTCTTTGAGCGTGTCGATCCACTGCGTGTTCTCTTCGCCGATCTTAACGCTGCTGACCGTGCGCAGATAGAACGGGGCGGTGTCGTTTTCGCCCGCTTCGAACCAGTAGCCCGAACCGTTGATGTCGATATCGCTCGAGGTCGCCGAAACCGGCGTCCACGGCCCTTCGGGGGTCGGCGCGCGTTCGATCGTGACTTTCCCCTCGGACTGGCTCATCCCGCACTGATAGGGGGGGAACCAGGTGATCGAAAAGGCGGGTTTGCCGTTCGCCGTCGACGTGCCGCGCCGGATATTGTTGATCTTGCCGGGATAGGGGACGTCGGCGATCTCGTTTTTCGACGGCGCGTACGGGTCGGCCGCCGCGCCGTTTTCGTCGAGACGCGAGGTGAGCGCGTCGCCGCCGGCCCCGGTCTGCCGGACCGTTTCGCTCTTCTGGGTCAGACTCATCAGCCCCTGCACCATCCGGTCACCGCTCCCCTGGTCTTCGGCCGCCGCGGCGATCCCGCTGCCGGTGTCGATCAGATACTTCTGGGCGCGCGAGGCGGTGTGCGAACCGTCCTGATGAATCAGATGGAGCGCGAAATAATACTCGCCGTCGCGGGGCGCTTCGAACGGGAACGCGTCGGTATCGCCCGCCGCGCGCATCGGGCCGTATTCGTGCCAGTTCGCCCCCTTGTCGTCGGAATAGAGGAGCCCTTTCGAGACGACCGTCCCGGCGTCGTACGCCGTCGAGGGGAACGGAACGCTGATGTTTCGGCGGTTCAGCGTCACCGCCGGGGTCTGCGGAATCACGACGTCGACCATCTGGGTCTCTTCGGCGGGAAGAGACTCTTCGAGCGAACGGAGCCTGATCGGCGCGGGCGCCTCCTGATAGTAGACCGTACTTTTATTGATGAATTCGGGCCGATCGTTTATAATGGGACTCTGCGCGGCGGCGGCGCCGGGCAGAGCCGCGGCCGAAAGACATAATAGAAGGGGAAAGGCGCAGAGCCATTTTTCCCTTTTGCGCAATCCTTTGATGTCGGTTCGTCTGTCCATAACGAAGACTCCTTAATTGCCGGATGACGGAGCATCCGCGGGTATAAAGATGTTCTTCGTAGGAATCGGAAGGGTCAATGCCGAACCTGACTGTTATTTTAAAATTTCCCAAGATAGCGGTCGTGAGGGAAGATCGAGTCAAAGCGGTCGTTCCGCTTGTAACGATTATGAGGTCACCATCGATGTTCAGGCGCGGTTTTCGCCGGTTTTCCCGGAGGATTTCGGCGCGAGGCCCCCTCGCCTTTCTTTTTGGCGCGTCCGCGTTCCGCCCGGTTCGTACGGGGTTCTTCTTTTCCGTTCTCCCCTGGCCGGCGGCGTTTCCCCTTTTCGCCGCGCATCATCTGGACGCCGCCAAGATTACCGAACTCCTCCTCTGGATCCTGGCGTTTACAACCTACGTCGTTCTGGGGGTGGTTATCCTGATCCGGATCGGCCGGAGCGTCAAAGAGCGAAAAAGCGGCAGGTTCGACTACGGCGGCGAAACCGAAATGTTCCGCGACCTTTACCGCAAGCATCTGATCTCGCCCGAAGAGTATAAAAAGATCCAGACCCGCCTGCGCGACCGCCTGGTCGGCGACGTCCTCAAACAGAGCGCCGCCCCCGCCGCCGCGGAGGGCGGCGCGCGCGACGAGGAGCTCGAAAAAATCCTCCGGCTCCAGGCGCTTCTCGCCGGGCAAAAGCCCCGCAAGAGCCGCGGCGCGCCGAGCCCCGCCTCCCCCTCGTCCATTCCGCCGATCATCTATAACGACCGTTCTTCCCCCTTGGCTCCCCCCGGCGGCGAAGAGTTCCGCCCCCCCCGCGGCTAGCCCCGCGGCTCGCGGCCCTTGTGCACGCCCGGAACCAAGCCGCCCAACGAGGCGGCGCTTCCGGCCAGCCGAAACTCCGACGGGAACATCGCCCGCCGCGGCTCGCGGCCGTTTTTGCCGATTATTCCCGTTCTGCCGGTCGAAAAGAATAAAGGAGTTCCGTCGCCGAGCGCGGAACGTCCTCCCGGAAACGGCCGATATAACGCCGGGGGCCGCGCCTGTCGGCCGGCCGTTTCGACAGACCGTTTTCCCGTGCGGGGCGGTCTTTTTCTCTCCGCCGTAAAGTTTTAAGAGATGTCTTCCGGTCAAGACTTCCCTCCGATCGGTCCGGGCGAGCGCCCGCGTTCCAACTTCTGCTCTTTCTGCGGGAAGAGCAGCGACGAGGTCGGTACGCTGATTCAGGGGATCGACCGGACCTTTATCTGCCGGGAATGTTCCGATCTCTGCCAGTCGGTTTTTCGCCGCCAGCAGAAAAAGCGGTTCGGCAACCGAATCGCGTGGCAGGTTCCGACCCCGCGTCAGATCACCGCGCGGCTGAACGAGTACGTGGTCGGCCAGACGCTCGCCAAGAAGGTTCTGTCGGTCGCGGTACACAACCACTACAAACGCCAGCTCTTCTCGGAAAACATCGGCGGCGTTCAGCTCGACAAGTCGAACATCCTCCTCCTGGGCCCGACCGGCTCGGGGAAGACCCTCCTGGCGCAGACCCTCGCCAAGATCATCGACGTCCCCTTCGCCATCGGCGACGCCACCACGCTGACCGAGGCGGGATACGTCGGGGAAGACGTCGAAAACCTCCTTCTGAAACTGATCAGCGCCGCCGATTACGATATCGAGATCGCCGAGCGGGGGATCATCTACATCGACGAGATCGACAAGATCGGCAAACGGAACCAGAACGTCTCGATCACGCGCGACGTCTCGGGGGAAGGGGTCCAGCAGGCGCTCCTCAAGATGATCGAAGGGACGGTCGCCAACGTCCCGGCGCACGGGGGCCGGAAACACCCCGAACAGCAGTATCTGCAGATCGACACCTCGCGGATCCTTTTCATCTGCGGGGGGACGTTCGTCGGACTCGAAGAGATCATTCGGCACCGGATCGGCCGGACGCATATCGGGTTCGCGGCCGCCGAGACGGCGCCCGGCCCGCGCGACGACGTCTGTCTGCCCCGCGTCACTCCGGACGACCTGAGCCGGTTCGGAATGATTCCCGAACTGATCGGCCGGCTCCCCGTGATCGCCGTTCTCGATCAGCTCGAAGAGGAGACGCTCGTGCGTATCCTGCGCGAGCCGCGCAACGCGCTGGTCAAACAGTACAAGAGGCTCTTCCAGATGGAAGACGCGCATATCGAGTTCACCGAAGAGGCGCTCCGAACCCTGGCGCGGCAGGCGCTCGACCGAAAGACCGGCGCGCGCGGACTTCGGAGCATCACCGAAAAACTCCTTCTCGACGCGATGTACCAGCTTCCCGACCAGGTCCGGGGATGCCGCTACGTCATCACCAAAGAGATGGTCGAGGAGAAAGAGCCGATCCGCCCGCTCCCGTACAGCACGGCCGCCCACCGGATCGCGTAATCCCCCCCGAACTTCCCCCCCCGCGCCCGCCGGAACGAGTGAAAATCGGGTTTTTCCCGATCGAAACTCGTGCTATAATGGCGTTCGGGGAAGGTGGGAAAACCAGGAAACTTTCGACCCGCGCCTCCCGCGCGCGGGCCCCGTAAGAAAGAGTCGAAACTGAGAGTGTATCATTCCCGTATTCGCGCCATCAGCAGTCATATTCCGAGCGGCCGGCTGACAAACGACGAGTTGATCGGCCGGTTCACCGGATGGACCGCCGAAAAGATGGAAAAAAAGCTCGGTATCGTCAGCCGTCCGATCGTCGAAGAGGGGCGGACGGCCGTCGATATGGCGGTTTCGGCCGGCGAATCCCTCCTTCAAAGCGGGGTCTGCGGGCCGGAAGAGATCGATTTTCTCGTCTTGTGTACGCAGTCGCCCGACTACTTCCTCCCCTCGTCGTCGTGCGTCGTTCAGGAAAAGCTCGGGCTTCCGAAATCGTGCGGCGCGTTCGACTTCAATCTGGGGTGCAGCGGCTACGTCTACGGACTGGGGATCGCCAAAGGACTTCTCGAAACGGGACTGGCGCGGAACCTCCTTCTGATCACTAGCGAGACGTATTCCCGCTACATCAACGAAGACGACCGGGTCAGCCGTCCTCTGTTCGGCGACGCGGCGACCGCCACGCTCATCTCGGCCGACGCCCCGGCCGACCGTCTGCCGATCGGCCCGTTCCGGTTCGGCACCGACGGGAAAGGGGCCGACCTGCTGATCGTTAAGGCGGGGGCGCAGCGTCATCCCGCCACCGCCGAGACGAAACAGCCGAAAGTCGATATCCGCGGGAACTACCATTCCGACGAACAGATTCAGATGAGCGGGCCGGGGATCTTCAACTTCGCGATCGACGAAGTTCCGCCGCTGATCGAGCAGATCAAGGCCGACTGCGCCGAGCTGAACCTTTCGATCGACAGCTACGTCTTCCATCAGGCGAACAACTACATGCTGGCGCGTCTGCGCGAACTCTGCGGCCTGGAAAACGAACGCTACTACGTCAATATGCGCGAGCGGGGGAACACCGTCTCGAGCAGTATTCCGATCGCGCTGATCGACGCGGTCAGCGAGGGGTTCATCCGCCGGGGCGAGTCGTCGCTGCTGGTCGGGTTCGGGGTCGGCCTTTCGTGGGGCGCGTGCCGAATCGAACTGGACGACGACCTGGTTCTGATCGGCTGACGTTCGGTTCCTCTTTTCGCTTTTTCCGCCGGGCGCCGTTTTTCGAAAAGGCGTTTTCCCGAACGGCGTTTTCCCGAACGGCGTTTTCCCGAAACGGATCGCGGCGAATTTTTCGGCTTTTAAGAGAATAGGTAAAATAGATAGATTTGAGAGTTGAGGGTCTTTCGGTTTGAGTTCTTTTTCTCCGGCGGCCGATATAGCGCAAAGGCATATGATTCCGGCTTTCGGGCCGGCGGCATCTCCGACATTCATCGAATCAAAGGGATCGATATGAGAGTTATTCTTTCCGGTTTTCTCGGCGCCGTCATTCTCCTGGCCGCCGCGGCGGGTCTTTCCGCCCAGAGCTATTCCGATTATCAGGTCACCGGGAGCGTCGCCCCTTCGTACGAATGCCCCGAGCCGTATTACGGCGGGTACGTCGACGGAGGTTACGTCGGCGGCTACGACGCGGGCGTCTACGCGCCGGCCGCGCCTCTTTTCGGGCGGTTTTCTCTCTACGACCGCAGTTCAAGATACCGGACTTATCCCGGCGGATTCGCGCCCTACGCGCGTTACGGGGCGGTCTTCGGATTCGTCCGTCCGGGATACCGCGGCGGTGAAAACCCGTACCAGGGGATCGATCCGGAAGCGAACAATCCTTACGCCGGCTACACCGTGACCCGCGGCCCGCGCGATTTTCTTATGAAGAATCCCCCGAACATCGGCCCGTGACCCGTTCTGATCCGAATCCGAACACCGCTTGAAGCGGCCGGAACTCCCGATTCCGAAAGCTTCAAGCGGTTTTTTTACGCTCGATCCGAAGAAATTCGGCTTGTAAAACTGGGCAAGAGAAACAGTATATTAGTGTTGTTGATTTTAAGAAAAAGGAATAAAATCCCTCATTGAGCGCGGATAGGGATGATGGAGACCCTCGAATTTCGCCGATATAGGCGAAAATGTATCATCCGTCCCGGCTGGCGCAAGCCGAAAATGAGGGCGGCGTTTGCGGCCGAACACGGTCGGCCGACGGATTTAGGACAGCGCAGGACGTCACCGACGAGCGAAAGACAATGCATTTCTCACTGATCGATAAAATCGACGTTTTAGAACCGCACAAGAGGATTGTGGCCACCAAGTCCCTTTCTCTGGCCGAAGAGTATCTTCAAGACCATTTCCCGAAATTTCCCGTGATGCCGGGCGTGCTGATGATCGAGGCGATGACCGAAACCGCCGCGTGGCTCGTTCGCCATGGGGAAGATTTCGCGCACAGCATGGTTCTGCTGAAAGAGGTCAAAAACGTCAAGTTCGGTCAGTTCCTGCAGCCGGGCCAGACCCTCACGCTGACCGCCACGCTGGTGAGCGAAGACGACGACACCGCCGTCTTTAAGGCCGACGGGAGCATCGAAGGTCAGTCGCGCGTCCGCGCGCAACTGGTTCTGACCAAGTACAACCTGGGCGACCGGAACCCGGCCAAAAAGACGGTCGATCGCGACGTGATCGAGAGTATGCGCAAACGGTTTAACATTCTTTGGCGAGGAACCGAAATCGGCGGTTGACGCCGTTTCGTTTTGTGATCATTTTCAATATTACAGTTTGAAAGAATCAGAAGGACATTTTTATGGCAAGCGAACAGGAAATTTTTGAACAGGTTCGGGAAGTCTTGGTTGACGCGCTGGCTGTGGACGAAGACGAAGTCAAGATGGAATCGACCCTGGTCGACGACCTGGGGGCGGAATCGATCGACCTGCTCGACATCGTTTTCCAGCTTGAAAAGAAATTCGATATCAAGATCAACCGCGGCGAACTGATCCCGACCGAAAAACTGGACGACCCCAAATACGTCCAGGAGGGGAAACTGACCGCCGACGGTCTGGCGATGCTCAAAGAAGCGCTCCCGAGCGCCGATCTCGAAGCCTTCTCGCAGAACCCGGTGATCCAGAACCTCGCGAAAGTTCTCGCGGTTCGCGACCTGGTCTACCTGGTCGGCACCAAGCTTGGTTGAGTTTCTCCCCGGCGGGCGCTCCCGGCGAAGGCGCCCGCTTTTTTACCCGGTGTCGCGGCCGATCCGGCCCGACTGACGTGGAGGTGATAAATGCGCTGGTTTTGGATGGACCGGTACACGGTCTTTGAATGTGGGAAACGCGCCCAGGCCATTAAAGCGATTACGCG
>CADBQY010000116.1 GCA_902796885.1 uncultured Planctomycetota bacterium
CCCGTCCGCCTTCAAAACGCCGCCGGTAACGACCTGCCCGTCGTAGCGGAAATCGATCTCCGTTTCGGTAAACGAAGGAACCTCGGCACCCGCCGGCTCGGTCCCGATCCGCGGCGCGGAAAAGACGGGAACGGCAAATATCAAAAGAAGCAAAACAAAAAAAACGGAGAGTCTCTTCTTCATCGGAGTCGGTCCTTTTGCGGTGAAAACGGAAAACGGAAACTTTCCCGGTTATAAAAGATTTCAGATTGAGTTTCAAGAGACAGGCCGCGGCTTCTGGGGGGACGGATTCTCCGACGGAGATCTAACGAAGTGCGGATCCGCCGGACGACGTCAGGCGGGCGGGAGGAAGAGTCCGCCTCAGCGCTGTCAGGTAATGTTCTCGGAGAATCCGTTTCGCCTCGCGCGAAGCGGCGGGACAGGAATGGACGCGGGTATGGAACGCGTCGATCACGAACTCGCTGTCGGCGTCGCCGCGATGAGCGCTCTCGTACGGCACGATCTTATCGCCAACGTTTTTCTTGACGATGAGTCCCGTTTCGGTAACCCCGATGATGTTGTTGAACGCCAAGTAATCTGGACGGCGCATCCGACTCAGCGCTTCAAAGAACGGAGATCCGGGAGAAAGCGACTCGACGCTGTTCTTGGTTTCGATGATGGGATTCTTGCTGGTGCCGAGCGCGGAGTTGAGCCACTCGGACATCACGTGCAGGTCTTCGGGAGACGAAATCGCTTTGTCGGCGAACCATTTGACGAAAGAGTTGACCGAGTCGCTCCCCCGGTACGGAGTGGCGATGGTCACGATACGCGTGATATGGGGATCGGGATGGAAGAAAAAGATCGGCCGGAGCTCGTCTTTGTTTTTAACGTCGCTCTCTTCAAACGGTTCGTCGCTGACCAGTTTCCAAACCTCATCGCCGCTCTCCAAGACCTGCAGACTCGAAATAAGCCCGCCCATGCTATGTCCGATAATGACCGACTCCTTGAAGTAGGGGCTGGTCCCCTCCGGATCGAGTTGCGCGTATATCTTGTTCAGATCGGATCGGAGCCGGGAAGCTGAAACCCACCAGGGATAGCCCGTCGGATAGCACCAGAGCCAAAACTGGTACCGTTGCCAAATTTCGGGATCGTCCTGGAGAGCGCTGAGAAGAGGAACCCAGGTCAGGGGAGAGGACCAGAGCCCGTGAACCAGAATGATCGGGATCTTTTCGGGATCGTAGGGCGCCGCCATATAAAAACCGGCCAGGCTCCGTACCCCCTCTTCGCCGTCGGCAACTTCGAAAAAGGTTTCGGGATGCAGAAGACCGAGCGTTCCCATCTTGTCGGCAAGAGGGTCGATATAGTTGTAGGCGATAGGCGTCGTCAGATCGGCGGCCAGAGGAACGGTGTTCGAACCGGCGGCAACCGTTTTCTGCGCGAGCGGGTCGAGAAATTCAAGAAAAACCTGCGGATCGCCGGGCGAACCGTTCTCGGAAAGCCACGCTTTAACGTTCGGACGCAACATAAGGGTCATCGGATAGGACAGGTCGGTGAGATAGTAGTTTTCTTCGGGCCGGCCGCACCGTTTTCGCGTGACAATGACCGGAATACCGATTCCCTCGCGCGTATAATGGGTCGCCAGACCGTCGACCTTATAATCGGAAACAAATCGAACCTGTCCCACTTCATCCCCGCGCCAGGAACTTTCGCCCATAACGCACGATACCCGCCAGTACTTTCCGTTGATTCCGGCGGTCCAGCTGTCGCCGGGAACCGGGATCGGCTGACCGTTCTGCGCGCGGTTTTTGAACAGTTGGCGCAGAATTCGTTCGGCCGCCTTGTTGTAATAGAAGGCTGTCCGTTTGTAATCGTCGCCAAGCGGATTGCGTTTGTTTTCGAAGACGGGATCGAACAGATAACGCCAGCTGTTGAGCAAAATCGCGATATAGAGTTCGGCGGCGTATCCGGGATCGCTTTTTTCTATGCGAACCGCCTCGTAATAGCCAAGCTCGCAAAACGTGCTCAAAAGGTTAAGATCGGGAGCGGCGTTCGCCGCCTCCTGGATTTTGACAAGTTTTTCGAGATTCGATTCCGAATCCTTGTCGAGTCGCAAACTGGAAAGGGAAAGCTCGGCGATCGGCGTCGGTTCGAGACGCCCGAACGCGTCGACGTTCGGCGGGAGGAGTTGCGGCGGGTTGCGGACCTCGGTCAAATTGACCGCCTTTGTCGAACAGCCGATAACCGGGACGGACAAAAGAATACAGAACACCAGAGCGCGAAAAAGAGCGCAGTGGAACTTCGGTCCGCGGAGCGGGCGGTTTTGTGTCTCGGGCGGCTTCAAAAAAACGGTCACGGATTTCTTCGGGGACTGATGGAATAAACGGAAAGAAAAAATAGTCTTTTGAGGCGCGACGGTCAATACATCCCCCGGAGCGGTTCGCGCCGAATATCCCGGACGAGGATCCGTCGAGCGTCGCCTCGTCGTTCCCGCCTCCCCTCTTTCAGCCGGTTTCTTTCGGATCTCTCAAAAATTTTTTGGAATTTTCCAGTAACATCTATTGACAGTTTTGAAATTTATGCGATATATTATATCCAGAGACAAAAATCCGACCTCTAAACCGAATCACCCCAAAGCGCAAACCGTTATATCAACATTTACGTTTACTCACATCACGAAGGAGGTCTTCCATGAAGGTTCTTTGGCACGTTGAATTCACTCGCGATTACCGTAAATTTCCCAATTTCGAGAAAATCGAACCGTCCCTCTTCACGCGGCTGCCGGAACAGTGCAAAAGGTTCGAGTTATGGCGCAGACGGCATCGGTTTGACGCCGACCTTTCCGTCTACTTCTCGCACTTTCCCGGTTTCATGATCCCGACCCCCGACCCGTTCTTTGATTTTCACGTCAACATCCTCGAGCGGCGGCATCAGGCGTTCGTCGCATCCCGGAACGAAGACGCGGTGATTCTCCTCACCCCCGGCATTCTCCTTGAACCCGAATTCAACATCGATCAATATATCGAAAAGGCGCGGACGACGGGTAGTCTCGTTTCCGTCACCTGCGACGAGAAATATCCGTTCGGCGGACTCTGGGTCATTCCGCGCGACATCCTGACGATCTTCTCGCGGCCGCTCCCGGCCGACGCGCGAAACTGCGACGACATCGCCTACTGGCGTCATCTCGCGAACAGGAACAACCATTTTCTGCTTGAAATTGATAAAACAATTTCGAACTATCTACCGCAATATGCGGGCGGCGCCGCCGAATACGTTCCGACCGGCGGAGAGACAACCGACTACTCCTACGTCCCCTGGACGCTCGACGATTTCCGGGCGTGGGAGAAAAGCGAAAAATTCATCTTTGCCAAAACGATGCGGTGGTGTCCCCACGAATACGTCTACATCTGGAAACGGAACGAAGAGGAAACAAAAAAATGGCTGATGGCGATCGACTTTCTCTATCGTCACTCCCGAATCGACCAGTGGTACAGCCGATTCCAGATCGCGTCGTTCATCGACGGATCGAAATACTGGAACTGCGGCACCTACGATTTAGAAAACCGAACGAATCGAGACCTTCAGCGCCGAATCTACCTCGAAGACGGTAAAGACGAATACGGAAACGAACGGAAAAAACCGGCTCCCTATTTTTTATACGAGTTACAAAATCAGAGCGAACGTTAGCTCTCAACAGACGAATCGAAAGGGCGGAAATCGGATTGCGGCGCAATCTCAAATCGCGACACACAAAGCACCGGCATAACAGGACAAACCTATTGATGAATTCTCACGCAACTTTTGTTTCGTGAGTGTTTCACATTCCACACACAAAACAAATCGATAGGCTTGGTAAAACAAGCGTATTGCGACTTTGAAAGTCCGATTTCGATTTTGGTACATGCCGGGTGTCTGAGGCTTTGTTAGGTCGATCAGCGGCCGTTTCGTCAGACCGATGGCGTTAGCCACCGGTCTGACGAAAGCCTGGTTGCAAAGCGCTTCAAACTGCGAAATGTTGGCTAACTGTTCCATAACAAGACCGTGGTAGACAAATAGAAAAGTTGGGTAAATTCACCCAATATACTAAGCCCGTGGGAACCAAACGACAAATCGATAATAGAACAAGCGGGTGGACTGGGGATATTACGATTTTTTCAGATTCTTCAACGTGATAAAATATCCTGGTGCCGAGTCATGACACAAAACCGCCCGATGCGGTAAAATGAGTCTAAAACAAGAAGTTGGATTCTTATGAAGAGCGACCCGTTGGAAGGCCATGATAAAATGAATAAAATAGAGAAAGGAAAGAAAATGAGTCAATATGTCTGTCTTGGCACGAGCTTTCGTGAGTGGTACTGTAAGTTGTTTTCTAAATACAGTCAACCGCTAATGTGTTTCGGACGAACACGTGGAGATTTCAAAAAATTAGATGACTCAATATCTGCATTTGTGCTGAATTGGTGTCAGCATAATTTGGACGAAGCCAACATCATAGTACACGACAGTCCGAAAGCATATTACTTTTGCTTCATAAAAAGGAAATATAAGTCTTTATTGCAAGAATGTAAAAAAGAACTGCAAAGACAAAACGTGTTGCCTATCCACGATGACGGACAACTTCGCAGTCTATCAGAACTCATCAGTATGATGGAAATGACCCTGAACAATACCAACTGGTTAGTATCCAACTGTATTATGAAACTTGGAGATTTTCAGTCCATGCTGGTAAAAGCTATTTAAACACGTACAGCGGCGCTCATTTTTTGAGGTAAACCAATGAAAAAACTAGCCAATCTTTCTCTTTTTCACGCTGTAGCTAACAACCAGCATTTACCAATGAGTGACGAATTACGGAAACAACAGTTAGAAGAAGATCGCATCGCACAACAAGAACTTGATGAGATATTCTTGAATAGTCCATGGAACGACCAATGGCACACACCCGATAAACTTTGTAACGGACTGGAAAAATCGGACGGCTGAATCGTGGAAGATTGAGGGCTATATTCGGGTTTTAACATCTTCGTGATGTTAAAATATGACCCAAGGATTGTCTTATTGAAACGAAATCTCGTCAAGTGCACGCGCTAAACATATCAGCGGGAAGCTACGCCAAAAACGCCCCCACGAGTTCCTCCCTTTGAAATCATGACCCCTTGGAACGTTCGTCCCCGGCAACTTGAGATTTTCCCACCAGCCGATGCGCCGCCATATGCAGGGGAAGGATCAGCAGGAAAAAGATTCCGGCGGCGGCGAAAATGAAACGGACGCCGGAAATCCAGATCACCGCGCCGCTCAGCGCCGAACCGAGCAGAATTCCCCCCATACGCAGACTCGACGCCAAACCGAAAACGGCGCCGCGCTTTTCGGGAGGCGTGACTTTGGCGAGCATCGAAAAGAACGCCGGTTCCAGGCCACCCGCCGCCAGGTTGTTCAGAAATCGGGCCGTGCCGAAAAAGAGGAGACTCCCCGCGCCCGCCTGGGCAAACATTCCCGCACCGGCAATCAGCGCGGCCGGAACCGCCACCTTGTCGGCGGACCACAGGTCGCACAAATGGCCGATCACCATCGCCGAGACGATCCCCGCCAACGCCGCCGCGCCGCTGATCCAGCCTGTATAAAGCGCGGTTTTCGCGGGATCGCAGAACTTTTCGATCATGAGCGCCACATAGGGCTCGTCGAATTTCCGCGCCAGCGCCATGACGACGATCATCACGAAAACCATCCATACGGCGGCCGAAAGGCCGCGGAATGGGTTCCCTTTTTTATGAAGCGTTCCTTTCGGCGGCGGCGTGAAGTTTTCGCGGACAAAGAAGTGAGCCGAAGCGCCCGCCAGAAGGTAAAGCGCGCCGCACGCCAAAAACGCGGCGGTAAATCCGAAATGATGAACGACCAGACCGCCGACCGTGAACCCCGCCAGGTTGCCGCACCAGATCGCCGACGAAAGGGTTCCCAGACAGAATCCGTGATGCTCTTCCGGCGTGTTGGTGACGATCAGGGTCTGCGCCGCGGCGACGGTGCCGGTAAAAGCCGAGGTGACGAACCGGATGACGATCAGCCAGACGGGATTCGGCGCCAGAAGAAAACAGGGAAACAAAATCCCGTCGACGTAGCAGGCGCGCAGAAGCATCAGCTTTCGGCCGAATCGGTCGGCCAGGACGCCCCAGAGCGGGGTTGAGCCGCAGTAGCTGAGCATACCGAAAAAGTAGAACGCCGACATCCAGAGGCCGAGTTCGTGCTCGCCGGTAATTCCCCACTTGTCGCGAATATAGATCGGAACGAAAGGGAGCGCCAGCGAAAAACCGGCGATCGAAAGGAACTGGCAGAGCCAGATGAAAAAGAGGTTCTTTTTCCAGTTGACGGGGACGATTGCGGCCGAGTCCATTCTTGGGGGGAAATCTGATAACAAAGCAAATCAGCGCAAAGCGCACCGCCGAGGCGCCCTTTGCGCTGACCGTAATGAAAAACGATGTCGTGTGTCCGGCATCTTCTGCGTGGGGCGGACTAGGCGCGCGGACGCGCTTTCCCTTGAACGCGAAGCGGCAGCCCCAGAATCCGGAGGAAACCGGTCGCGTCGTTCTGGTTGTACGCGTCGCTCCCCTCCATCGTGGCGATTCCCTCGTCGTAGAGAGAGTTGGCGCTTTCCCGCTTGTCGAGGATGATGTTCCCCTTGTAAAGTTTCAGATCGACGCGGCCGGTCACCGGCTTCTGCGCCTCTTTGATAAACGCCAGGAGCGCGTCCATCTTGGCGCAGTACCAGAACCCGTTGTAGACCATTTCGGCGACTTCGGGCGAAAGTCGGTCGCGCAGATGGGTCAAATCGCGGTCGAGCGTCAGTTGCTCGACATAACGGTGCGCGTCGTACAGAATCGTCATACCGGGGGATTCGTAGACGCCGCGGCTCTTCATGCCGACGAACCGGTTTTCGACCATATCGATGATCCCGACCCCGTTCCGGCCGCCGATCTTATTGAGCGAGTCGATCACTTCGTAGGCGTTCATTTTCTGGCCGTTCACCTTGACCGGAACGCCCGACTCGAATTCGATCGAGACTTTTTCTTCTTGATCGGGCGCGTCCTGCGGCCGGACACACATTCCAAACTCGACCAGGTCGAGCCCGCAGACGTTCATATCTTCGAGCTGACCGGCTTCGTAGCTGATATGCAGGCAGTTCTCGTCGGAAGAATACGGTTTGGCGATCGACGCCTTGACCGGAATGTTTTTCTTGGCGCAGTAGTTGATCATCTCGGTACGGCCGGGAAATTCGGCGCGGAATTCGTCCATTCGCCAGGGAGTGATCATCTTCACCGAAGGTTCGAGAGCTTCGGCGGCGAGTTGGAATCGGCACTGGTCGTTCCCCTTGCCCGTCGCGCCGTGAGCGAACGCTTCGGCGCCGACTTCTTTGGCGACTTCGAGAATCTTCTTCGAGATGATCGGCCGGGCGATCGAGGTGCCGAGCAGATAGACGGCTTCGTATTTCGCCTGCCATTGGATCATCGGAAACGCGTAGTCGCGGCAGAGCTCTTCACGCACGTCGATGAACCGAACCGACGCCGCGCCGATGTCTTCCGCCTTTTTGCGGATCGCCGCGCGGTCTTCGCACGGCTGCCCGACGTCGACGTACACACAATGGACATCGTAGCCGCGGTCCATCAGCCATCCCAAAATGACCGAGGTGTCAAGTCCGCCGGAATACGCCAATACACAACTCTTCTTCGCCATAACGATCGTTTTCTCCTTGGATATGAAATGATTTAAAGTCTGTAGGGTTTATTTTTCTTCGGCCAGTTTACGGAACGCGTCGATCCCGCGTTTGATCGTCTCGTCGCTCGCGGCGTAGGAAATGCGGAAATGCGTGTCGCGCACGCTAAAGACGTTCCCCGGAATGATCAGCAGCGAATATTTGGTGATCGCCCGTTCGACGAACTCGCTCGCGGTCCCCCAGGGAGCTTTCGGGAACATATAGAACGCGCCTTCCGGCCGCGCGATTTCGTAGAGGTCGCCGATCCCGTCGATAAGCATATCGCGCTTCCGCCGGTAGTGGGCGATCTCGGCGCTCATATCGGCG